>JAUNCG010000098.1 GCA_030526715.1 Eubacteriales bacterium
AGCAGATACCCTTCATAACCCATTTCTTCCAATGTTGCATAGCTTAATTTTTTCATACCTCTCCTCCAATTACCAGAGATTGCCGTCTTCATCAAACGGAAGATACTCCGGTTCAGACTCAATTTCAAGACCCGGGATATTTTTCACCTCATCCCAATAAGATTCTGACAGCATAATATGCTCAAGATGTAAGCTGTTGGGGATTCGCACCACTCTCGGGTTGGTTTTGTCAATCTCATTGCAGCTCTTGATACATACCTGAATGCATTCCTTGTCACTCTCCATTACAATTGGTATACGAACACCGCCCAGTACAGTACAGGTAATCGCATTCGGGTACATAGAGGGTAGATCCAACTGATCAAATACTCTCTGTGTGGTTGCACTGGAATATCCGAGACCAATACCATTGCCATGTGTCTCCGGGCTAAGATCCAGAACCGCAACTCTCTGTGAGACGATACCACCCGAAGCAGAATTAGAGCAGAATGTACCCGTAATATTGGGATCCATTCCATCTCCGCTGAAGTTCTTACCGATCTGATCAACTACCAGAACATCACAAGAATCCACAAGAATACGCGGCATATAAGTAAATGCCTCTTTGAGTAGCTTCGGCTCCTGCGCCTCGATATCCTCCGCAGCAACCGCCACGATCTTACAAGTCTCATCATAAGCATTCTCAATGGTCGGTACCCCAAACAGCACCGGAGCGTTTTTCAGAATACAACGTCCAAATGCCGGAACATTCTTCGCCATATTATGGAAGCCTTCCTCATGCACCTGCTCCGCACCGTGCTGTTTTCCTAGGCCAATCGCCATCATCTTCATCAGCCCACTCTCATAAGGGCCGCGAAATGCAGTATGCGGCTTGATACGACATCCAAGAATGATACCGTCTGCCTCCGCAGCATTCTTGTCGATAAATACTTCCTTACCATCTTCGTTCACACCGATTTTCTTTACCTCCATAGAGGATACGATCGGACATCCCACATACTCTTCCACAATACCATATCCCGCAAGGATCTCTCTTTGTCCCTCTGCAGTGGCTCCACCGTGACTCCCCATTGCCGGAACCACAAACGGCTCTGCTCCTCTGGACTTACAGAAATCTACGATGCATTTTGTAGTCAACGCTACGTTCGCAATGCCTCTTGATCCGGCAGTGATGGCAATCCGCATTCCCGGTTTTACACGGGATGCAAACTTTTCCTCACTCAGTAGGCCGTCAATAATCCCCGGAATCTCTTCCGGAGCAATATGCGGACGCGGAAAATTCTGCTTTACGCGAAACATTTTCGGTACATAAGTGTCTTTTACTAACTCTGCTACTAACGGACGCTTTCTCATAATTATCTATCACTTCTTTCTCGTTTAATAAATCAGATCTACCAAGAAGGTAGACAGCGGCGGGAAGTAAGTCAACACAATAATGTCGATCGCAAACAGGATATAAAATGGAATCGACTCTTTGATGAACTCCTTGGTGGAACACTTTGTAATACCACAGGTTACAAAAATCAACGTACCCATAGGTGGTGTAAATGCGCCAATGGTGCAGTTGAAAATATACACCATCGCAAAGTGAACCGGATTAATACCAAACGCCATAGCTACTGGATGAAGCAGCGGACCAAGTACGATCATGGAAGCATTACCCTCCACGAACATACCAACGATAATCAGAAAGATATTTACAACAATCAGGAACAGATACTTGTTTCCGATCGTGCTGGTCATCCAAGTTGCAAATGTTTGCGGAATCTGCTCTTTAGTCAGGATCCACGAGAAGCAAGATGCTGCCGCAACAATCAACATAATAGAAGTCGTTGTGGTAACAGTTTCCTTACAACCCTTCAGAAAATCCGAAAACTTCATTTCGCGATACAGCACTCCCAGCAGCAACGCATAAACAATCGCTACCGTACCCGCCTCGGTTGCGGTGAAAATACCCACACGCACACCGCCGATGATAATAATCGGCAGAAGCATTGGCAGGATCGCCGGTTTGATCGCTTGCACTTTTTCTCTAGCCGGAATCTTGGTGGTTCGCTCCGGGAGATAACCACGCTTCTTTGATACGAAACGTGTGAACACCATCAGAGTGATCGTAAGCATGACACCCGGACCAATACCAGCAATGAACAACTGCCCTACAGAAATATTATTTATACTTGCATAGATGATCAATCCGGTTCCGGGCGGAATCAACGGAACGACCATTCCCGAAGCTGCCGTAACTACAGATGCAAATGCTTTAGAGAACCCGTGCGCCTCCATAGACGGAACCAGCATCTTCGCTTCCATTGCAGCATCTGCCAGAGAAGAACCAGACAAACCACCCATCAGAGTAGACAGAAGAATATTAACCTGCGCAAGACCGCCGTACATACGGGCAGTCAGTACAGAACAGCACTCCATGATTCGACGTGTTACACCCGTATAGTTCATAAATACACCAGCCATTACAAAAAAAGGAATAGCCAGAAGAGACAGCCCCTGCGCACCGGTCAGTGTCTGTTGCGCGAAAATCAGCGCGTTAGTGCCCGGAGTTGCCACAAAATAAAACGCAGATGCCGCCAAAATCGAGATATATACCGGTACTTTGATGAACAGTAGTACCAGAAGAAGGATACAAGCAATTCCAATCACACTCATTTCTTTTTCGCCTCCTCAAACTCTTCATCCGTAATAGACTCGATCACTTCCTGTTCTGAATAATGGAAGAAATTCACCAGAATAAAGTTAACAATCTGCCAAACACACGACACAGGTACGATACAAAAAATCGCTTTATAAGAAAAATGCAGGATCGGGGTAGTGCGTCCACTCATGGTAAACACCTCAATATACTTCACTGCATTATAGCCAAGAAATCCCAGCGTGATAACAGATACGATCAAAATAATAACATTGATCACTGTCTTTACCGCATTCGGAAACATCTCATAAAAAACTTCAATAGCCGCATGGTTTGCAGTACGAAAAGCCGCCCCCGCCGCACCAAAGATTACCCAGACGATTAACGCCGCCTGTACCTCCTCGATCCACGCAAAAGGTCTGTTTACCACGTAGCGCGCAATAACACCGGTAAAAGTAAGACCCACCAGAATGCACATCGCAACCGCCGCGATCACCACATCAAGGTTTAACAGCATTACTTTCCAGTTCTTCTGCTCCTTCATGAAAATTCCTCCAATCTGTAAAACTTTTTGTTCACCTCAAAAATGTCCAAGGAGACCTGTCATTCAGAACTCCCCGGACATCTGTCTCATTCTTTCTTATTAATAAAGAGACTATTCAATATTATCTGATTACTGAGCGATAATCTCCTGAACGCTGTTATAAAGACCCTCGGTCCATCCCATAGTCTCAGTTGCGCTCTCAAAGAACGGCTGTGCTGCTGAGATCCACTCAGCCTTCTCCTCCTCAGTCGGCTCATATACAACAACACCCGCATCGATCATACCCTGCTCTGCTGCCGCTGCTGCCTCATCATACAGCTCATTGTTTACAAGACCCGCCTCATCAGCACATTCAGAGAGGATCTGCTGCTGCTCCTCGGTCAAGGTTGAGTAGAAGAGCTCTCCGCAAATCCACATAGATGTTGCAAGAATATGCTCGTTCTTTACAAGATATTTGCCAACCTCTTGGAAGGAACGATTGTACAAGGAAGAGATCGGGTTCTCAACCGCATCGATCGTACCACCGCTCATCGCCTGATATACATCGGACATATCCATACCAACCGCCGTTACACCAAGATCGCTGAAGCTGGTAGTGGACAGATCGTTGGAAGAAACTCGCATCTTCAGGCCCGGAAGATCTGCCGGTGTATGAATCTCTTTCGTGGAAAGAATATCGCGCGCGCCATAAATCCAGTTAGAAGAAAGAACACGAAGTCCACCGGTAGTAGCAAGCTGATCACAAAGATCTGCATACCAATCACTGTCGATAACCTTCCACTCATCATCCCATGATGCAAATGCGTACGGCGCATAGAAGAAACCAAAGTCCTTTACACCATACTCAGCAAGAAACGCACCGTCCGCAACAGTAATTACATTCTCACCAAGAAGCATCTGGTCGATCAGATCATTCTTCTTGCCCAGCGCAGAGTTCGGAAACAGATTCAAGGTAATAGATCCACCCGATTTCTCCTCAACAAGCTCTTTCCACTTCTCAGCAGCCTGTGCTGCCGGCTCTGTGATGGCATTCTCATAACCAACATTGATCTCCACCGTATCTGCTGCCGATACGCTCATGCTCATCATTGCTGCTACTGCCACTGCTCCTAACAATACTTTTTTCATACTTTTTCTCCTTTTCCTTTGCATTATTTACGTCTCTGCCACTCTACAGAGATACGTTTCGTTTCGTGTTGTATACAACATATCGTGTTTTGTTATCTTTGTCAACTCATTTTCCCTTTATTCTACTTTGTACACTTATTTTCCACTTTTTACACAATTTGTGCAATTATTTTTTATGCATATTTTCCACAGTTATTAAGATTTTATTTTTTATTCAGCGATTTTTATATCTGATTTTTTTGAATAATTCATGCAATTTATACTTCTTTTATTTTGATGTATACATTGTTGTATTTATTTTCATGATCCTGTTGTTGTTCCTCTTTTTTTCTGTTATACTATTAGCATAATATCTAATCAAACATAAAGGATGTGACAAGCTTATGTCAAAAGAATCCAAAAAAGAGCCTCTGAAGTATC
>JAUNCG010000099.1 GCA_030526715.1 Eubacteriales bacterium
CATATTCCTTCGCCAAGATTACACATATAGTTCACCCTTTCTTTTATATCTTTGTCTGTTTGTAATCCAAATTCATTTAGTAGCTCCAGTTTTTTCTCTGCACTTATCTTATTTGACAAAATTCCCGTTAGAAGTCTGTGAATTCCGCTTTCTTTCTTATCCGGCAGCGTTTTAGGCAAACCTACAAATGTGAGCTGCATTAAACCAAGATCTCCCTCCCACTGCTGTGTACCGAGACGGTTTTCTCCCTGTAGCTGTACGTGATATGTACTGCATTCTTTTAAGTTCATACACAGCCAAATGGAATACGCGCGCTTCATCTTGCCATATTCCATTTTTACAAAGTCCCGTTCTTTTTCAGAGGACAACATCCTCGCACCATAGAATATACCGCGATTCAGCAGCGGATACTCTGTCGGCATATTCTTCTGGATTTCCAAATTGATGATAAACTGTGATATCTCACCTCTCATCCACACACGAAATAAAATGTCATATTTTATCTCACCCTCCAAATGTGCCGAATTCTCAGTGTTATAGATCACGATCCCCTCTGTATTCACCGTATTGGTCATACCGGAATCTAGCGGAACACTTCCGATAAGCGGTTCCTCAACAATATACGCTTCCGCCTCTTCCGCAGTCATCCCCTGAAACTCATCCACAAACGCTGCCAGAAGCATCCCTATAATTTTCCTGTTAGCTATGAGCTGCTTTGCTTCGCGGTCATACTCCGAAACACCTTCTGTCA
Organism: Eubacteriales bacterium; assembly: GCA_030526715.1. Classification (GTDB taxonomy): domain Bacteria; phylum Bacillota; class Clostridia; order Lachnospirales; family Lachnospiraceae; genus Marvinbryantia. The sequence goes on from JAUNCG010000099.1 coordinate 752, forward strand.
TATATATGCTTTTTTCTAATTCTGATATAATACTTTCCTCCCATTCTTAATAGATATGGGAAATACACGGCACGCTTAGACCTGCCTCAATATTCGCCATATCCGATTGTATCTGTTGAACATATGGCGAATCGCCAGAGCTTTGAAATGCTTTATGTAAATGTATTGTAACATGCTTTTCCACATTTGTCCATCATATGTTATAATGATTTATTTTTGTTTATGTGTCATTCTTCATTGACTTTTTCTAATTTCAATGGTAAGGTCAATGTATGTGTATCGTCTTAATTTTACGGAAAGGATAACCTAATCTATGGAACAGCATTTGGAATACACCGAGACCTACGAATACCGTTGTCCGACTGACGCTTCGAAGGTCACGCATACCGTCACATATAAAAAAGGCAGCTGCAGCCGTTATCCGGAGGACACCATGGTCTCCTTCATATGCAGCCGCAATTCTGCCTGTGTAAAATGTTCTCAAAATTATCTGGATTGAATCATTCAGAAACGCCTTATTTGTCGTATCCGGTTCACCACATGAATTCCATGTGGTTATACGTCCATATGGATTGCACCATACTTACGGATACTCATCTTATAGACGCATTTGTCTGCCAGTTTTTCTTCTATATAAGTGGTGTAGTCCTCTGTATACGCTTTCGGAAGTATCACCATGATCACTCCTGCAAAACCGCCGCCATGGATACGGAATGCATGCTGCATCTTCGGTCGGCTCTTAAAGTAGAGCTCTGTCATAGCCAATGCAATACAGATCGCCTGCTCTGAAGCATTCTCGATACAGTAGCAGTTCTGCAGCCATTTCCATGAGGAATCGCCCGACTCACACACAAGTCTTAAGAAATCATCATATTGTTTCTCTTTCAGAGCTGCCACTTCCTCATCAACTCTGATGTTCTCACTGTAGAAATGCAGGGCGCGGAGTACACAGCGATCCCCGATTTCTTTTCTCATCTGCGGGATCTTCTTCAGGAATTCTTCGTAGTCAACCTCCGCCAGCACCTCTTTTCCGAAGAATGCCGCTGCCCTCTTCATCTCTACCGGCACCGCGGAATATTCGTCGCTCATATTTGCATGACCCTTACCGGTATTGACGATCAGAAGATCGCAGTCGATCTCGTCAAGACTGAAATCGATCTTCTCTACCTTCGGATTCTCACAGTCTTTAAAATCAATCGTCACCACGCCGCCGCTCGCACAGGCCATCTGATCCAGCAGTCCGGACGCCTTGTTCCAATATTTGTTCTCTGCATATCTGCCTACGTGTGCATAATCGGTCACGCTCAGCTTATTCTCATTGAAAAAATAATCCAGCATACAGCAGATCAACATCTCAAAAGAAGCAGAGGAGCTCACGCCTGCCGCACTGATGACGTTGCTCGTGGTATATGCGTCAAAGCCACCGATCTGAAATCCTTTTTCAACAAAGCCAGCCAGCATTCCCTTCATCAGTGCTACTGTGCCGGTCGTCTTGTCTGTTGTCTCCAGCTTGTCCAGATTGATGGTAAAATCCTGATGAAAGGTCTCACTGACAATGCGGATCGTATTTCCCCCGTTCCTGCGCGCAGCACAGATACAGTCCTGATTCACGCTTCCTGCCAGCACCTTGCCATGATTATGATCTGTATGATTGCCCCCGATTTCCGTTCTTCCCGGCGACGAAAACAGTTCAAACTCCTCATCTCCGAAGTTCTTTACAAATCCGTCAGCCAGTTGACGATATCTTTCCACATTTGCTTCCACATTGTCTTTTCCGTATAAATCCTCAAACAATGTGATTGTCTCTTTTTTATTTAAAATAGTTGTTATTTCCGCACGTTTCATAAGACTCTCCCTTCCTTTATGACGGACTCGTTTACAACCGCCTTACTTTCGATTATAATGAGGATAATAAAAAAATCAAGTAATACATAAAAGAATATACAGGAAATAACCTATGAGAACACATAAAGCTCGAACTACTTCATTTTTCGTTAAAAAGAACAGAAATCATCCTGATCTTCCTCGGGAACGCTCACGCCACAGAAGCCGACAGCATTCCTCCTCCCGCCCCGACAGTCGCACCGCGAAAACGCTCGCCAGAGAACAGCAGGTACGTCATCAGAAGGTCATGCTCGTCTGTATTGCTCTGACGGTCATTGTTCTGCTTGCTCTGATATTTCTGCTTCCCCGCCTTTTCTCCCCCATAGAGCGTGGCGAGCTGGTCGGTGTAAACTCTGATGTCCTCAGCTATCAGCCTCAGGTCGAGGCTGCCTGCCAAAAGTACGGTATTGAAGAATATTCAGTTCTCATGCTGGCTATCATGCAGCAGGAAAGCTCCGGACAGGGTACGGACGTTTTTCAGTGTTCCGAGAGTCCTTTTAACACGGAATATGACAATACGCCCAACAGTATCACAGATGTGGATTATTCTATTGACGTTGGCGCTCAGACCTTTGCCTATTGTCTGGAACGGGCGGGATGCCGCCATATCAGCAATATGGAGCGTGTAAAAATCGCTCTGCAGGAATACAACTTCGGAAATGATTATGCCCTGTGGGTACTGGACAATTATGGGACTTACTCTGTAGAAAATGCTACGGAATTTTCGGAAATGATGATGAATCAACTCGGCTGGAGCAGTTATGGCGACCCAGAATACGTCGAGCATGTGCTGCGATACTATAACCGCGAATAATCAAATTTGCCGGTGTATCCCGCTTTCTTAGGGATGCACCGGCATTTTGATGTAGCACTGATTCGATTAAACTATCTGACCGCCTGCACTGCTTTTTCAATATACGGATTTCTTGCTCCTGCAAAGCTTCCGTCTGCAAGCTTGGCGTATTCCGAATCGATCGGCATCTTGCCGAGTACCTCGGTCTCCAGATTTGCAGCGATCTCCTCGATGTGGCTTTCACCGAACACGGAGATCTCCTTTCCACAGTCCGGACATTTCAGGTAACTGTAGTTTTCTACAATTCCATAGACCGGAATATTCATGGTCTTTGCCATATTGTATGCCTTCTTTACGATCATGCGTACCAGATCCTGCGGTGAGGAGACGATCACCACGCCGTCTACCGGAAGGGACTGGAATACGGTCAACGGCACATCTCCGGTTCCCGGAGGCATATCCACCAGAAGATAATCCAACTCACCCCAGATGACGTCGCTCCAGAACTGCTTTACCACCCCTGCGATTACCGGTCCTCTCCAGATCACCGGAGCTTCCTCATCCGGCATCAGCAGATTAATGGAAATTACTTTAATACCATTCTCTGTGATCATCGGATAGATTCCCTCATCATCCGCCATCGCCGGTCCCTTCAGACCATACATTTTCGGAATGGACGGTCCGGTAATATCTGCGTCCATAATACCAACACGGTATCCCTTCGCAGCCAGCTCATTAGCCAAAGATGCGGTCACCATGGATTTACCCACGCCGCCCTTACCGCTGACGATACCGATTACTTTTTTTACTTCTGAATACATATTTGCATCAACCAGAAAGCTCTCCGGCTGCTGCTTACTGGGACATCCCTCACAGCTCTCTTTAGAGCAAGAGGATGCGCCGCTGCATGATTTTTCTGCCATCTTTCTAACCTCTCTTTCGCATTTCCGCACTCAGGATTTCTCCTTGCCGTGCAGACACATACTAAGATTGTAAGCCAACATGACCTATATTGCAAGGGCAACTTCATGCGATACGAATCAAGCGCAGCTGCCGATCTGCGCATAAGTCTTCCCACGCAAAATGCTTTGTATTATCTTTAAGCCAGATGTGCCGGAATCCGATATAC
>JAUNCG010000004.1 GCA_030526715.1 Eubacteriales bacterium
ATATCAGGAACAGCAAAGTGAATCTTGTGTGGATAGAACTGCGGAAACTCAAGTTTTCTGGTGTTGACAAACTTTACAGAAAAACAGTATAGTAAATGTTTGAGATAGATGATATGGAAAGTAATCATGATTTAAAAAGAGAGGTAATGGTATTGGATAATATCAAAGAAGTGACGGCGCAGGAGCTGGCAGCGTGGGATCGCGACAGCTATGAGCTGGTAGATATAAGAAATGATCTGGCCTTCGGATACGGACATATTCCGGGAGCCATCAGTATTCCGGGCGAAGCGATCTTTGCGCGTAGCGCGGATTTTCGGGAGAAAAAGCTGGTAGTATATTGCCAGAAGGGCGAGCTGAGCGCAGGAGCAGCAGAACGCCTGCAGGAGGAAGAACTTGACGTGTACAGTCTGCAGGGAGGCTATCTGAACTGGCTGATGACTGCGGCGGATAAAGCGCTGGATGACAACTATTATAAGGAGGTAGAGCAGAGCCTGCGCAAGAAGTTCCGCAAGGATATCTGGTGTAATTTTACAAAGGCTGTGCGGGAGTATGAGCTGGTGAAGGAGGGCGATAAGATCGCAGTCTGCATCTCCGGAGGCAAGGACTCCATGCTGATGGCGAAGCTTTTTCAGGAATTAAAGCGGCACAATAAGGTGAACTTTGAAGTGATCTATCTTGTGATGAATCCGGGCTACAGCGAGGCGAATATGGAGATCATCCGCCAGAATGCGAAAAATCTGCATATTCCGATCACTGTGTTTGAATCAGATATTTTCGAATCGGTCTTCCATGTAGAGAAGTCTCCGTGCTATCTCTGTGCAAGAATGCGCCGCGGATATCTGTACAGTAAGGCAAAGGAGCTGGGCTGCAATAAGATCGCTCTGGGACATCATTATGATGATGTGATCGAGACGATCCTGATGGGAATGCTTTACGGGGGTCAGGTGCAGACCATGATGCCGAAGCTTCACAGTACGAATTTTGAAGGAATGGAGCTGATCCGCCCCATGTATCTGATTCGGGAGGATCGTATCAAGGCATGGAGGGATTATAATGGGCTGGGCTTTATCCAGTGTGCATGTAAATTCACGGATACCTGCTCTACCTGCAATCCTAACGGAGCCAACGCCTCCAAGCGCATGGACGTCAAGCAGCTCATTGCGCAGATGAAAAAGACGAATCCGTTTGTGGAGAGTAATATTTTCCGCAGCGTGGAGAATGTCAACCTCAGTACGGTGGTTGCCTATAAAAAAGACGGAGTGAAGCATCATTTTCTGGAGACATATGATCAGATATAGATAAGACGATACATGAATAAACCATATAGCATCGAAGGCGGCTGTATCATATAGTACACTAAAGAGAATTGATAATGGAGTGATCGTATGGATGATCAGAGAACCTCCCGGGGCTGTCCCTGTGACTGCCCCTGTTATCCGAGATGTGATGAGATGATGCAGCAGGAGGGAATTCCACAGAGCTGGCGAAGAGAGACGCTCATGCAGTCGTCCTGTCCTCTGAGACGGGACGATAACACACCGTGTCCGAATTTTGTGACAGAGGATGAGCGGGATTGGCAGCGTCTAAGAGAGCTCTATCCGGATATGGCGAAGATCCTGCTGGGCGAGGTGGAGGAGACCTGCGACCGGATGGAATACGAGGGAAGCGTGATGTTTGATGTGGTTCCGGAGCAGGAACGCGTATGGAATATGACAGAGCAGATCGTGGAACGTGTGCAGGAACGTATCGGGGATCAAAGCCCTGCCATGCTGCCGGAGGAGATGTCCATGATGCAACATGGGAGGTGCCGCAACTGCCGTCCCGGACAGGACTGGCTGGGAGATTTTGTGCAGGTAATGCTGTATCAGGAGATGTTCCGCAGAAGATGCAGACACCGCCATTGCAGACAATGGTGAGAAAAACTTTGCGCGGTACTGCGGAGTATGATAGTATGATACCGATAAACATGTGGAGTATATAAGAGGGTAAGATGAATGGAAAAATTACTGGCAATTCTGCGGGAGACTCTGAATGAACAGATGCTGCGGGCTACGGTGAGCGGCAGACGTCATGGGGAGATCGCAGATAAGATAAAGCTCCGCCCGGTGAAGCTGCGGGGGGAGCTGTGTTTTCAGGGCACGGTCTCGGATGGCAAGCGCGAGTTCCATACGAATTATCACAAAGAGGAGCTGCTAAAGCAGCTTCAGGCGTGGCTTCTGGAGGATTACAAGCAGCTTCAGATGGATACCACGCAGGAGTCGGTTCAGGCGTTGGTGAATCGTAAGGGAAAGGCCACGATCCGCCGTACCAAAATGCTGGTGAAACGACAGGCGGCAGTAGCGTCCCATAACCGCAAAAAGGAATATGTATTAAAAGAAGGGACGGTCGTACCGTTTCTGGTAGACCTTGGCGTCATGACGCAGGATGGGAAGATCGTTCATGCAAGATATGACAAGTTTCGCCAGATCAACCGTTTTCTGGAATTTATCGAGGATATCCTTCCGGAGCTTGAGCGGGGAAGGGAGCTGACGCTGATAGACTTCGGCTGCGGAAAATCCTATCTGACATTTGCGATGTACTATTATCTGAAGATCCTGCAGGGATATGACATTCGGGTGATCGGACTGGATCTCAAGGAAGACGTCATTGAACACTGTAATGAGCTTGCGAAAAAATACGGCTATGAGAAGCTGGAGTTCCTTGTAGGGGATATTGCGTCCTATGAGGGCGTGGATCGGGTGGACATGGTGGTGACGCTGCATGCCTGTGACACTGCTACGGACTATGCACTGCAGAAGGCGGTAGAATGGGGCGCTGGCGTGATCTTATCCGTGCCTTGCTGTCAGCACGAGCTCAACGGACAGATGCACAGTGAGCTGATGCAGCCCGTGATCAAATACGGTCTGATCAAAGAGCGGATGGCAGCGCTGCTGACGGATGCATTTCGGGCGGATGTACTGGAAAATTGTGGCTATCGGGTGCAGGTGCTGGAGTTCATTGATATGGAGCACACACCGAAAAACATCCTGATCCGTGCTGTGAAAAAGCACGGCAGATCCGGAGATAACAAGGAGCTGAGGTCTCAGGAGATGAAGCGATGCATGGAGGTCTGGGGCGTAGATCCTCTGCTGCAGCGGCTTTTGTCAAAATAATCGGAGGAGTGTATGAAAAAAGTACTGTTCAGAATCGCAGTGTTACTTCTGATATTTGCGGGAGCATTGACTGCATTTGCATATGTATTGAATGATGATACACATGTAACAAGATCCAAAGATATGGCGTCTGCCAGTCTTCCGCTGATCTACATGATGTATAAGGGCGTAGAGATGAATCCGCTGCACGGCTACGTGCAGGAGATGGAGGTGACACAGGTAAGAGATACCCTGACGCCGATCTCTACAGATCGTGATGTATCCATCAAGATCCAGACCTTCGCAGAGAAGGTGGATGATGTTTATTTTGAGGTGGTGACGGCAGACGGTAAGACCTCTCTGGAAAACACGAAGGTGACGGAGCTGAACCGTCAGGAGACATCCATTCAGGCGTCGTTTGTTCTGCAAAATCAGCTTCGTATGAATCAGGAGTATGTGTTGAAGCTGCATCTGCGGGTAGAAGGCCGCGACGTGTATTATTATACCCGTGTGGTACAGCAGGACAGCCTGCATACAAAGGAATATCTGGATTTTGTAAATTCATTTTCAGAAAAATGTCTCAATCAGGGAGATGTGGATATTCTTGCGCTCTATCTGGAGCCGGAGGATAGCGCGCAGGAGGGGAATCTGTCCTTTATGGATATTCACACGACGACAGATCAGCTGGTGTGGGGCAAGCTGAATCCGCAGATTTATTACAAATCCATTCCGATGATCAAGGAGTTGAATGAGACTACGGCGACCATCGTGCAGGAGTATACGATCAGCGCCAGAAGCGATTCCGGAAAAACAGAGCTGTATACGGTGACGGAATATTTCCGTCTGCGTTATTCGAATGAGACGGTTATGCTGCTGGATTTTGAGAGAAATACCAATGAGATATTTAATCCGGACAATGACGTGATGTTGAAGAACGGGATCCGTCTGGGAATTACCAATAAAAATATTTCCTTTATCAGCGATGAGGAAGATCACTATTTCGCTTTTGTACAGGGGGGCGACCTGTGGAGCTACGATAGGAACAGCGGCAAAATGGCGCAGGTATTTACCTTCCGCCAGAAGGATGACAGCGATTACCGGGACATCTACGGACAGCATGAGGTGAAGGTCATCAGTCTGGACAGCCGGGGAAATATCTATTTCGTGGTTGCGGGTTACATGAATCGTGGGGAGCATGAGGGAGAATCCGGTATTGCTCTTTACCGTTATGACGCTGCAAGCGGCGGCGTAACGGAGCGGCTGTTTGTGAGTACGGAGCGCTCCTACGATCTTTTGAAAGCGGATATTGACGCTTTGACCTATGTATCAGAGGATGAACAGCATTTCTTTTTCCTACTGGATGGAGATGTATATGATGTGGATCTGGAGCTGATGAACTCGGAAAAGATTCTGGAGGACAGAAAAAACGATTGCTATGTGGGTTCCTTTAGTGGTAAGTATTTTGCTTATCTGGCGGAGAATGAGGCGTATAACTCACAGACGATCCGGATGATGAATCTGGACACCGGGAAGACCACGGAGGTGGTATGTGCGGATAATGAGCGTCTGCGCATGCTGGGCTACATGAACCATTCTCTGGCTTACGGCGTGGCGAATGTATCAGATATAGATGCAAGTCATGAGGGAGATGAGTTCTTCCCTATGAAGCAGATATTTATCGTCAATGAGAACGGGGAGACGGTAAAAACGTATGGGGAGACCGGCATTTATATCACGGGCGGCGCTATCGCAGATCGTCTCCTGACGATGACCCGTGTGAAAAAATCAGGAGATGAGTGGATAGAGGTCGCGGAGGATCATATCATCGACAATGCGGCGCAGGAGAGCACGGTAGGCATGACTACGCAGATCAGCGAACGCAAACAGACGGAGATGCTGCTTTTGCTGGGAGATGTGGACGTACCGGAGACACCTCAAGTGGTGCGCAGCAGATTTGTTGTAAATGACACGCCTCATACCATGATGATTGCTGCAAAAGAGCATACGGAGGAATTGTATTATGTGTATGCCAAGGGCAGATTGGACAGTATCTTTGAGCATGCCAATACAGCTATTGTCCGTGCCAATGCTCTTTACGGTGTGGTGGTGAACCAGAAGCAGCAGTATATTTGGGAAAGAGGAAATCGGCCGACGACGGCAGAAATTCCTCTGGGGCAGATTCCCCCCGGAGTTCTTCAATGCGAATTAGATCCGGATACTCTGGCGGCGCAGCTGCCGGATAAAATGGTGATCGATCTGACCGGCTGCACCATGGAAGAGATCCTGTATTTTGTGGGAACCGGAAGTCCGGTCATCGCAGATACAACGGACGGTCCCCGGGTAGTCATCGGATATGACCAGTGGGGAAATGTGAAGTTCTATAATCCGAAGGCCACCGGTGAAGAGGTATATAATAATTCCTACTATGATGAGAACGGTGAATACGTGGAGGACAGCAATAAGCGCACAGCAGCAGAAACCTATCTTCTGAGCGACGAAGATACCCTGAAGCTGTTTGAAGCCTCCGGAAACATATTTATCAGTTATCTGGATAAAAAGGATGAGTAAGACGAAGGAGAAGGTATGGGAATCATAGAATTGCTGTTACTGGCGGTCGGTCTGTCCATGGATGCCTTTGCGGTGTCTGTCTGTAAAGGACTCGCTATGGGCAGAGTAAGGTTTAAGGATATGGCAGTGTGTGGCGTGTGGTTCGGTGCTTTTCAGGCGCTGATGCCTACGATCGGTTATTTTCTTGGCGCGAGCTTTGAGCAGATCGTTCACACGCTGGCGCCGTGGATCGCGTTTGTTCTGCTTTCCCTGATCGGAGGCAATATGATCCGGGAAGCGCGCTCCGATGAGGAGGAAGCGGAGGATGCGGGAACAGATGTAAAGACGATGTTTTTGATGGCGGTGGCCACCAGCATTGATGCGCTGGCGGTCGGAATCACTTTTGCGCTGGTGCCGGTTCAGATATTTCGCGGAGCGCGTCTTGCGAATACGCTGGTTGGCGTCTGTCTGATCGGTCTGACTACCTTTGGCATTTCCTGCAGTGGGGTCAGGATCGGCAGTATCTTCGGCACAAAGTATAAATCCAGAGCGGAATGGATGGGAGGCATTATTCTGATATTGATCGGTCTGAGAATTTTGCTGGAACATTTTGTTTAAATCAGAGTAAAATTGTCGGATATCACGAAAGTGTTAATAATTTAACAAAAAGACTTGCGACAAAATAAAAGATGTTATATGATAGCTGTGTGAAAAGCAAAAGAATGGACAAACTAATCACACGATTTGTCCTGTGAATAGAAAGGAGCAGAGCTATGCGTATAACATTTTTTGCATCTAAGAAGTATGATATTGATTCTTTTAATTCCATTAAAGGGCAGTATCCGGAGCTAGAGCTGGAATACTGGGAGACCGAATTATCGCCCAAGACCGCATCCTATGTGACGGACAGCGAAGCGATCTGCGCATTTGTAAGCTCTGACGTCAGCCGTGAGACCCTGCGGGTACTTCACGACCGGGGCGTGAAGCTGGTTCTGATGCGCTGTGCAGGCTTTAACAATGTAGATCTGGAGGCAGCTACAGAGTATGGAATCAAGGTCATGCGTGTGCCGGGATATTCTCCGGAGGCGGTGGCAGAGCATGCCATTGCACTGGCTATGGCGGTGAACCGCCATCTGCACAAGGCCTATATCCGTGTGCGTGAGAATAACTTTAGCCTTCAGGGGCTGGAGGGTATGAACTTCTATGGCAAGACCGCAGGCATCATCGGTACCGGTAAGATCGGTGCGGCGATGGCGCGCATCTGCCGGGGCTTTGGTATGAAGGTCATCGGATATGATATGTACCATAATCCGGATCTTGATTTTATGGAGTATGTGGAGTTGGATGAGCTGTTGGCCAAGAGCGATCTAATCTCGCTGCACTGCCCGTTGCTGGACAGCACACATCACATGATCAATCTGGAGACGATCGGGAAAATGAAGGATGGTGTGATCCTGATCAATACCTCCCGCGGCGGCCTGATCAAGACCGAGGATCTGATCGCAGGTATCCGTGATCACAAGTTTGCAGGCGTGGGTCTGGACGTCTATGAGGAAGAGGCGGGCAATGTATTTGAAAATCGCGAGGATGAGATCCTGATGCATTCCACCACTTCTAGACTGCTGTCGTTCCCGAATGTCATCGTGACGTCTCATCAGGGCTTCTTCAGCCGCGAGGCGCTCGAGGCCATCGGTCAGACAACGCTGGACAATGCCATGGCGTTCCTGAAAAATGAGAAGAGCTCAACAGAACTAAACTAAGCCATAGAATTAAAAAAAGAATTGTGTTATGATACCTGAAGAAAGAGATCGGAGGGTATCATGCGCAGGAATCATACAAAAAATACCAGAGGAAAGATTATTGCGGCAGCTTGGAAGCTGTTCTACGAGCAGGGGTATGAGGATACCACCGTAGATGAGATCATCGCGGAGGCAAGGACATCGAAAGGATCGTTTTACCACTACTTCAAAGGAAAGGACGCGCTGCTCTCTACACTTTCCAATCTGTTTGATGAGAAGTATGAGGAATTGATGGATGAGATCGATCCTGCCATGAGCAGCTATGAGAAATTACTCTATCTGAACAATGAGTTGTTTTCCATGATAGAGAACAGTATCGCCATTGATCTGTTGGCGCGACTGCTCTCCACACAGCTGGTGACGCGGGGAGAGAAATCCCTGTTGGATCGCAGCCGCCTCTATTATCGCCTGCTGAATAAGATCATTCTGGAAGGACAGGAGCTCGGAGAGCTTCGCAAGGATCTGTCCGTGGGAGAGATCGTGAAGGCCTATGCTATCTGCGAGCGGTCATTTCTCTATGACTGGTGTATCTCGGGAGGGGAGTATTCCCTGAGAACCTATTCACAGAAGATGCTGCCGATCTTTCTGGCAGACTTTCGTGTTGCGGGCAATACAGGAATTTAAAATATTATGATAGGAACCGGCCTTGTGTAGAAATACATGAGGTCGGTTTTGCATTCTCAATGCAAAGAATAAGAGTGTACTAATAAAAGTACAATATAGTATAATGATATATACAAAAAATAGTCTATATTTTAATGCAGTTAAATAACAGATAAAATACATATTTTCAAAATAAAGTATAGACTTTAGTCTAAACTTCGTTCCACTTGCCGTATCTGAATTGGAATGTTATACTACCTCCATAAGAAAAAGAGGAGGAACTGAAATGACACAGGCAGGAATATGTATTATGCTGGCGATTATCGTGTATCTGAGCCTTGTGCTGTACATCGGGTATCGTTTTTCAAAGAAAAATAACAGCGCGGATGATTTTTATCTGGGAGGAAGAAAGCTTGGTCCGTTTGTGACCGCCATGAGTGCGGAGGCATCCGATATGAGTAGCTGGCTTCTGATGGGTCTTCCCGGGGTGGCCTATCTCGCCGGAATTGCCGACGCGGGATGGACGGCCATCGGACTTGCGGTAGGCACCTATGTGAACTGGCTGGTGGTGGCAAAGCGGCTTCACCGTTACACGATTGCGGCAAACAATTCCTTTACCCTGCCGCAGTTTTTTGCAAACCGTTACAGAGATAACAAGAGGATCCTGCAGTATGTGGCGGCGATCGTGATCGTGATTTTCTTTGTACCGTATACAGCATCCGGATTCGCAGCATGCGGCAAACTGTTTTCCAGTCTGTTTGGTGTGAAATATTTTACCGCCATGGTCGTGAGCGCGGTGATCATCGTGGGATATACGACGCTTGGAGGCTTTCTTGCGGCATCTACCACGGACTTTATACAGAGTATTATCATGACGATCGCACTGATCATCGTGGTAGTATACGGCGTGAATGTGGCAGGCGGTCTGAATGTGGTGGTAGATAATGCCAAAGCGCTTCCGGGATATCTGGATATGTTTGCGTCTCACAATGCGGCGGATAACACCGCAAGTCCGTACGGAGTTCTGACGATCGTCTCCACTTTGGCATGGGGACTTGGATATTTTGGTATGCCTCATATCCTGCTTCGCTTTATGGCAATCGAAGATGGAAAGAAGCTGAGTCTTTCCAGAAGAGTTGCGACGATCTGGGTAGTGATCTCTATGTCGGTGGCAGTGTTTATTGGTATTGTCGGCTACAGCGTGAGTAAGACGGGCAGTCTGGAGATGCTGGAGGGCAGCAATTCCGAGACGATTATCGTGAGAATTGCAGATCTGCTCAGTCAGCACGGGGTGCTTACGGCATTGCTTGCAGGCGTGATCCTTGCGGGGATTCTTGCCAGTACCATGTCTACGGCAGATTCACAGCTTCTGGCAGCAGCCTCTGCGGTATCCTCCGATCTGCTGGGAAAGCGACTGCAAAAGGGCGGTAAGAGCGCGCTTCTGGCAGCGAGAGTTACGCTGGTGCTGATTGCCGTGCTGGGCGTATTTTTGGCGAGAGATCCGAACAGCTCTGTATTTAGCATCGTATCCTTTGCGTGGGCAGGCTTCGGAGCCTCCTTTGGTCCGGTCGTATTGTTTGCATTGTTCTGGAAACGCTCCAACCGTTACGGCGCTTTGGCAGGTATGGTAGCAGGAGGCGTTACGATCTTCGTGTGGAAGTATCTGGTTCGTCCTATGGGCGGCATCTGGAATATTTATGAATTGCTTCCGGCCTTCCTGATTGCCTGTGTAGCCATTGTGCTGGTGAGCCTGCTCACACCTGCTCCGGAGAAGGAGATCGTGGAAGAATTTGAACGTGTGGCGGCAAACCGCTAAAAATCATTTTGCTCTATAGAGGTATCTGTGTTATGATGAGTGTCAGAATAATCTGGCACTCATTTTTTGTGAAAAGGAGTGTCTGCAAGGCAGGTGTTTTGCCTGTCAGATTTTATGAGGTGATAATGTATGAGATATCAAAAACTGATCCTGACAGCAGCGCTGCTGCTGACTTTGACGGGATGTCGCGACCGCGGACCGTCGGCGCTTGAGACGGCGCGGAATGCGGCGCTGGAATATATGGCAAATGCACAATATGAGGCGGCAGTGACGGAGCTTGAGAATGCGTATCAGCTTTGCGATGAGAAGATGCCGCAGACAAAGACGGATATCAGTCTATATGAGGCGGCCTGCTATCTGAAGCTGGAAAACTATGAACAGGTGCGGACGGTATGTACCAGAATTTTGGGACTGGGAGAGAATTCGGACGCCTACTATATGAGGGGTGCAGCCTTCCTGCAGCTTGGCGAGGCAGAGGCGGCAAAGGCGGATTTTGACCGCTCGGTACAGCTGGACGCTTCAAACTATGAGCTATATCTGAATATTTATCAGCAGTATGAGGCTCAGAATCAGTCGGCAATCGGTGATGTCTATCTGCAGACAGCACTGAATATAGAGGGAGAAGAAACGGAAGACTATTATCAGAAGGGCTGTATTTATTTTTATTTGAAGGATTATCCCAGAGCGCAGGAGGCATTGGCAGTGCCGGTAGAACAGAGGTATCAGAAAGCGATGGAGCTGATGGGAGAGGTTTATCTGGCACAGGGGGATACCGTGCATGCCCGAAATGTATACCAGCAGTGCATCGAAGCCTTCGGAGAGACGGCGGAGGCATATAACGGGATTGTGCTCTGTGATATCGCGGATGGGGCATATGATGCAGCCATCTCAGACGCAGATGCGGGACTGACGCTTGACGGAGAGAACGGAAAACGGGATCTGCGCTATAATCAGATCGTCGCATACGAGAAAAAACTGGATTTCGAGACAGCCAAGGCCAAAGCGCAGGAGTTTGCAGAGCTTTATCCGGAGGATGAGGCCGGTAAAAAGGAGTATGACTTCCTGATCACACGATGATCAGGAACAATACAAGTATAAAAACACGCCGATAGAATAGTGAGGTGACGTGTATGGCAGGATATAATATAGAAGAATTGAAGGAACGGGTGATACTGGTGGGTGTCAGCCTGCAGGACGGCGATGATACGCTGCAGTCGCTGGAGGAGCTGGAGGAACTGGCAAATACGGCGGGAGCCGAGACCGTGGGAATGGTGATACAGAACAGAGAGCAGATACATCCCGGCACTTATATCGGAAAAGGTAAGATCGAGGAAGTGCGGCAGCTCGCCTATGAGGTGGAAGCTACCGGAGTTATCTGTGATGATGAGCTGTCACCGGCACAGCTGCGCAATCTGGAGCAGGAGCTGGAGCTGAAGGTCATGGATCGCACACTGATCATTCTGGATATTTTTGCAGCGAGAGCTTCCACCAGCGAAGGTAAGATACAGGTAGAGCTTGCACAGCTGAAGTATCGTCTGGCGCGTCTGGTAGGACTGGGAAGCTCTCTGTCCAGACTGGGTGGCGGCATCGGTACGAGAGGTCCCGGTGAGAAAAAGCTGGAGATGGATCGCCGTCTTATCAAGAATCGTATCGCACAGCTGAATCGGGAGCTGGAGGAGGTCAAGAGACACCGCGAGGTGACGAGAAGCAGACGCAGTCAGAAGTCCACAGCGGTGGCGGCAATCGTCGGTTATACGAATGCCGGGAAGTCCACGTTGCTCAATACCATGACCGGAGCCGAGGTGCTGGAGGAGGATAAGCTGTTCGCGACGCTGGATCCCACCACGAGAGTGTTGGAGCTGCCATCGGGACAGGAGATCCTGCTGACGGATACGGTAGGCTTCATCCGAAAGCTTCCCCATCATCTGATTGAGGCATTTCGAAGCACACTGGAGGAGGCCAAATACGCGGATATTATTCTGCATGTGGTAGATGCGTCCAATCCGCAGATGGAGCAGCAGATGCTGGTTGTCTATGATACGCTGGCCAATCTTGGTGTGAAAGACAAGACGGTGATCACGTTGTTTAATAAGCAGGATCGGCTGGAGGAGCAGCGACGGTTCCGGGATCATAAGGCGGATCATGTGGCAGCTATTTCAGCAAAATACGGATACGGACTGGAGGATGTGAAGACGGTTCTTGAGAAAATTCTGGATGAACGTCAGGTGCTGATTGAGCGTCTTTACGATTATAAGGATGCGGGAGTGATTCAGCTGATCCGGAAATACGGGCGTCTTCTGGAGGAGGATTACCGGGCGGAAGGGATCTATGTCAGAGCTTATGTACCCATGGAGATCTATGGCTCCGTGACCCCTTAATACTCCTGTATTTTCCGTGAAAAATGCATAAAAATATCTGTGAAACAGCTCTGTTATAATGAAAAATTTCTTGACATTTACTGGGGGCACGCATATAATTACGAGTGTAATTCGTTTACAATTTTTATTTTTTTATGGAGGTACCAAAATGAACAAGGGTACAGTTAAGTGGTTCAACGCAGAAAAGGGTTATGGATTTATCACAGGCGAAGACGGAGCAGATGTATTCGTACATTTCTCAGCTATCCAGGGTGAAGGATTCAAGTCTCTGGAGGAAGGTCAGTCTGTTTCTTACGATTTGACAGAAGGCGCTCGCGGCATGCAGGCTGCTAACGTTGTTAAATTATAATATCAGAGATTAATCTAACGAAGCGTAAAAGATTCCCCCTTGCATTGCGAGGGGGAATTTTTTCTTAGACAGAAGGAAGAAGACACAGCACAGGAATAGGAAACGGGGGAAGAAGATGAAGCTGGAAGTTGTCTATGAGGATAAGGATATGCTGATCTGTCGCAAACCGGCAGGACTTGCGGTGCAGAGCGCCTCCATCGGCAGAAAGGATCTGGAGAGTCTGGTACGCACGTATCTTTTTGAAAAAAGCGGTCAGACCAATCCTTATCTTGGAATCATACATCGGCTGGATCAGCCGGTGCAGGGGCTGGTGGTATTTGCGAAGAATCAGAAGAGTGCGGCAGATCTGAGCAGACAGGTACAGGATGGACGCATGAAGAAGCATTATCTTGCAATCGTCGAGGGAGATCCGAAGCCTGAGGAGACGCTGACGCATTATCTGAAAAAGGAACCTCGGGGGAATTTGTCTGCAGCGGTATCAGAAAAGACTCCGGGAGCGAAAAAAGCGACCCTTACTTATCGATGGAAGAAAAGCGATTCCTCGGGGAAATCTCTGGTGGAGATTGAACTGTTTACAGGGCGTCATCATCAGATCCGGGTGCAGATGGCGGCTGCGAAGCTTCCGCTTGTGGGCGATGTGAAATATCGTCCGCGGGAGGATGCATTGCTACAGTCCGGTTCAACGGGAGAGGGAGCAAAGCATTTTAACAGAGAACAGCTGGCTTTATGTGCATATCGTCTGGAGCTGCAGCAGCCGCGCAATGGCAGGAAGCTGGTAGTTACCAGCAGACCAGAGGGAAGCTTGTGGGATGGATTTTCAGAATATCTGTCAGAGCTGTAAAATATATGAAATTGTGATCTATACATAGAACCGGAATTTCCGAGCCATACTAATCCGGAGAAAGCACTGGAGGACGGAAGATGTTGCATGGCTGCAGGAATCTGATAAAAATAGTGGGAATTACCGTGGCAGTATATTTTTTAATGCGTTATATGCTGCCGGTGGTGTTCCCTTTTTTGCTTGCGGGATTGCTGGTACGTCTGGTTATGCCATGGAGCCTGTTCCTACAGAAAAAATTGCATATCAAAAAAGAAATCGCCGGATTGGTGCTGATCATATTGCTGTGTTTTGGGGTGGGGATCGCCCTGTATTTTCTGGGCTGCGGTCTGATACGACAGATGACCGGCTTCGCGGCAAATATAGAGAAATATATGGAGCGAGCCAGAAGTCTATTGAATGGCTGCTGTGGTATGGTAGAAAAACAGACTGGAATTCATGCGGCAGAGGTGCAGAGTTTTTTATATGATAATATAGAAGTCCTTGGGACGAGGATGCGTACCACACTGGTTCCCGGAATGGTGAAAAATTCGATTTCCTGCTTTATGATCGCTATGAAATGGCTGGGAGAGGGGCTGGTCATTCTGGTATCTGTGGCTATGATATTGAAGGATTATGATGGACTTCGGGAGAAGCTTATGGAATATCCGCTGTTTTGCCGGATCCGAAAGCTTGCACAGGCCATGCAGTCGCTGGGTGGAGCTTGGCTGCGGGCACAGCTGCTGATCATATTGCTGGTGACGGTGATCTGTACGGTGGGACTGTGGCTGCTTCATTATCCCTACGCCTTACTGCTCGGGGTTGTGATAGGACTTTTGGACGCTTTTCCCTTTATCGGAACGGGTACGGTACTGATACCATGGGGAATATACTGTCTGATCAGAGGAGACTTTGTCTATGGAGCCGGTCTGCTCGTGATCTTTACGCTGACCAATACGCTGCGGGAATATCTGGAACCCAAGCTGATCGGCGAGCGGATCGGTGTGCTTCCGATTTTTATGGTAGCGGCGGTCTACATCGGTCTGCGAGTATTTGGAACTGTCGGTGTGCTTCTGGGACCCATCAGCCTCATGTTGATCTTCGAGCTGTATCGGGAATGTGATGAATAGGATGTACTACACACCTGCTAGTTCGGTGAATCCTGCGAAGCATAGTCTTCGATGAGGGAATCCACCAGCTTACGTCGTGACTCGGAGAGTATACGATACCGTTGGAGAATCCGTACCTCCTGCGCGGACAGATAATTGGGATCGTCGATCAACTGTCCATAGAGTGCGGGGACGTCGGAATTTCCCACAATATAATCGATGGAGACCTGAAAAAAATGGGACATGGCCTTCAGCGTCTGGATATCCGGCTGAGAGACATCATTTTCATATTTATAGATAGACTGTTGCGTAGTATTCAGTTTCTCTGCCAGCTTTTGTTGACTCAAGCCCAGACTGTGTCTTAGCAGTTTTAAATGCTCCATCGTGCGCTCCTTTTTTCTTTTATTTTATCAAAAGTCACACAGTCGCATAAAACTAGATAAGATTAATATTAACAACCTTTAAGATTGAATGCATAAAAATACCCTCTTCGTCAAAAGGCAACGAAGAGGGATACGATTATTCTATGAAATCAGCGATCCGAAGCTGTAAATCCTCATAAATACCCACCGGGAGCTCCTGAGAAAAGGGAATGATGGTCGGCGCATCGTCACTCTCATAACGATACACGGTGGTACAATGCTTCGTGGGATCTACGATCCAGTATTCGCGCACTCCGGCATGAGCATAAAGAAAATTCTTTGTAGAATAATCCATGCGGCGGCTACCGGGAGAGACGATCTCGATAATAAAATCCGGAGCGCCATTGCAGCCGCGATCCGTGAGCTTGCTGCGGTCACAGATGACACTGATGTCCGGTTCTACATAGGTACTGTCGTCGGCATTAAGATTCACAGCGAAGGGAGCCGGATAAACCTTGCAGGACCCATTGTTCGCGGCAATGTAGTTGCCAATGGTACGCCCTAATTGGTATACAAGCTCCTGATGGATTCTGCTCGGCGGAGCCATGGCATATAACTGTCCTTCAATCAATTCTGCCCGCTGCCCGTCCGGGAGATTCCAGTAATCCTGTGCTGTATAATGAAGTTCTTTTGGTAATGGCATATCGACACATCCTTTCCGTGAAATTGGATTAGTTATATTATACCGCAGGGCAGGCGGGATATCAACGGAAAACAAAGACATTTACCGGGATTGTTGACTGGATAGGGAATCGTGATATAATAAAAATCAGAATAAAATCTTGAAGAAGAGGGTGGGAAAATTGACGAAAAACATGACAGAGGGAAGGCCTCTGAGATTGATTCTGCAATTTGCGTTACCTCTTTTGATGGGAAATCTGATGCAGCAGACCTACAATATCATTGATGCTGCCATCGTTGGGAGAATTCTGGGAACGAATGCTCTGGCAGCGGTCGGAGCCACAAGCAGTGTGCAGTTTCTGGTGCTGGGCTTCTGTATCGGTACCTGCACCGGCTTTGGAATACCGGTGGCGACTCACTTTGGAGCCGGCAGGGGCGATTGTGTGAAGGCTATGGTGTTCCATGGTGCGGTGCTGGTGATCGGACTTTCTGTGATATTGACCGCATTCTGCACGTGGCTATGCTCAGATATCTTACATATTCTGTCTGTTCCGGAGGATATTTTTGAAAATGCTTACGCATACCTTCTTGTGATTTTTCTTGGGCTTCCGTTTACGCTGCTTTACAATTTTCTTTCCAGCATTCTGAGGTCTGTGGGAGACAGCAGGACGCCCTTTGTGTTTCTGACCATTTCTACAATATTAAATGTGGGACTGGATCTCTTCTGTATTGTGATATTGGGCTGGGGATGCGCGGGAGCAGCGATTGCGACGGTTACGGCTCAGGCTGTGAGCGGATTTTTATGTCTGATATTTATATGGAAAAAGGTTCCCGTATTGAAGCCTGTCAGAGAGAATTGCCGCCTGCAGGGAAGGAATATACAGGAGCTTGTGGCGATGGGGGTACCGATGGGTCTGCAGTTTTCTATTACCGCGATCGGAAGTATGGTGATGCAATCGGCGAATAATGGTCTTGGGAGCATTTATGTGTCAGGCTTCACTTCCGGCATGAAAATTAAGCAGTTTGCCATGTGTCCCTTTGATGCCCTCGGTTCGGCGGTATCTGTATTTTGTGGTCAGAACCTCGGAGCAGGGAAGGGCAGGCGCATCCGTCAGGGAATCATTGAGGGAATGCTGCTCGGAATAGGCTATGGCGTGGCGATCGGTCTGGTATTGATTTTCTTCGGAAGAACGCTGTCACTGCTTTTTGTCAGTGCTGACGCGGCGAAGATACTGGATGCGTCGGCAAAGTATTTGCGTTGTCTTGGTTATTTTTACTGGTGTCTTGGGTTGCTGAATGTATGCCGAATGAGTACTCAGGGACTTGGATTTTCGGGAAGGACGATTTTTGCAGGCGTTGTGGAAATGCTTGCGCGGATCATCGTGAGCTGCGGCTTTGTGGGAGCTTACGGTTATACAGCCATATGTTTTGCGGATCAGAGTGCGTGGCTGGCGGGATGCTTTTATATCGTGCCTATGTGCTGGATCTGTGTGGGAAAGGTATCGAGGCGGCCAAACTCCGCCGTTTGCGGAAGGAATGCCTGACGGGGCACAAACAGCAGAGATGATACCGTGTGATTTTGGCGTTAAGAAGATATGATATATAGGGGGATGTCATGTTTCGGGTAACATTTATCAGAGAAAAGAAAAGTATAGACGTGGAAGCAGGGACGACGGTGCTGGAAGCGCAGATTCAGGCCGGTCTGACGCCGGATGCTCCCTGTGGCGGAGCGGGAACCTGCGGGAAATGTCTGGTTCGTATAGATGGAAAGAGTGTACAGGCGTGTCAGACAAAGGTGGAGTCGGATATCGCGGTGGATACCATGGCAGAGAAGACGAAGCACGAGATCCTTACAAAAGGCTTTTGCCGTTCAGTGCCCTTTGCGCCGGGACTGGAGATTCACAAGATACATATGGAAAAGCCTTTGCCCGGAGAAAAATGTTCTGAGTGGGAGCGTCTGTTAGAACAGCTTTGGGTGGCGGGCGGACCGAAGCCTTTGGCGGTGAAGCCGGATCTTGTGCTGGCGGCCGGTCTGTATGAAAAAAGGAAAGAGACTCCCGACTGGTATGTGATCCATACGGATGAGGAGATTCTGGAGCTTCGGCAGACGCCGGGAAGGTGCTGCTTTGCAGCCTTTGATATCGGAACTACAACGGTAGCGGGCTACCTTCTGGATGCGAAAAGCGCAGAGGTGTTGTCTGTGGATAGCCGTATGAATCCGCAGGCGCAATATGGAGCGGATGTGATCATGCGGGCAAATTATGTGATGGAGCACGGAGGCGAGGCCCTGAGCTCCTGTATCCGGGCGACGATTCGGGAAATGCTGGAGCATCTGGCAAAAAAAGCGAACGTAGAGCTGACGGATATTTTTCAGGTCAGCATTGCGGGCAACACCTGCATGCATCATCTGTTTCTGGGAATCTCGCCGGCCTCACTGGTTTATGCGCCATACACACCGGCGATCCGTGAGGGATTGACCCTGCGGGCGGCAGAGTACGACATTAAGATACATCCGAGAGGACAGCTTCTGATGCTGCCGAATATTGCCGGATATGTAGGAGCGGACACCTGCGGATGTCTGTTGGCTGTCCGTCCGGATCTGAAGGAGGAAGTGACGCTGATTTTGGATATCGGAACCAACGGAGAGATGGTGTTGGGAAATAAGGAGCATCTGGCAGCCTGCTCTACGGCAGCAGGACCGGCGCTCGAGGGAGCCAAGATCGAGTGCGGGATGCGTGGAGCCTCCGGAGCAGTGGATCATGTTTCGTTTGAAAATGGAGAATTTCACTATCATACGATCGATGATCTGCCTGCACAGGGCATCTGCGGTTCGGGCCTGATTGATCTGGTAGCGGCGCTGCTGCGGGCGGGCAGAATCGATGAGTACGGAAAGCTGAGCACCGGTCAGGAGCAGGAACATATTTTTTATCTCGTGCCTCCGGAGAAATCCGGAAATGGGAAAGGCGTGTATCTGACCCAGAAGGATATTCGGGAGGTACAGCTGGCAAAGGCGGCTATCGCGGCGGGGATGCAGCTGCTGATGAAGCGTCTGTCCATAGCAGAGAAAGAAATAGCGGAAGTATATATCGCAGGAGCCTTCGGTAATTATATGGATGCCGAGAGCGCCGGACGTATCGGACTGCTGCCGCCGGGGTTGATAGATCGTGTAAAACCGATCGGAAATGCTGCCGGAGAAGGGGCAAAGATCGCGCTGATTTCCAAAGAGGAGCGCAGATATGCGGATGAGCTGGTGAAAAGAATCGACTTTGTGGAGCTGGCGGCGTCGCCGGAGTTTCAAGACTGCTTTGTGGATGAGCTTGGATTTGTGGAAGAGGTGTCGGAATGATAGATTTGGAAAAGATAATGGAGTTGGCAAAAAAACAGGGATTTTCTGAGGTCGGCGCTCTGGACTGCGCCACCATTGAGCTGCTGCCCGAGGTACGCAGCATGTGTGAACAGAATACCTGTCACAGATTCGGAAATTGCTGGAGCTGTCCGCCCGGCTGCGGCACTCTGGAGGAATGCGAAGAAAAGCTTCGCGGTTTTCGCCGCGGAATTCTGGTGCAAACGGTCGGTGAGCTGGAGGACGAGCTGGACGGGGAAGCCATGATGGAGACGGAGGCGAAGCATAAAAAGAATTTTTATGCTTTTGCGGAAACGCTGCGGAAGCAGTATCCGGGGATGCTTGCAGTTGGCGCAGGAAGCTGTAACATCTGTAAGGAGTGTACCTACCCGGAGGAGCCCTGCCGTTTTCCGGATAAGGCGGTGGTATCCATGGAAGCCTACGGGATGCTGGTGACGCAGGTCTGTCAGGCAAATGGGATAAAGTATTATCACGGTCCCTGTACGATTGCATATACGAGCTGTTATCTCTTGGAGTAATCGGGAGAACTTGACACGCTTAGAGCGGACAACTTATAATAAGATATAATTACTTGCACGGAAGGAAGAAACACGGTGACGATACTGGAGAAACTGCGTACAGCGATCGAGGAAGGATATCCGGGGGATATGGAGCGTCTGGTGAAGGAGGCGCTGGATATGCCGATAGAGCCCATGAGGATTGTGGAGGAGGCGATGATGCCGGCTATGCAGTCCGTGGGGGAAGAATATAAGAATCAGGATGCAGATATTCTGCGCATACTGGCGGCGGCACGCTGTATTCGGAAGGGATTTGAGGTGTTGGAGGAGCATGCGGAGGACTTCGAGCGCAGTAGTATCGGGACGGTGATCGTAGGAACTGTGGAAGGAGATCTGCATGATGTAGGGAAGAATCTCGTGGCGATCATGTTCCGCAGCGCGGGCTTTCGGGTGATCGACTTGGGAGTAGACATTTCAGAGAAGCAGTTCTTAAAGGCAGTGCGTGAGACACCGGAGGTCTCTATTGTATGTATTTCCTCACTGCTTACCACCTCCATCACGGAGATGCAGCAGGTCGTAAGATCGCTTCGCCGCAACGATCCTGAGAAAAAGTATAAGATCATGGTAGGTGGCGGTGCGGTTACCAGACAGCTTGCGGAGAGCATGGGGGCAGACGCTTACACGGAGAACTGCGTGGAGGCTGCGGAGGTCGCCAAGACATTTATGGTATAGGCGGTGCGAAGAATGATCGTTTGTACAGAACTGGGAGGAACTGAGGATGAAGCTTTCATCCGCTTATCTATATGAGCAGCTGAAAAAAGAATATGAGATTGCCGACAGCTATGGCATATCCGGGCGCGATGGATATCTGCGCCCGTTTTTATACAGAAAAAATACAGCAGATCAAAGAGGTGGGAGAGTCCATGGCCACATCTGTGTCGTTCCGCTTGAGGAGTATCCGGAGAGGGTCGAACCGGATATATTTTATATTATATGCTGTCAGAAGGTGGATAACTCCTATATGAGAAATGACGGCATACTGGATGCGTGGGGAGAACAAAAGGAGCACCCCTGCCTTTATGTGCTGCAGAAGGAGGATTCGCCGGCGGATATCTTGAATTTGCTCCAACAGATCTATGATGACTGTGAGGCGTGGGATGAGCGGGTGGATGATCTGGTGATTGGCAATGCCGGGATGGATAAGGTGCTGCAGGAGATGGCGGAGTTTTTGGGGAATCCCGTGTTTGTGATGGGGCTGGATTTCTCTCTGAGTGCAGAGGCGGGGATGGAGAAGCTTCCGGATAAGGCAAGGCTTTTTACGGAAGACGGTCTGAATATGGAGTATATGAATGCGCTGGTACAAAGCAGCGCATATGAGATGCTGGTCAAAGAGAAGCATACAGTGCTTTATCGGGATCACAGCAGCGGACTTCGTACCTTGAACCGTAACTTGATGACAGATGGACAGCCCACTCACAGAGTGGTTATGACGGAGGGGGATACAGAGCTCACGCCGGGGAAGATCTGTCTGATGGAGGCAGTGGTGAGCAGGCTGGAGTATCTGGTTTCCCATGAGAATGCAAATTCAAAGGCGGGAACCTTGGAGCAGATTTTTCAAAAGCTCCTGACAGACCGTACGGCAGATTATGTGCAGGTGAGTCGTCAGCTCTCCGCAGCGGGCTGGGGAAAAAACCACAGATATCAGTGTCTGCTTCTGCAGATCACGTATTTGAATCAGAAGCTCCTTTCGACGAAGGCGATCTGCCGTTATATTCAAAAGCAGCTTCCGGATTCCATCAGTTTTTTCTATCAGGATGAGGTAGTCACATATTTTAACCTGACGCGTCTGGAGCTGACGGAGGAGGAAGTGGCGGCCAAGATGGTCTACTTTATCCGCGACAGTTATCTGAAGGCGGGCTACAGCCGGGTGATGCAGGGGCATATGAACCTTCGAAGGCAGTATGTGCAGGCGAGGACGGCCATCGATGTGGGAGGAAGAAAGAAGCCGTATCTGTGGATACATCACTTTAATCAGGTGGCTATGCCCTATATTATGGAGCAGATCACGAGAAGGCTGCCGGGAAGCATGCTCTGCCATGAAGGTTTGCTGCGGCTGCAGCGCTCGGACAGGGAGAACCGTACGGAATATGTGCGTACCCTGAAGGTATATCTGGATCAGCATCTGAATGCTTCGCAGACGGCTAACGTGCTGTTTATTCATCGAAGCACGTTTTTGTATCGTATGGAGAAGATCCGGGAGATCCTGCAGTCGGAGATGGACGATCCGGAGGAAATCTTTTATCTGGAATTGTCGATGCGGCTGCTGGAGCAGGAGGAAGAGAAGAACTAGCATGTACTTGACACCTTTTGAAATGGGGTTTAATATAGTAGAAAGCTATGTTACTGCACAGTATCAAAGTAAATACCTACCTGTAGGAGAAAAGAGGACAGATATTATGGAAAAGAAGAATATCGATTGGTCAAATCTTGGGTTTGGCTACATACCGACAGAGAAGCGTTTTGTTGCAAACTATAAGGACGGAGTCTGGGAGGAGGGCGTGCTGACAGAGGATGCTACGGTCACCATCAGTGAGTGCGCAGGCGTTCTGCAGTATGCACAGACCTGCTTTGAGGGAATGAAGGCGTATACGACCGAGGATGGACGAATCGTGATCTTCCGCCCGGATCTGAACGCGCAGCGTATGGAGGATTCCTGTCGCAGACTTGAGATGCCGGTGTTCCCGCAGGATAAGTTCGTGGAGGCGGTTGTGGAGACTGTAAAAGCGAACGCTGCTTATGTACCGCCGTTCGGAACTGGCGCGACGCTCTATATCCGTCCGTATATGTTCGGAAGTGATGCGGTCATCGGGGTGAAGCCTGCGAGCGAGTATCAGTTCCGTGTATTTGTCACTCCGGTCGGCCCGTATTTCAAGGGCGGCGCAAAGCCGATCACCATCCGGGTGAGTGATTTTGACCGTGCGGCACCCCACGGAACAGGCCATATCAAGGCCGGACTGAATTATGCCATGAGTCTGCATGCAATCGTGGATGCTCACAATCAGGGATTTGATGAGAATATGTATCTGGATGCCGCTACCCGCACCAAGGTCGAGGAGACCGGCGGAGCGAATTTCCTGTTTGTGACAAAGGACGGCAAGGTCGTGACGCCGAAGTCTGACAGTATCCTGCCTTCGATCACGCGTCGTTCTCTGATGGTGGTTGCGAAGGATTATCTCGGTCTGGAAGTGGAAGAGCGCGAGGTTTATTTTGATGAGGTGAAGGAGTTTGCAGAGTGCGGTCTTTGCGGTACCGCGGCAGTTATCTCTCCGGTCGGCAAGATCGTGGATCACGGCAGGGACATCTGTCTGCCGAGCGGCATGGAAGAGATGGGACCGATCACGAAAAAGCTCTATGAAACTCTGACGGGTATCCAGATGGGACGCATTGAGGCTCCGAAGGGCTGGATCAAAGAGGTCTGCTAATACGACAATAGGATATAAAATAGAGGCTGTTACCTGCGGGTGACAGCCTTTTTTGAGCAAAAAAGATGCCCGCTTCAAAAAACGGACATCACAGCTACCGATATATGATTACTTGAGCGTAATTGCTTTCTTAATGGCGTCAAAGCTCTCTGCGCTGATCACATGCTCGATCTTGCAGGCGTCCTCCAGAGCGATCTTAGGATCCACACCGAGTTGTATCAGCCATGCGGAAAGGAATTGATGACGTTCATAGATCATCTCGGCAATCTCGCGTCCCGTGTCAGTCAGGTAGATAAATCCCGCATCGGTCACAGTAATATGCTCCTTCTCACGCAGATTCTTCATGGCGATACTGACGCTTGATTTTTTAAATCCCATTTCATTTGCAATATCCACAGAGCGCACCACCGGAAGTGATTTGCTCAGAATCAATATAGTTTCAAGATAGTTCTCCGCAGATTCGTTTACGTTCATGATTAGCACCTCATTCCAAAGCATCGACCAACGTCCCCTCTTTGGAGAGTATGGTGTCGACGTATTCATACATAAAATTATAATTACTGCAAGTATAGCATAGAAATTGAATTTCGGCAAACATTAAAAAATAGCTTGACAACAAACTGAAATAAGGCTAAACTAACAGACGTAAGAAATGCATTACGATTGTGAGTATGGATTTACAAAAGTGAGTCAAAGAACACAAGAGTGAGATAATACTATATCAGATGGGAGGATACGATGATGCCTTTATCCATGGTAAATACAGGAGAACCGCAGCAGATTAAGAAAATCGGAGGTAAGGAAGAGACGAGACGCTTTCTTGAGAATCTGGGATTTGTTCCGGGTGGAATGGTAACCGTGGTATCTGCGATTGGCGGCAATCTGATCGTGAATGTCAAGGATTCCAGAGTTGCCATCGGAAAAGATATGGCGACTCGAATCATGGTCTGAGATGGTGGGAGGAGAAATTATGCAGACGTTGAGAGATGTGCCGGTAGGCAAGACCGTCAAGGTGCAGAAACTTACAGGAGAGGGTCCTGTGAAGAGACGCATCATGGACATGGGAATTACCAAAGGCGTGGAGGTCTTTGTGAGAAAGGTAGCTCCGCTGGGAGATCCGATCGAGGTTACGGTTCGCGGATATGAGCTGTCTCTGCGCAAGGCAGATGCAGAGATGATCACAGTAGAGGCTTAATAGAAAGGGAGAGAGCATATGTCAATCAAGATTGCACTGGCAGGTAATCCGAACAGTGGTAAGACTACATTGTTTAATGCACTGACGGGTTCCAATCAGTTTGTCGGCAACTGGCCCGGCGTAACGGTAGAGAAAAAAGAGGGTAAGCTGAAGGGTCAGAAGGATGTGATCGTCACAGATCTTCCGGGAATCTATTCCCTTTCACCCTATACGCTCGAGGAAGTGGTAGCGAGAAATTACCTGATCAACGAGCGTCCGGACGCGATTCTGAATATCGTAGACGGAACGAATATTGAACGTAACCTGTATCTGTCCACACAGCTCATGGAGATGGGGATTCCGGTCGTGATGGCTGTGAACATGATGGATATTGTGGAGAAGAACGGCGATCAGATCAAGCTGGAGAAGTTATCTAAGAAGCTCGGCTGTAAGGTATATCCGATTTCCGCGCTGAAGGGCAGAGGCATTCAGGAGGCGGCGAATGAAGCTGTGAAGATCGCGAAGCAGAAGCAGGCGATGACTCCGGTACATGAGTTCGCGTCAGAGGTGGAGAACATTATCTCACAGGTGGAAGATAAGATCACAGGGATTTCACAGGAGCAGAAGCGTTTCTTTGCAATCAAGCTTCTGGAGAAGGATGACAAGATTGGCGCGCAGATGCGTCAGATCCCGGATGTGACAGAGCAGATCAAGGTTCTGGAGGATCAGTTTGACGACGATACGGAGAGTATCATCACCAACGAGCGTTATACCTATATCTCCTCTATCATCGGAGAATGCGTAGTAAAGAAGAATAAGAACAAAATGACGGTTTCCGATAAGATCGACCGTGTGGTAACGAACCGATTCGCGGCGCTGCCGATCTTTGCAGTGATCATGACCGCGGTATATTGCCTGTCCGTAGCATCCTTCGGTATCGGTACTATGGGATCAGACTGGGTAAATGATGTACTGTTCGGAGATATTGTGCCTCCGGCAATCGAAGGCTTCCTGACCAGTATCAACTGTGCAGATTGGCTGCAGGGGCTGATTTTGGATGGTATCGTGGCCGGTGTCGGAGCGGTACTCGGTTTCCTGCCGCAGATGCTGGTGCTGTTCTTCTTCTTAGCATTTTTGGAGAGCTGCGGTTATATGGCGCGTATCGCGTTCATTATGGATCGAATCTTCCGTAAGTTCGGACTGTCCGGCAAGTCCTTCATCCCGATGCTGGTCGGCAGCGGATGCGGCGTTCCGGGCGTGATGGCTTCCAGAACGATCGAGAATGACAGAGATCGTAAAATGACGATCATGACGACAACATTTATTCCGTGCAGTGCGAAGCTTCCGATCATTGCACTGATCGCCGGCGCACTGTTCGGCGGCGCATGGTGGGTAGCACCGAGCGCATATTTTGTAGGTATTGCGGCAATCATCTGCTCAGGTATCATCCTGAAGAAGACAAAGCTGTTTGCGGGTGATCCGGCTCCTTTTGTTATGGAGCTTCCGGCATACCATATGCCGACGCTTGGCAATATTTTGAGAAGCATGGGTGAGAGAGGCTGGTCCTTCGTGAAGAAGGCGGGCACCATCATTCTGGTATCCACGATCGTAGTATGGTTCCTGATGAGCTTTGGCTGGCTGGAGGGATCCTTCACTATGCTGGAGGCTGAGGAGCTTGACCACAGTATTCTGGCAGCTATCGGTAATGCGATCGCATGGCTCTTTGCACCGCTTGGCTGGGGCAACTGGAGAATGGCAGTAGCGGCTGTGACCGGTCTTGTGGCTAAGGAGAACGTCGTAAGTACCTTCGGTATGCTGTTTGGCTTTGCGGAAGTAGCAGAGGACGGCGAGGAGATCTGGGGACAGCTTTCCAGCAGCATTGTTCCGCTGGCAGCATACTCCTTCCTTGTATTCAACCTGCTGTGTGCTCCGTGCTTCGCAGCTATGGGTGCAATCCGTCGTGAAATGAACAGCGGCAGGTGGTTCTGGACAGCGATCGGTTATCAGTGTGTTCTGGCCTATGTGGTATCTCTGTGTGTATTCCAGATCGGTACGCTGGTATCCGGAGGCGGAATTACCGTATGGACGATCGTAGCATTCGCATTGATCGTATGCTTCCTGTACCTTCTGTTCCGTCCATATCAGGAGAGTAAGACCCTGAAGCTTGGCGGCAGACAGACAGCGTAATGACAGAATGTTAAAGAAACGGATATTTGACAGAAAAAATCATATCCTGTAAGATGTAGAATAAAAGAAAGGATGGTGTCTATGGGAACCGTAATCGTTGGAGCAGTGGTGGCCGGTGTGGTAGCGCTGGCGATCCGCAGAATGGTCATTGATAAGAAGAATGGAAAATCGATCCAGTGTGGCGGCGACTGCAAGCATTGCGGAGGGCACTGTCACTAAAAGAATAGAATAACTGATGAAACCTCCGGCGCTGTTCGCAATGCCGGAGGTTTTATTTAAAGGGCAGTCCGCATACACTGTAAAAAAGTGTTTGGGGGCTTTCTTTTTTGAGAGAGTATATAGAAGAACGTGCATTGGCGATTGCGGAATATATGATCGAGCACCGAGCCACGGTGCGACTGACGGCGCAGAAATTCGGCGTCAGCAAGTCCACCGTACATAAGGATATCGTAGAGAGATTGCCGCAGATCAATCGGATGCTGGCAAAATGTGCGAGAGAGGTGCTGGATATTAACAAATCGGAACGCCATATCAGGGGCGGTCTTGCCACCAAGGAAAAGTATCTTCATCAAAAATGAGATATGTTCTGTACTTTACTTTGTTAAAATGGTATAATGATTGCATTCTATTCACAAAAGAAAGGTATGAGTATGCTAAAAACAATCGAGACAATCAATGCAGCTGTTAACAACTTTATCTGGGGCGTACCTGCAATGATCTGCATCATCGGGGTGGGACTATATTTGAGCATCCGCACGAATTTCCTGCAGATCCGCAAGTTTCCGTATGCGATCAAGACAACCCTCGGAAGAATGTTCAAAAAGAAAGAGGCTTCAGACGGAGCGATCACACCGTTTCAGGCGGTCTGTACGGCGCTTGCCGCGACGGTGGGCACCGGAAATATTGCAGGCGTTGCTGGAGCAGTGGCGATCGGCGGTCCCGGTGCAGTATTCTGGATGTGGATTTCTGCATTGCTCGGTATGTGTACAAAGTTTGCGGAGGTAACGCTTGCGGTACACTTCCGTGAGAAGAATAAGCATGGTGACTACGTGGGCGGTCCGATGTACTATATTAAGAACGGACTTGGCAGGAACTGGCAGTGGCTGGCTGTGCTGTATTCCATTTTTGGCGTACTGGCCGTATTTGGCACAGGAAATGCAACGCAGGCGAATACGATTATGACTGCGGTAGATTCCGCATTGATCAACTACGGATTGCTGACCGAATCCTCCATGTCACTCTTCAACGTGGTTCTGGGTGTGATACTTACAGCTCTGGTGGGACTGGTGCTGCTGGGCGGTATCAAGCGCATCGGTAACGTGACAGAGAAGCTGGTGCCGTTCATGGCGGTTCTCTATATTATTCTTGCGATCGGTGTGTTGATCGTGAATGCCGGACGGATCCCGGGAGCATTTTATGATATTTTCTACGGAGCGTTCAAGCCTTCGGCAGTTACCGGCGGTTTCATCGGAAGCTTCTTCATGAGTATGAAAAAGGGTGTGTCCCGCGGTATTTTCTCCAATGAGGCAGGTCTCGGTACCGGTTCTATCGCCCATGCGTGCGCAGATACGAGAAAGCCGGTAAAGCAGGGATTTTTCGGTATCTTTGAAGTATTTACGGATACCATCGTGATCTGTACACTGACTGCGCTGGTCATTCTGTGCAGCGGCGCGTCCATCACCTTTGGTGAGGCAGCAGGTGCGGAGCTTACGATTTCCGGGTTTACCGTGACCTACGGTAACTGGGTATCCATTTTCACGGCGGTAGCTATGTGCTGCTTCGCATTTTCTACGATCCTTGGCTGGGGACTCTACGGAGCGCGCTGTGCGGAGTTCATTTTTTCGGAAAAGATCGTGAAGCCGTTCATGGTGGTATATTCCCTAATGGCTCTGGTAGGCACGACGACGGATCTTGGATTGATCTGGGGGATCTCGGATACCTTTAACGGACTGATGGCGATCCCGAACCTGATCGCGCTGTTCCTGCTGTCCGGTGTGGTAGTGAAGATGATGAAGGAGTACTTTGCGACAGAGCACGCAGAGTGATTCGTATACATAAAATAGCTTGGATGAAATGTTTCTGAACACTGCTCAGACAGAGGAGCTGTTATGAAACAGGGAGGAGTACAGATGATTAGAGTTGAAAGATACAGAGGACACATCAGAAATTGGGAAGCGCTCTGTAAAGAGCTTGGGGTACCGGCAGATCTTTCCAGAGAAGCGCGGGAGGAGCAGCTTCTGGTGAAGGCGTATGAGACATGGGGACATGAGATGGCAGAGCATATGCACGGTATGTTTGCGTTTGCTCTGTGGGATGAGGAAAAAGAAGAGCTCTTCTGCCTGCGCGATCCCTTTGGTACGAAGCCGTTTTATTATTATGTGACGGAGAGTGGACAGCTCCTTTACGGAACCCTGATTGCAGAGATCCTCGATCAGCCGGGATTTGAGAAGAGGCTGAATGAGAAGATGCTTCAGATCTATCTGAGCCTGACGTATGTGGCCGGTGAGGAGACGTTTTTCGAAGGTGTAAAGAAGCTCATGCCGGGACATTATCTGGTATGGAAAAACGGGGAGCTGAGGATCACAAGATACTGGGCGCCGCAGTTTTGTGCAGATGAAGAAAAGTCTTTGGAAGAATGGGCGGATGAGATCCACAGCACACTGCAGAACATTATGCCGGAGGTGAAGGCGAAGGACGAGACCGCAGAGTCCTTCCTGTCCGGTGGTGTAGATTCTTCTTATGTGCTTGCCATGTCGGATGTAGAGATGTCTGATTCCTGCGGATACGAGGAGGCGCGCTTTGACGAGTCCGGGCTGGCGGCTGAGACCGCAAGACTGCTGCATCGTCAGAATAGCCGATGCCTGATCACTCCGGAGCAGTATTTTGAGATCGTCCCGTGGGTTATGAAGCATATGGAGCAGCCGTTGGGAGATGCTTCCGCGATTGCCTTTGCTATCGCATGCCGTGCGACTGCCCAGCATACGAAGCTTTGTTACTCGGGAGAGGGAGCAGACGAGTTCTTCGGCGGTTATAATATGTATCGCAATGCGGAGCGCTACGGCGAGAACCTGAAGACCTTCTATGTGGGGAACACCAATATCATGAAGGAGGATGAGAAAAAACGGATCCTCAAAAGCTATGATGAGCATGTGCTTCCCATACATCTGGTCAAGGATCTCTATGAGGAGATGGAAGGTCTGGATCCGCTTACCAAGATGTCAAATGTGGATATTCAGATCTGGCTCGAGGGAGATATCTATCTGAATGTAGATAAGATGAGTACGGCTGCCGGTCTGGAGATCCGTATGCCATTGACGGATCGCAGGATTTTTGACATTGCATCCCGCATGCCGGCGAGATATAAGGTTAATGAAGAACAGAACAAGGTGGCTTTTCGCACGGCGGCTGCGAAGGTACTTCCGGAAGAGATCGCATTCCGCAAAAAGCTCGGCTTCATCGTGCCGATCCGTATATGGATGGCGGATGAACGCTACAATCAGGATGTGCAGGCGAAGTTCCACAGCGAGATCGCAGAGAAATTCTTCCATATGGAGGAAATACAGGCGATTTTTGACGAATATGTGGGAGGCAATTCCGACAACTGGAGGAAGGTCTGGACGATCTATACCTTCTTAGTATGGTATGAAGAATATTTTGTAAAATAAGAACAAACAGGGGATTTTCTCAGATGGCATGATGAGAAAATCCCCTGTTATGTATGCTTGAAAATAAGTGACCTGTGATTAAAATGCGGATTATGTTTCGCTTTTCTCCGTTTGCGTAATCAGCTTCCCGGTATAGTGCAGGTAAGCGGGTATCAGAAACAGATTGGCGGCGATCCAAGCCAGAGGACTGGCGGCGCAGACGCCGGCAAATCCGAAGAGCGGTACCAGAATAATTCCGGTGACGGTGCGGGCCAGCATCTCCATGGCTCCGGCCAAAACTGCGATCTGGCTGTAGCCCATACCCTGAATACAGAAGCGATAGACATTCACGCCGGTGAGTAATACATAGAACAGACTCACGCAGATCAGGAAGGTCCATGCATGCCCGATGATCTCTGTGTTGGATGCATCGACAAACAAAGTGAGCAATAGCTTGCCGGCAAAGAAGAATAACACCAGTGCGATCACGGAGTAAATAGCTCCCAGCATCATGCAAGCATTGACACCCTGACGGACACGGCGGGGCTTGCCGGCGCCGATGTTCTGCCCGCTGTAAGTGGCGATGGCGGTTCCGAGCGCATCAAAGGGACAGCAGAAGATAAGACTGAGCTTACTGCCTGCGGTGACGGCTGCAACATAAAGCGTGCCGAGGCTGTTTACAGCAGTCTGTAAAATGATACTTCCGATGGCGGTTACAGAATACTGCAGTCCCATGGGAATCCCCATCATACAGAGCTTTGAAGCATAGCGGGAACGCAGCCTCCACTGTTCGCCGGAAGGCTGCAGGATCGGAAATTTTTTCTTTAAATACAGCAGACATAAGACTCCGGAGACGGTCTGGGAGGTGACCGTAGCCACGGCGGCACCGGAGACCCCCATATGTACCACGGTAATCAGGAGAATATCCAGCAGGATATTCAATCCGGAAGCCAGCCCGAGAAAGAGAACCGGGGTCTTACTGTCGCCGACACTTCGGATCATGCAGGAAAGCATGTTGTAGAGAAAGGTGGCGGGAATACCGGCAAAGATAATAACGATATAACTGTGGGCGGCGTCAAGGATCTCCTGCGGGGTATTCATCACTCGCAGAATAGACTTACATAAAATAACCGTCAGTATGGTCAGCACCACTGCAAAAACCAGACAGAGCCAGAAGGAATTGCCGATAAAGCGCTTCAGCTCTGACTCGTTTCTGGCGCCGAAGGACTGAGACATGGGAATCGTAAACCCGGCACAGATGCCACTGCAGAAGCCGATGACCATAAAATTCAGGGAGCCGGTGGAACCGACAGCGGCGAGCGCGTTTGCGCCAAGCGTTTTTCCCACGATCATGGTGTCCACCAGATTATAAAATTGCTGAAAGAGCATGGCGAGAAGAATGGGGAAAGAAAATTGCAGAATGAGCTTCAGTGGGTTTCCGGTCGTAAGATCTTTTGTCATGGCAGTAATCCTTTCTATATAATAAAAATACACAGGTGATGACATGGAATGCGCTCCAATGTCCTCACAGATTAAGGCTGTTTTCGGAAAATGTCAAGAGATTTTCCAAAGAAAAAACAGAGGAAATTCTCAGGATAAATGGAACAGGTGCCGGAGGAACCTCAACGTTGACGGCAGTGTGAGATTGACGAACGGAGATGGACATAGTATGATGTGAGGGAGATGTCGGGCAAAGAGGAATTGCCGGTAAAGTATCGGAATATACAGAGAGGAAGAACCATATGAAATATGATTTTACATCGGTCATTGACCGCACGGGCAGAGATGCTCTGGCCATAGATGCGCTTGGCAGCGGCGGTGCGGCACCCGAGCTGCCGGAAGAGGGGTTTGACGTGATCCCCATGTGGGTAGCAGACATGAATTTTCAGACCGTGCCTGCGATACCGCGAGCCATGGCAGAGCGGGCCTCCCATGCGCTGTACGGATATTTTCATCCGACGAAGGAGTATTTTGACAGTATTCTGCGGTGGCAGGAGCACAGAAACGGCGTGACAGATCTGGAGACACGACATATCGGATATGAGAATGGTGTGCTGGGCGGCGTGGTTACCGCGATGAATGTCATCTGCTCCAGAGGCGATAAGGTGCTGCTCCATTCCCCGACGTATATCGGTTTTACGGGCAGTCTGAGAAACAACGGTTATGAGATCGTACACAGTCCCCTGTATCTGGATGAGAATGGGATCTGGCGCATGGATTTTGAAGATATGGAGAAACGGATCGTGGAGGAGAAAATCCACGCGGCGATTTTTTGTTCTCCGCACAATCCCTGCGGACGAGTCTGGGAACGCTGGGAGATCGAGCGGGCCATGGAGATTTACCGAAGGCATGATGTCTACGTGATCTCTGATGAGATCTGGTCGGATCTGACGCTCGGGGGACATCGGCATATCCCGACACAGTCTGTATCGGAGGATGCGAGACAGAGGACGATAGCGCTGTATGCGCCATCCAAGACCTTTAACCTTGCGGGGCTGGTGGGAAGCTACCATATCATATATAATGACTGGCTGAGAGAGCGTGTGGAGAAAGAGGCTTCTCTGAGCCATTATAACAGCATGAACGTGATGTCTATGCATGCTCTGACGGCGGCATATTCGCCGGAGGGCGAGGAGTGGCTCAAAGAGCTTCGGGAGGTGCTGACGGAGAATGTGAGGTATGCCTGTGAGTTTATCCGCACACATTTTGAGGGGATAAAGGTCGCGCAGCCGGAGGGTACCTATATGCTGTTTCTGGACTGTGAGGAATGGTGCGTGAAGCATCAGAGGACGATGGATGAGCTGTTGAAGGCTGGATGGAATGTGGGCGTTGCGTGGCAGGATGGACGTGCCTTCCATGGCAGATATCATATCCGCGTGAATCTGGCGCTGCCGAAGAGCCGGGTAGAGGAAGCTTTTTTGCGACTGGAAAGATATGTGATGTGACCTGCAAGGAGGTAGGAGATATGGCAAATCAGTGTGAGTACTGTGCGTATTTTACGTATGATGACGAGGATGAGGAGTACTTCTGCGAGGTGAATCTGGACGAAGACGAGCTATACCGCTTCCTGTCCGGAAGCAGAGAGGCCTGTCCTTATTACCGCAACGGTGACGAGTATGCGGTGGTACGGCATCAATTGTAGTTAGATGAACCGAATCAAGTAAGTTCCCCGCTTCAAATGCAAAGAGCATTAAGCGGTGGGGGACTTCTGGAAGGAATACCGAGGGAGGAAGAGAGTATGGGAGATGTATTAGTAATCGGAATTGCCGGGGGGACCGGCAGCGGAAAGACGACGCTGACCAATCAGATCGCAGCGCAGCTCAAAGAAAATGTGACGGTGGTGAAGCATGACAACTACTATAAAGCACATGATGATATGACCTATGAGGAGCGTGTGACGCTGAATTATGACCATCCGAATGCCTTTGACACAGATCTGCTGATTGAGCATCTGGGCAGATTGAAGTCAGGAGAGGCTGTGGAATGTCCGGTTTATGATTTTAAAGTACATAATCGCAGCAAGAACACGATCACGATCGTACCGGGACGAGTGGTGATTGTGGAAGGTATTCTGATCTTTGAAAATCCAGAGCTCTGCGACATGATGGATATCCGCATTTTCGTGGATGCGGATGCGGATCTTCGCATTATCCGCAGAATCCAGCGCGATGTTATGGAGCGCGCCCGCAGTCTGGATTCGGTGATCAGTCAGTATCTGAACACGGTCAAGCCTATGCACGAGCAGTTTGTGGAGCCCAGCAAGAAAAACGCAAATATTATCGTGCCGGAGGGTGGTCATAATCATGTGGCGATGGAGATGATCCGCAACCATATTCAGAGCTATCTGAACGAGCAGTAAAAGCTGTCAAATGAAAAATACAAATAACACACGCGAAAAAATATTAGAAAATCCTAAAAGAAAGACTTCAAAAATGGCAGAAGATTTGTTAGAATAGGAAAAGAAATTCAATATGCCGCTTCGGCGGTCAAATAGGGAGGAATTCAAATGAAGAAGAGTGTAATCGTAACGGCTGCTACTGTTGCAGCACTGTCACTGGCAGCACTTGGCAGCACAGTATCTGCGGAAGATGTGAAGGTCGGTATCGTAACTGATGTCGGTGGTGTAAACGATGGTTCCTTTAACCAGTCTGCATGGGAAGGTCTGCAGAGAGCGCAGGATGAGCTCGGTATCACAGCAAGCTATCTTGAGTCTGCTACAGATGCTGACTATATCCCGAATATCGAGACATTTGTAGATGAGGATTATGACATGATCATCTGCATCGGCTATCAGCTGGCAGACGCTCTGCGTCAGGAGGCTGAGGCAAATCCGGATGTGAACTTTGCAATCGTTGATGATTCCACCAATGCGGATCTGGACAATGTTACCTGCCTGATGTTTGAACAGGCTCAGGCTTCCTATCTGGTTGGTTATGTAGCAGGTCTGGCTACAGAGAGCAATACCATCGGCTTCGTACTGGGTATGTCTACAGATACCATGAACGAGTTCGGATATGGCTATTGCGCCGGCGCTCTGGATGCAAATCCGGATGTAAAGATCCTTCAGGCAAATGCAAACAGCTTCGCAGATACCGCAGCAGGTAAGACCGCAGCGAACAACATGATCGCTGACGGCGCTGACGTTATCTTCCATGCAGCAGGCGGTACAGGCCTTGGCGTGATCGATGCCTGCAAGGAGGCTGGTATCTGGGCAATCGGTGTGGACTCTGACCAGAGCCCGATCGCTCCGGAGACCATTCTTACTTCTGCTATGAAGCGTGTAGATAACTCTGTATATGATACAGCAAAGGCTGTTGTAGACGGCAATCTTGAGGCAGGCGTGAAGAGCTTCTCTCTTGAGGACGCAGGTGTAGATCTGGCTCCGACTACAGACAATCTGACAGATGAGATCCTGACCAAGGTAAACGAGGTGAAGGATCAGATCATCGCAGGTGAGGTTGTGGTTCCGAAGGATAAGGAGTCCTTTGAGGCAGCTCACGGCGAGGGTATCTACCAGTTAGCTGAATAATAGAGACTTACATGAGATGGGCAGAGCGGATGCTCTGCCCGTTTATCATATGAACGTGTTTGCAGAGCGGAATTGCTTTTACACAGGAGATGTGCGCGGATTTGCTGTGTGGGAGCAAGGAATCCTGTCCGGGATCGGGGGATTTTCTATGAAAGAGATTTCGGACAGCCACAGAGGTAAATGGAGGAACAAATGAGAGAGATTACGATGGAACGTGTGAATCAGGTGCGGGATGAGATTCTGGAGACAGTGAAGAGCGCGACCCTTACACACGAACAAAAAGTAGCGGCATTGGCAAATAAGGCCGATTCTCTGATGGAAGTACTGAAGCTTCCCGAGGGTCTGGATGAGCTGATGAATCAGCCGATTGAGACAAAGTGTATCTGTGATCTGAGCGAAGGACGGGCACCGCTTCGTCCGCGTTATATTATCCCGGATTATGCAAAGTTTATGAGAGAGGGAAGTAAGTTTCTGCAGCTGGATCCGCCGAA
This sequence comes from Eubacteriales bacterium, assembly GCA_030526715.1. GTDB lineage: Bacteria > Bacillota > Clostridia > Lachnospirales > Lachnospiraceae > Marvinbryantia. The sequence continues at coordinate 35,461 of JAUNCG010000004.1, forward strand.
GGATCTGTTTGAGGCGCTGAATTCTCTGTTGATCTTTTATAAGCATGTACCCAGTGTGACCAATTTCCCGGTATATCTTGGCGCATTGGATGAGCTGCTGGAGCCGTTTATTGACGATGTGGATGAGGCTATGGCGAAGAAGCTGCTGAAGCTTTTCATGATCCATATAGATCGCACGATTCTGGACTCTTTTTCTCATGCGAATATAGGCCCAAAGGCGACGAAGGCCGGCCGGCTGCTGCTTGAGGTGGAGGCGGAGCTGGAGAACGCGGTTCCGAATCTGACTATGAAGTATGATGCGAGCATTACGCCGGATGATTTTGCGCTTCAGTGCGTGAAGACCGCGCTGAAGAGTGCGAAGCCGAGCTTTGCCAATCACGCAATGTTCAGCTCTGAGCTGACGGAAAATTATGTGATCGCCAGCTGCTACAACGGATTGAAGCTGGGAGGCGGTTCTTATACGCTTTGCCGTATGATCCTTGGAAATATCGCCAAGAGATCTGAGAATCTGGAGGACTTTAGGAAGAATCAGCTGCCCTATGTCATGCAGACGATGGCAGAGTATATGGATGAGCGTATCCGCTTTGAGGTAGAAGAGAGCGGATTCTTCGAGCATAATTTCCTTGCTCGAGAGGGATTTATCCACAGAGATCAGTTCAGCGCCATGTTTGGAATGGTAGGCTTGGCGGAATGTGTGAATATCCTGATGGAGAAGGAGGGCAGAGCCGGAAGATTCGGACACAGCGAGGAGGCAGATCAGCTGGGTGTGAGTATCATGGAGCAGATCGATGAGTTTAACCGCAATCATGTGAACCCGTATTGTGAGGCTACCGGCGGACATTTTCTTCTGCATGCGCAGGTAGGGATCTCTGAGGATATCGAGATCTCTCCGGGAACCAGAATCCCGATCGGAGAAGAGCCGGATGAGCTGATCGATCATCTGAAGAACTGTGCAAAGTTTCACAAGTATTTTCCGTCCGGAACCGGGGATATCTTCCCCATCGATGTAACGGTACATCGCAATCCGGAGTTTGTATTAGATATCATCAAAGGCGCTTTTTCTGAGAATCTCCGCTATCTGTCCTTTTACTCATCCGACAGTGATGTGATAAGGATCACAGGCTATCTGGTGAAGCGCTCGGAGATCGAAAAACTGGAGAGCGGACAGGCGGTACTGCAGGATACCACCGCGCTCGGAATGGGAGCAAAGCAAAATGGCAAGATCCTTCAGCGAAAGGTGCGCTAAAGCGCCGGTCAACAAGATCATCCCGTTTAGTTCGGTGGATGGTCCCGGGAATCGGACGGCGGTGTTTCTGCAGGGATGTAATTTTGACTGCAGATATTGCCATAATCCGGAGACCAGAAGGCTGTGTATCGCCTGCGGAGATTGTGTGGATCGCTGTCCGGCGAAGGCGCTCAGGCTGCAGGCGGGAGAAGTGCTGTTTGATCCTGCAAAATGCTGTGGCTGCGATACATGCATCAGAACCTGTACATATGACAGCAGTCCCCGTATTCGATGGATGGATGCACAGGAGACCTTTGCGGAGGTGAAAAAACAGATGCCCTATATCCGCGGCGTGACGGTGTCTGGCGGTGAGTGTACGCTGTATCCGCAGTTTCTGAAGGAATTGTTTGCGCTATGCCATGACGCGGGACTGAGTACGCTGATCGACAGCAACGGGACACTGGACTTTCGCGCGCATCCCGAACTTCTGGCGCAGACGGACGGAGTTATGCTGGATATCAAGGCGTGGAGCAGAGAGGATCATGAGAGGGTTACGGGCAGCGACAACGAGCTCGTCCTGAGAAACGCGGTATATCTGGCGGAGCGCGGGCAGTTGACAGAGGTGCGCACGGTGATCGTTCCGGAGCTGTTTGACACGGCCGGTACGGTGGAGGAGACGGCAAAGCTGCTGGCGCCTTACCGGACTAGGGGAGAGATAAGATATAAGCTGATCACCTACCGTCCGATGGGAGTCAGAGAACAATATGCACATAGTCGTGTACCGCAAAATGAGGAGATGGAGAAACTGCGGGCGATTGCGATCACACAGGGCCTGAAGGACGTAGTGATCGTCTGAGTATGCAGGATATAAGAAGGAGGAAAGACAGTGGCGAAGCAAAGTAATGTGGATACGAGCAGCGTTGTTATTCGCATGAAGGATATCGTAAAGACGTTCGGTTCCTTTGTAGCAAATGATCATATCAACCTGACGGTTCACAAGGGAGAGGTACATGCTATTCTCGGTGAGAATGGCGCGGGTAAGAGTACATTGATGAACGTACTTTACGGATTATATCATCCAACGTCCGGAAGTATTGAGATCAACGGGAATGAGGTGCGGATCGACAGCCCGCAGAAGGCGATTGAGCTGGGTATCGGTATGGTTCACCAGCATTTTATGCTGGTACAGCCCTTTACGGTGACGGAGAATATTATTCTCGGTACGGAACCGACCAAGGGGATGGTGGTAGATACGAAGAAGGCTCGTGAAAAGATCGTGGAGCTGTCTGAGCGATATAATCTGAAGGTGGATCCGGATGCGAAGATCGAGGATATCTCTGTAGGTATGCAGCAGCGCGTAGAGATCCTGAAGGTATTGTATCGTAATGCTGAGCATCTGATTCTGGATGAGCCGACGGCTTCTCTGACCCCGCAGGAGATCACAGAGCTGATCGATATTATCCATCACCTGACCGCCGACGGCAAATCGGTCATCCTGATCACCCATAAGCTGAAGGAGATCAAGGCGGCGGCAGATTTCTGTACCATTATTCGCCGCGGTAAATATATCAACACCGTGAAGGTCAGCGAGTGCGATGAAAATCAGCTTGCGGCCATGATGGTAGGAAGAGATGTAGAATTTAAGGTAGAGAAAAAGGAGATGAATCCGGGCGAGGTGGTTCTGGATGTGAGGGAGCTTCGCGCAAAGGACTATCGCCATGTGGAGATCCTGAAGGGTCTGAATCTGTCCGTGCGCCGGGGCGAGATTGTTGGTCTGGCAGGCGTGGACGGCAACGGTCAGTCCGAGCTGGTAGAGATTATCACGGGGCTGCGCAAAGCGGAGTCCGGTGAGATCACCATGCATGGCGAGAGCATTTATAATACTACACCGAAGCAGGCCTTTGAGAAGGGCGTGACCAGTATTCCGGAGGATCGCCAGAAGCATGGACTGGTACTGGACTTCTCCGTTTCGGAGAATCTGATCCTGCAGAACTTTGCCAAGGCGCCATATGCGAAGCATGGTATTTTGCAGAAGAACGCGATCGAACAGCATGCTACGGAGATGATCGAGAAGTTTGATATTCGCCCGTCTGGCTGCAATCAGCGTCTGGCAGGCGAGCTCTCCGGCGGTAACCAGCAGAAGGTTATCATTGCGCGAGAGGTGACCAATGATTCGGATTTGCTGATCGCAGTGAACCCGACCCGCGGACTTGATGTGGGAGCGATTGAATTTGTCCACAAATATCTGGTAGAGCAGCGTAATAAGAACAAAGCGATCCTTCTGGTATCCTTTGAGCTGGATGAGATCATGAGCCTGTCCGACAGAATTGAGGTCATCTTTGACGGTCAGATCGTGGGAAGCGTGGCTGGCAAGGGCGCGGATGAGAAGGAATTAGGATTTATGATGGCGGGAGGTGTGAAGCATGAATAAGAAAAAGGGAATTCTGAACAGCAATGCGCTTTATACCTTTATTGCGATCAGTGTGGGCTTCCTTGTGGGAGCAATTCTTCTGATGCTTGCGGGTATCAGCCCGGCGGAGGCTTACGGGAAGCTGATCACCGGCGTATTCGGTAAGCCGAAGTTCGTGACATGGAGCATCGTATATGCGGCTCCGCTGATCCTGACCGGCCTGAGCGTGGCATTTTCCTTCCGTACAGGCGTATTTAATATCGGTGCGGAGGGACAGTTTGTAGTCGGCTCTCTGGCAGCCTGTGTGGTCGGTATTCTGGTAAAGGCTCCGGCACCGATCCATATTTTACTGTGTATCGTAGCAGCTATGGCGGCGGGAGCGCTCTGGGGCGCTATCGTGGGCTTACTCAAGGTAATGCGCGGTGTGAACGAGGTGCTTTCCTATATCATGTTCAACTGGATCGCATTCTATTTATCCAACTATGTAGTGAATCTTGCGATCATCCACAGAGAGGGCGGCGGCGAGGCTACCAAGGATGTGGCGGATACGGCACGTATCATGGCACCGAAGGCGATCGTGGAGCTGACGAGCTGTACAGCGGCCAACTGGGGCATCGTGATGGCGATTGCCGCGGCCGTGGTGATCTGGTTCATTATTTCCAAGACGACGCTGGGTTATCAGCTTCGCTCTGTCGGATTCAGCAGGACTGCAGCAGAGTATGCGGGTATTAACACGAACAGGATGTTTCTTACTGCGATGGCGATCTCAGGCGCTATGGCCGGACTTGGCGGAGCGGTGCAGACGCTGGGAATGTCCGGACGTATCAGTCAGTTCAGCAGTCAGGAGCAGTTCGGCTTTCAGGGCATTACGGTAGCGCTGATCGGTTCCTCCAATCCGATCGGATGTATTTTTGCGGGACTGTTTTACGGCGCTATGAAATATGGCGGCACAAAGCTCAGTCTGGTAAATGCGCCGTCAGAGGTAGTAGATATCATCATGGGTACGATCATCATTTTCATCGCAGTATCCCATGTATTTAAGATGCTTGTACTTGAAAAAGCAGGAAAGAAGAAAGGAGGAGCACAGGCATGAATGTACTTATCAAAGATCTTGGACTCTTGATCAATGCGATGCTGATCGCAACCCCTCCGCTGCTGTTTGCAGCTCTCGGATCCTGTTTTTCGGAGCGAAGCGGAGTTGTCAATATCGGAATTGAGGGTATGATGACCATCGGTGCATTCACCGGTGCGGTGGTAGCGTATTTTACAGGCAACGGCTGGCTGGGCTTCCTGTGCGGCGGCCTTGCAGGAGCGGCTTTTGGACTGCTTCATGCCGTGGCATGTATTTCCTATGGCGCAGATCAGACGATCTCAGGCACAGCCATCAATTTTCTGGCTCCGGGACTGGCCGTATTTCTGTGCAAAGCGCTGTTTGAAAATTCCTCAGATTCTCCGGCACTGGACACGGCTGCAAAGCTTCCGAAGATGTTCAACGGCGTTTTTAAGGCAGGCTCCTTCGGCTATAATGTTCTGAATACTTATCCGGTGGCCTATCTGTGCTTTGTACTGGTGCTGGTCGTATGGTTTGTATTCTATAAGACAAAATTCGGCATGCGTCTGCGTGCGGTGGGCGAGCATCCGCAGGCATGCGCGACGCTGGGTATCAACGTATTCCGTATTCGCTATATCTGCGTGATCGTATCCGGCTTCCTTGCGGGGCTCGGCGGTGCGTACGTGACACTGTCTACCGTAAGCCAGTTCCGCCCGAGTGTGATCGTGGGACAGGGCTTTATCGCAATCGCAGCGGTAATCTTCGGTAACTTTAAGCCACAGGGCGCCATGAAGGCGTGTTTGCTGTTCGGATTGTGCAACGGTGTGAAGGCGCTGCTTGGTTCGGGCAATGTGGTTTCTCCGCATCTGATCTCCATGATCCCGTATCTGGTGACGATTCTGGCTCTGGTGTTCTTTGTAGGGGCTTCCAGAGTACCTGCGGCGAATGGTAAGCCGTTCCTGAAAGCAAAATAATGTGTATAAGTGAGCCGGGGTATGGCAGATACCCCGGCTTATCATTTTTTTCGATAAGGAAATTGTAAAAAACTGAAGCCGTTCTGCATTGACAAAGAGAGGATTTTAGGCTATCATTTTAAATAGTTAACGCAATAAAGTATATAAATGTGTAGGAGGATTGTAGATGATGAAGATGAGAAATGTACTGATGCTTACTGCAGCCGCAGCGATTGCATGCTCCGCTCTGACGGTAAACGCAGAGGATGCCAAGACATGGGTAGTTGCTACGGATACCGTATTCCGTCCGTTTGAGTACACGGATGAGAACGGTGACTTTGTCGGAATTGATGTGGATATTCTGGCTGCTATCGCAGAGGATCAGGGATTCGAATATGAGCTGAACAGCCTTGGCTGGGATGCGGCTATCGCAGCGTGTCAGGCAGGTCAGGCAGACGGTATGATCGCCGGCGCTTCCATTACGGATGAGAGAAAAGAGAGCGGATGGATCTTCTCCGATGGCTACTATGATGCTACGCAGACCATGACGGTAAAGGAGAATTCCGATATCGCAGGCTTTGAGGATCTTGAGGGTAAGATGGTAGGCGTTAAGACCGGTACGCAGGGAGCTGCATATGCGGAGAGCCTGAAGGATGAGTATAAGTTTGATATCACCTATTTCGAGGATTCACCGACGATGTATCAGGCGGTTGACGGTGGTCAGGTAGTAGCATGCTTTGAGGATACGCCGATCATGCTGGATTCCATCAAGCAGAACGGTCTTGCGCTGAAGGTTCTTGAGGATACAGCGAATGACGGAGCGCCGTATGGCTTTGCTGTATTTACAGAGGATAGTCAGGAGCTTGTAGATATGTTCAATGCCGGTCTGGAGAACATCAAGAAGAACGGCACCTATGATGAGATCATCGAGAAGTATCTTGGCGCAGCGGATGCAGAGGCAGAGAGTGAGACAGAGGCAGAGTAAGACGCAGGAAGCTGCGACTAAGACTGCTTTGCCGGATCGACGGTGATCCGGGAATGAGTAATTGCTGATCAAGGGGCACTGAATGAGAGTTTCAGCGCCCCGTTTTGTAATGTATATCTAAGAAACAGAAAAGAGAGGAATCTGATATCTGTTGAAAGGAGTTATGGATGGCTTTAATATTGACAAAGTACGGAGGACTGCTTCTGCAGGCGATGGGGCAGACGTTGCTGTTGGCTCTGTGGGGACTGTTTTTTGCGTGTATCCTCGGTATGATTCTGGGATTGATGAGCGTGGTTCGCAACACGGTATGCAACATCATTGCGATGATATTTGTAGATGCGATCCGCAGTGTTCCCATGATCGTGCTTGCATATTTTATTTTCTTTGGCGTGCCCTACGCGTTAAACAACATGATGGGGATGTCCTTTACGCTGACAGCTCTGCAGGCAGGTACGGTTGCGCTGGCACTGAACTGCGGCGCATATATGGCGGAGATCATCCGTGCGGGTATCCAGTCTGTGGACAAGGGACAGATGGAAGCGGCGAGAAGCCTTGGCCTGCCCTACTGGCGCGCGATGCAGAGAGTAGTACTGCCTCAGGCGATCCGTACCATGATCCCAAGTATCGTGAACCAGTTTATCATCACGCTCAAGGATACCTCGATCCTGTCGGTCATCGGTTTCCCCGAGCTGGTAAATACTGCGAAGAACGTCATTGCGAATACCTTTAAATCCTTTCAGGTATGGGCGATCGTCGCAGTGATGTATATGATCATTATTCTCACCTTGTCCAAGCTGGCGAAGGTGCTGGAGAGGAGGCTGAACCGTGGCCGCTAATAAGGAAAAAGTGAAAATCCATGTTTCTCATCTGAAAAAAAGCTTTGGTAAACTGGAGGTTTTGAAGGATATTTCCACAGATATCTATGAGGGAGAAGTGGTGGTAATACTGGGACCCTCCGGCAGCGGAAAATCTACATTTCTGCGCTGCCTGAATCAGCTGGAGGAGATCACGGCGGGCGACGCTGTGGTGGACGGAGTGAACGTCGCACATAAGAATATCAATATCAACAAGGTGCGTGAGAACATCGGTATGGTATTCCAGCATTTCAATCTGTTCGGGAATATGAACGTGCTTCGAAATCTGATGCTTGCTCCGGTGGATCTGAAAAAGGCAGGCAAGGCAGAGGCGAAGGAGCAGGCTATGGCGATGCTTCGCAAGGTCGGCATGGAGGAAAAAGCGGAAGCCTATCCGTCACAGCTCTCCGGCGGACAGAAGCAGCGCGTGGCGATCGCACGGGCGCTCTGCATGAAGCCGGATATCATGCTCTTTGACGAGCCGACCAGCGCGCTGGATCCGGAGATGGTAGGAGAGGTATTGCAGGTCATGAAGGATCTTGCGGCAGACGGCATGACGATGGTGATCGTGACCCATGAGATCGGATTTGCCCGTGAGGTGGCGGATCGCGTGATCTTTATGGACGGCGGCTATATCGTGGAGGAGGGGACACCGCAGGAGGTGATCCTGAATCCGAAAGAGCCGCGAACCATAGATTTCCTGAACAAAGTATTGTAAGTTGCCGGAGGAGCAAAGAGATGAAAAAGATAGTGACCATCAGCCGTCAGTTCGGAGCAGCCGGAGGAACCATCGGCTATGAGCTGGCCAGACGGCTTGGCTACGAGTATTATGATAAAGAGCTGGTGCTGATGCTGGCGGCTCGCAGTAACATTGACACCTACAGTCTGCTGAAGTGGGATGAGCATGTGCCGCTTCATTTTGGATTTGCCCAGACCCTGATGGATTTTTACAATCGTCCCATGAGTGACCGCATCTTTGCGGAGCAGACGGAAGTCATCCGTCAGGTGGCGGAAAAGGGCGACTGCGTGATCGTCGGAAGAAACGCAAACTCGGTGTTGAAGGAATATGACCACTGTCTGCATGTATTTATTCATGCAGATACGGACTGGCGTGTGCGTCATATGAAGGAAAAGAAGATGGCTGAACAGTCGGAGGCTCAGATTCTGGACGAGCTGCGCAAGGTAGATAAGGCGAGAGCGAAGCACTGCGCCTACCATACCAATACGACCTTCGGAGATGCAAAGCATTATAATCTCTGTCTGGATTCTTCGAGGTTCGGAATCGAAAAAAGTATAGACATTATTCAGAACATGCTGGAAGAGATCTAGTAATCGATATGGAAAAGAAAGATCCTCTGTCCCTGAATGTATTTAAATACATCAGGCGGCAGAGGATTTTGTATGTTACATCAGATATTATACAGCTTGCGAAACTCTGTGGGCGTGTATCCCGTTTGGAGTTTGAACATACGCAGAAAAGCGGTATGACAGGAAAAGCCGGAGGCCAGCGCAACATCCAGAATCGGGTAATCCTGACTGATCAGCAGGGTCTTGGCGTAGTCGATACGCTTCTGGTTCAGATATTTGTAGAAAGAAATATTCATATACTGGCTGAACAGTCGTGAAAAATGATATTTGCTGAAGCCTGACAGGGATGCTATTTGCTCCAGCGTCAGATCCTCGGAAAAATGTTCATTGATATAATTGCAGACATTAAGGAATTTTTCGTTATATTCCTTTTTGCGGGAGGTACTCCAGTTTTGGTTCTCCTGAAATACGGTGGAGCGGATACGGGCAATGCTGCCAAGGAGCTCTAAAAACTTTCCGTAAATGAAGGTCGTGCGATAGGGGGAGATGCTCTCGTATTCATCGCAGATCTCCTGTATGAGACGACAAAGCATGGCATGCGTTTTGGCATCGTCCTCGGGTGTGACAAGCACTGCCGGGCTGAGCATGGCCGTGATGGTGTCGATCTCACGCAGATCAAAATGTCCGAACGCCAGCTGAAAGATCAACCGCTCTCCCTCCGGAGGGGCGATGAGCTCATGGAGTACATTGGGACAGATCAGCAGGATATCCTGTTCCTTCAGATGAAACTCCTGATCCGCGCACAGAACATGGTAGGTACCGGAGATCGGCATGATCAGCTCGAAGGGAGTGTGCCAGTGAGGCGGATAACTCTCAGTCTCTACATTTCTATATAATTTCAGGTCACCGGAGGTATCTGTGTAATTTACAGTCTCATGACTACCGGTCAGATTCTCGATCAATGGAATCCCTCCTTTACAAAATACAAATTTGTGCAAATTATTATATTAAAATTATTGCTAAAATCAGCCGTGGTAAAAAGACGAAAAAAGGAGAAAAATACATCCTTTATTTGATTATATATCATAAGTAAACGATTGAGAAAAGAGATAAAATCACCAAAAATGAGGTGTAAAATCTGTGAAATGTGTTCAAACGAAGAAAAATAAGGATAAAAAAGAGCAATAATTGCAAAATATAAAGCAAGAATTTTAGAGAAAGTTCAGTAGCTATTTGTTATAGTGAGATTACAAAAAACGGCACAAAATAAAAGGAGGATACAACAATGAAAAAGTTAACAATGACACTTGCATGCTCTGCACTGGCAGTTTCCATGATTGGTTCCTTTGCTTCTGCAGACGATAAGACCATCAATGTCTGGTCTTTTACCGATGAGGTTCCGGGAATGATCGAGAAGTACAAAGAGGCTCATCCGGATTTTGATTATGATATCAATACCACCATCATCGCTACCACAGACGGCGCTTATCAGCCGGCACTGGATCAGGCGCTTGCAGCAGGCGGAGACGAAGCTCCGGATATCTACTGCGCAGAGTCCGCATTTGTTCTGAAATATACACAGGGCGATGCAAGCGGATATGCTGCAACATATAAGGATCTCGGCATTGACGTAGATACACTGGTAAAAGACGGCGATATCGCACAGTATACCGTAGATATCGGAACTAACGGTGACGGCGAACTGGTTGGTCTCGGATATCAGGCAACCGGCGGTGCATTCATCTACAGAAGATCTATTGCTAAGGACGTTTGGGGAACCGATGATCCTGCAGAGATCGAGAAGAAGGTTGGCCCGGGCTGGGATCAGTTCTTCACAGCAGCTGAGGAGCTCAAGGCTAAGGGTTATGGTATCGTATCCGGCGACGGTGATATCTGGCACGCAGTAGAGAACAGCTCAGATGAAGGCTGGATCGTAGACGGTATGCTTCACATCGATCCGAAGCGTGAAGAGTTCTTAGATCTCTCCAAGAAGCTGAAGGATAACGATTATCACAATGATACACAGGATTGGCAGGATGCTTGGTTTGCTGATATGAAGGGCGAAGGCCAGAAGCAGATCTTCGGTTTCTTCGGACCGGCTTGGCTGATCAACTATACACTGGCTCCGAACTGCGGCGGCGAAGCTGTTGGCGAAGGAACCTACGGTGACTGGGCAGTTTGCACACCGCCAATCGGATTCTTCTGGGGCGGCACATGGGTACTTGCTAACAAGGATACCGCTAAGGCAGATGCAGTTGGCGATATCATCGAGTGGATCACTCTGGATGCAACAGAGGATGGACTTCAGTATAAGTGGGCTAACGGAACTCTGAACGGCGAAGGCGGCACAAAGGACGCAGTTGCTTCCGGTACCGTAATGTCTATCTCTGACGGAACACTTGATTTCCTTGGCGGACAGAACATGTTCGACGCATTCATCCCGGCTAACCAGTTCGCAAACGGTAAGAACCTCACTCAGTATGATGAGACCATCAATACCTACTGGAGAGATCAGGTTCGTGAGTACACCGCAGGCAACAAGAGCAGAGACGAAGCTATCGCAGACTTCAAGACAACTGTTTCTGAGAACCTTGGTATTGAAGCTGAATAATTAAATTTTGAAGAACCTGAGGGGCGGGCAGTTTCTTGTCTGCCCCATTTCTTTACCACTCGTCAGCAGAATGTGATCGCATGCGCATTGTGCTGACGGCGTGGTCTGGTTCAAGGGAGGGGAACTGATGAAAAAAAAGAAATTAAATTATGCGAAATGGGGATATATTTTCTGCGCACCTGCAACGATAGCATTCCTGATATTTTCTCTTTACCCGATATTTTTTACGACCATTTTGGGATTTACGGATTTTAAAGGCATGACAGCGACGACCTTTCATTTTTTGAAGGAGCCGTTCGCGAATTTTCAGGCAATCCTTAACAGTGAACTCTTCAAAAAAGCATTGGGAAATACGTTTGTGATGTGGATCTGCAACTTTATTCCACAGATTCTGCTGGCACTGCTTCTGGCAGCGATGTTCTCCAGAACACACAATAAGCTGAAAGGGCAGGGTGGCTTTAAGGTATTGATGTATATGCCGAATATTATCACGGCTGCGACCATCGCGATCCTGTTTAATGCATTCTTCGGATACCCGATGGGACCGATCAATGATATCTTCCAGAAGCTGGGATGGTCGGCAGGTCCGGTAGAGTTCCTCAGAAGTAAGACAACGGCTCGCGGAGTGGTTTCCTTTATCCAGTTCTGGATGTGGTATGGCTATACCATGATCGTATTGCTCTCCGGTATTCTGGGTATCAGCCCGGAGATCTTTGAATCTGCGGAGATCGACGGTGCCAACGGATGGCAGACCTTCTGGCAGATCACGATTCCGAATATCAAGACGATCCTGCTGTTTACTCTGGTAACCAGTCTGATCGGTGGTCTGCAGATGTTCGATATTCCGAAGCTGTTCCTGCTGGGCGGTCCGGATAATGCAACTCTGACGACCAGTGTATTTATTTATAATCAGGCGTTCAGCGGCAGCTATCTTTATAACAGGGCATCGGCAGCCAGTCTGATTATGTTCCTGATCATCTGCGTTCTGTCAGCGATCATGTTCTTTATGCTTAGGGATAAGGATGAAGTGGCATTGAATAAATTGATGAAACAGAAAGAAAAAGAATATCGTAAAGCAATGAAAGAGAAGGCGAAAGGAGGGAACAACTAATGTCAGGAAGTAGAAAAGCACTCAGAACCGTAGAATATATTGTTTGTATTTTTCTGGTACTCCTGAGTATCATTCCATTCTGGATTATGATTGTGAACTCTACGAGATCCACCACAGAGATCCAGCAGCATGCAGTTTCCCTGATCCCGTCAGGTTATCTGATGAATAATGTGAAGATTCTGCTGGGTAAGAGCTTTAATCCGATGGTCGGATTTATGAATTCTCTTATTATGTCCGGCGGCGCGACGCTTTGCGCTGTATATTTCTCTACCATGACGGCTTACGGTCTGGTGGTTTACCGCTGGAAGGCTCGTCAGGCTTACTTTACCGCAGTGATGGCGGTCATGATGATTCCGGGTCAGATCACTATGATCGGTTTCTATCAGATGCTGTATCGTCTGCATCTGACCAATCGTCTGTCCATGCTGATCCTTCCGGCGATCGCATCTCCGGCGATGATCTTCTTCATGAGACAGTATATGATCCCGGCTCTGTCACTGGAGATCGTGCAGTCTGCACGTATCGATGGCGCGGGTGAGTTCCGTATTTTCAATACCATCGCTCTGCCGATTATGAAGCCGGCGCTGGCAACACAGGCTATTTTCAGCTTCGTGAGTCAGTGGAACCGTCTGTTTGAGCCGTTGGTACTGCTCACTGACAAGAAGAAATACACTATGCCGATCATGGTCAGCCTGCTTCGAGGCGATATCTACAAGACAGAGTACGGCTCTGTATATATGGGACTGACTTTGACGGTACTTCCGCTTCTGGTTGTGTACTTCCTGCTTTCGAAGTATATCATTGCAGGTGTGGCACTTGGTAGTGTGAAGGGCTAACAGTTCAAGCTGTTACATAATGAAATGGAAATCAGGGCTCGAAGATTGTGGCAATAACACGAGATTTGAGCCCGATCGTTTTATCAGGGAGATTTGACATGAATAGAAAAGAGGCAAGAATCAAAGCACAGGAGTTGGTATCCCGGATGACCGTGGAGGAAAAGGCTTCTCAGTTAAAATATGATGCGCCGGCCATTCCTAGACTTGGCATTCCGGCGTATAACTGGTGGAATGAGGCTCTGCACGGAGTGGCAAGAGCCGGTACGGCGACAAGCTATCCGCAGGCCATCGGCATGGCGGCGGTATTTGACAGGGATCTTCAGCAGAAGACGGCAGATCAGATCGCTACGGAAGCCCGGGCGAAGTATAATGCCTACGCTGCGGAGGAGGACAGAGACATCTACAAGGGACTGACGATGTGGAGCCCGAATATAAATATCTTCCGTGATCCGAGATGGGGACGCGGTCAGGAGACCTACGGAGAGGATCCGTTTCTGACTAAGGAGCTGGGGAAAGCTTTTGTTCGCGGTCTGCAGGGTGACGGAGAGTATCTGAAGACTGCGGCATGTGCAAAGCATTTTGCAGTACATTCCGGTCCGGAGGCGGTGCGTCATGAGTTTGATGCGCAGGCTACTCCAAAGGATATGGAGGAGACATATCTTCCGGCCTTCGAGGCTCTGGTGACGGAGGCGGATGTGGAAGCGGTCATGGGCGCCTACAACCGCACCAACGGAGAGCCCTGCTGTGGCAGTAAGACCCTGATCGGGGATATTCTGCGCGGCAAATGGAAATTTGAGGGACATTTTGTCTCCGACTGTTGGGCGATCCGCGATTTTCATGAACATCATATGGTGACCTCCAATGCGATGGAGTCAGCGGCAATGGCTTTGAAAGAAGGATGTGATCTGAACTGCGGTAACACCTATCTGTGGATCCTTCGTGCTTATCAGGAAGGACTGGTTACCGAGGAACAGATCACACAAGCAGCCGTGCGTCTGATGACGACCCGCATGTTACTTGGCTTGATGGATGGCAGTGAGTATGACCAGATTCCGTATTCAGAAGTGGAGTCTAAGGAGCATCTGCAGCACGCGGAGGATATGGCTCTGAAATCCATCGTATTATTGAAAAATGACGGTGTATTGCCGCTGGATCGCACAAAGGTGAAGACGATCGGCGTGGTAGGTCCGAATGCAGACAGCCGTCTGTCGCTGATCGGTAATTATCACGGTACCTCTTCAGAGTACATTACGCTTCTGGAGGGTGTCCGTAAGGTGGCCGGTGAGGATATCCGTATTCTGTATTCTCAGGGCAGCGATATGCAGAAGGACAGAGTAGAACCGTTGGCGCTGAGACAGGATCGTATCGCTGAGGCGAAGATCGTTGCAAAGCACAGCGATGTGGTGATCGTTGCAGTTGGTCTGAATGAGCAGATGGAAGGTGAAGAAGGTGACACCGGAAATGCATATGCATCCGGCGATAAAAAGGATCTGGCGCTTCCGGAGGCTCAGCAGGAGCTGATCGAGGCTGTGGCAGCATGCGGTACTCCGGTGATCGTATGCAACTTTACGGGAAGCGCTATGGATTTATCCTATGCTCATGAGCACTGTGCTGCGGTACTGCAGATGTGGTATCCGGGCGCAAGAGGTGGATTAAGCGCAGCAAGACTGTTGTTCGGAGAGGTATCACCGTCCGGTAAGCTTCCGGTGACCTTCTACAAGGATCTGGATCATATGCCGGAGTTTGAGGACTACAGCATGAAGGGCAGAACTTACCGCTATATGGAGGAAGAGGCATTTTATCCCTTTGGATACGGCCTGACCTACGGAAAGATGGAGACCGAAGCGGTACAGGCAGAGCTTCAGGAGGACAGCGTGGTACTTCACGTTACTGTGGAGAATCGCGGAACGACCGCTACAGAGGATGTGGCAGAGGTCTATGTGAAGAATCTGGATTCTGTGTATGCACAGGAAAATCACCATCTGTGTGGATTTAAGCGCCTGTACTGTGAAGCAGGAGAGAAGAAGGAGATAGAGATCACGGTGCCGATGAAGGAGCTGACCGTAGTAACAGAGAACGGCACCCGACTGATGGACGGAAGTCACTATCGTTTCTTCGTAGGATTCCATCAGCCGGATCGCCGAAGTGTGGAATTGTCCGGCACGGAGGCTGTTGCAGTGGATGTTACGTTAAATTAAGATATTTCAAATAGTCTTGCCATGACACCTTCCCCACTCTGTATTCGGAGTGTGCGGGAGGTGTTTTTATATGTCCAGATACTATCTGAGCTGGAGGGATAGATACAGCGCACGGTTGAAGGAGTATCACAGTCGGCATCTGAGTCTGCGGTATTGCTCCGGCTCGGTAGGGCAAATTCCGGGATTTCCACGCACAGAGAGGAAGGCTGTTCTATGCATTTCCACACAGCGAGGT
Organism: Eubacteriales bacterium; assembly: GCA_030526715.1. GTDB lineage: Bacteria > Bacillota > Clostridia > Lachnospirales > Lachnospiraceae > Marvinbryantia. The sequence continues at coordinate 51,238 of JAUNCG010000004.1, forward strand.
AGGCTTTCCCGGAGGTATACAGTCCGAGAGCGACCCAGCTATCGCTGTAGGAAGCGAGCCCAAGCGGCCAGAAAGGACGCGCTGCTTTAATATCGTTGCGGATCTGCTTATATACAGAGATCCCTTCCTTGACCAATGCTTTTCTTGTGTCATCCAGTTTGGCGAGATGTCCGCTCTGGTGGATGCGCAGAAGGATAGCGTTTACCATATTGAAGATGGTTTCTTCTCGCAGAGCCTGCTCTGATTCGGTACCCTCGTGATTCATGGGGTAAGACCATACAGCAGCCTGTTCGGGAGTGACACCGGTAGGCGCGTTAGCGGCAATAACGGGATATTTCCGATAGTCCTCCAGATCACTGGTAGACTGGATGCTGAGCCGGGAGAGCATAGCGTAGTCCATACGAAGACCGCCGCTAGAGCAGTTTTCCAGTATCAGCTCCGGATGGCGCTGCCACAGGCCATCGAGCCAAGCAAGATAAGCACGCTCGTGCTGCAGCATACCATCTCCCGGACTGTCGGCATTTACCTCGGTGCCGATCCCCGGTTCAATATTATAATCCGTCTTGATATATCCGACGCCGTATTCTGTAACCAGTCGGTCAATCACGCCATCCATATAGGCGCGAACCTCGGGATTGCGATAGTCGAGCTGAAAACGGCTGCGGTCATAGACCGGTTTGCCGTGATGAAGGAAAAACCATTCCTTCGGTACCTCGGCAGCCTTTTTACAATGAATCCCCATCACCTCCGGTTCCAGCCAGACTCCGGGGATCATTCCTTTTTCGCGTATATAATCTGTGACACGCTTTAGGCCTTCGGGGAAACGGGCGCGGCTTTCCCGCCATTCCCCCACGCTGTCCCACCAGTCTCCGTCGGCATACCAGCCGGCATCGATCACAAAATATTCGCAGCCGGTCTCAGCGGCAGCGTCGATCAGAGGATACTCTGCCTCTGCCGTGGGAGCGCCCCAGAGACAATTCATGTAATCATTGAAAATCACAGGCAGCTTTTCGTTGTCTTCATTTTTTCTTCGCAGGATCCGTCGATAATCCGTCAAAGTCCCCATGGCATCATCGAGACCGGAGGCAGTGACGCCGACGGCTGCAGGAACCGTGGTGAAAACATCACCGGGCTTTAAATGCTTAAACCAGTGAGAATACAGCTCGTTCGGACCGCCTAGAGCAAGGTAGAGATGGCCATACTGGCTGGCGATCTCCCAGTGCCACGAACCGTTGTGCTCAATCTGCCAGAACAGTCCGTTGCCGGTTTCGGTATTCTCCAGAAATCCCATGGGGAGGAATTCCTTGGTAGACCAGTTGCCGGTATTGGATACCCGCAGAGAGGAGGAGGAACGCTGACAATCGCAGGATTGCACCAGCTCCTGTCCGAGCTCCGGCAGAGTATAGCGCTTCCAGTTGAGTTCCCGCTGCCAGCTGTTGTGGGGAACCCAGATCTGCAATTTTTCATCCTGCGGAAGAACGCCTTCCTTCTCGATCCCTTCATAATGAAAATTTGAAATATATTCCAGCGTCTGCGTTTCACGACCATCATTGCGCACTTCATGCCAAAAACGAATGAGCGGCAGGCCGTCAAAAAACTGTAGATGAGAAGATACCTGTACATTGGTCTGATCGTCGAGAAGAAGAAACGTCAGATGGCGTCCGTGCTCATTGCGTTCGTCCGAAAGAGAGACATACTTCATGCGATAGCCCGGAGAGGTTATGACGAATTTGTTGCCATGGCGCTCGTAGGGACGATCAAATCCGGAGAGCTGCATTCCGAGAAATGGAAAGCCATGCTGCAGAGCATCTCCGGTGGGGTCATCACCGCACGGAGGCAGCGCAGAAAAATGCAGGAGCTTGAGGATGTTTTCTTTTGTAATTCCGAAGCGGAGGTAGATACCGTTTTCATGAATATCGATGGTTTTCATAGGGAACTCCTTTCCTGAATAAGTATGTATATATAGTAACACATTTTGGGGGCTAGATATGTATAAGTTTGATAAATTTGCAAAGCTTTAGATTTCCGAACAATCGCATGCTCCTCCAATTTCAATATTATATATTGACAAGTATGATCAAGCAGTGTATATTTAGTGTACTAACACAAATAATACACTAGATACGATACAGAGTTGTTTTGAAAAATCAGAAAGGAGGCAGCAATGATCATCATTGATTATAAGGATCGACGTCCCATCTATGAACAGATCGTGGAGAAGTTTCAGATGCTGATTGCCAAGGGGATTCTGGAGCCGGATAGTCAGATGCCGTCGGTGCGGAAGCAGGCGACGGATCTGGCGATCAATCCGAATACGATCCAGAAGGCCTATACCATACTGGAGCAGAGCGGATACATCTATCCGGTGAAGGGAAGAGGAAACTTTGTCACCGGCGGTGAGCATCTGGCGAAGCAGAAGCAGGATGCGTTTCTGAAGGATTTTGAGGATTCTCTGGGGCAGGCATGGGAGCTTGGCGTATCGGCAAAGGAGCTGCACGAGCGGATCCGTAAGGTCTATAAGGAGGGAGAGGTATGATTAAGATAGAACAGGTAAGCAAACGCTTCGATCGGATTCAGGCATTGAATCAGGTCAGCGCCGAGATTCAGGAGGGGAGCGTCTATGGAATCGTCGGCACCAACGGAGCGGGCAAAAGCACGCTGCTGCGGGTCATGGCAGGAGTGCTGAAGGCAGACAGCGGCGATGTGAAGCTGGATGAACAGGGAGTATTTGAAAATACAGAGGTGAAGTCGGAGATCTGTTTTATTCCGGATCTTCCATATTATTTCCCGAATGCAAGACCTGTGGATCTGATGGAATATTATGCAGTGGTGTATCCGAAGTTTGATCTTGCGAAGTTTAAGGATTACTGTAACAAATTCAATCTGGATCTTCACAGGAAGCTTTCCACATTTTCGAAGGGTATGAAGAAACAGATTTTTGTACTGCTGGGGGTATGCTCCGGGACAAAATATCTGCTTTGCGACGAGACCTTTGACGGTCTGGATCCGGTGGTTCGTGAAGCGGTAAAGCGTATTTTTATTGACGAGGTCCTGAATCGGAGGTTTACGCCGATCATTGCATCCCATAATTTGCGGGAAATGGAGGATCTCTGTGATACGGTCGGATTGCTGCATAAGGGAGGGATCCTGTTTTCCAAGGATCTGGATGAGCTTCGTTCAGATATTCACAAGGTGCAGTATGTGATCACAGATCCTGCGCTGGAGGAACGTCTGATCGGAGAGCTGGATGTGATCAAACGGGAAGCGAGAGGCAGCCTGAGTTGTATTACGGTGCGAGGCAGTGAGGAAGAGATCCTGATGGCGGTAGAGTCTAAGAAGCCGGTATATTATGAGATTCTTCCGCTGACGCTGGAGGAGATTTTTATCAGTGAAACGGAGGTGGTCGGTTATGACATCAAAGATATCATCGGCTAAATTATGGAAAGAGGCAATGAAGCGAAATATGGCGGTGATTGTTCTAATGGCGCTGATCTATTTTTGCGCATATCCGCTCATCAGCACCTTTGAACTGCAAAGCTGGCAGAATTGGGAAAATAACGGTATGAATATCAGATCGATCCATGAAGAGGTGCTACAGTTCTTGTTCTACAATCCTTTGTTTGTCAGCATGACGATCATTGCCGCAGCACTGCTTGGAATCCTGCAGTTTTCATGGCTGCATTCCCGGAAGAAGACGGATTTCTATCACAGTCTTCCGATAAGCCGGGAGAGATTGTTCATGCTGCAGTATGTGAGCGGTGTATGTAGCTGGGCGGTGCCGTTTTTGGTAAATTACGTGCTGGCGGCGCTCCTGCTGAGTCTGGGGCGTATCAGTGCAATGCCGGAGCACGGCTGGCTGCTGGTGGGGAAGACGATGCTTTTGCATATGATTACGTTCCTGCTGATCTACAGCTTTATGGCGCTGGCTATGGTGATGACGGGAAAGATTTTTGTGGGGATCCTCGGGATGGGAGTCTTCTGCGGGTATGGCAGCTTTCTAGGAGCGCTGTGGATCGCCGGTTTAGAGACCTGCTATCTCTCCATGCGCAACGGAAATGAGATCACGAGCTATGTGAAGTTGTCTCCCGTCTATGGAATTGTAAAGATGTGGGAAAGATTCCGGGAACCGCAGATGTCAGCAAGGGATCTGGCATTGGGCTTGCTGCTTCTGGCGGCGGTAGTGGCTTTGATCGCAGTAGTGCTGTATCGCAAACGCGGATCAGAGGCGGCAGGGAAGGCGATGGCCTTTGAAGCGGCTGCCAGAGTGATCAAGTTTCTGCTGGTGGTTCCGGGAACCGTTGCCATCGTATTATTTTTCTATATACTTGGCAATAACAGCGCGATCTGGGGAATCTTTGGCTTCCTGTTTGGACTGCTGCTGATCTCGGGTATAATCGAATTTATCTATCGGATGGATATTCGGGAGATTTTTAGGGATAAGCGTCAGATCGGACTATCCATGTTTGCAGTTGCGGCGCTTTTGATCGTTTTGATCACAGATCCTACGGGAATCGATGACTGGGTGCCGCAGGAATCAGAGGTGGAGAGCGTGATTTTGCCGAATCAGTTGAACTATGCGTATCAGATGGATCTGACGGATATGAATTTCGGGCTGATCCGTAATGAAAACAAAACAGTCGGCTATCAGCTGACGGAATTCCGTTATGCGGATAAATGCGAAATCACAGATCTGGATCCCGTCTTTGCGCTTCTGGAGAGAAGGCATATCGGAGAGCAGAGAAATGAGTTGGAGGATGATGCCTATTCGTTCGGATGGAAAATGAAAAACGGATGCATCAAGTATCGCACCTATTACTTTGATTCGGACGATCGGGAGGGCATTTCTGAATTTATAAAAAATCCGAAGTATCTGAAAGAGTCAGCTCCGTTTCTGAGTGTCAAACCGGGAGATCTGCTCTATGCGGAGGTGTTCAATGCCTCGATGTATGATGACCGATATGTCGGTGTACTGGGGCGTGAAGAGGCGCTGGAGAAGGTAGATCCGGGAGCATACATGTCATATGAGAACGCCACCCATATATTAAATGGAGAAGAACGTTCCCGTGAGGACAGCTATCGTATGGTACTGGATCGCGAGCAGAGATCGCAGCTTCTGTCAACCGTGCAGGACGCGATACTCGATGGATATATGAATTCTGAATACGGAGAGGATATGCTGTTCTTCCTCTATGTGAACGAAAATGGAGAAGTGCGTGGCTCCAGTCTGACGATTCAGACAGGAATGGAGAAGGTGCAAAAGCAGTTGACACAGTTTGGCTATCATCTGACTATGCCGGAGGAAACCTCCGACACAGCGGAAGCATAAGCGTCAGATATAGTGTAAATCATACAGGAGATCAGTATAGAACCTTTAGAAGAGTCAAACCCCGCGCGGGTGCCGTGAATCCGGCATCCGCGCGTTTTTTTGAGGTAAGCAGAGCTTTCATGCTGTCAGCGCTGCGCTGACCGGTACCGACCTCGATGAGTGTGCCGGTCAGGATGCGGATCATATTGTAGAGAAAACCGCTGCCCTGATAGGTGATGCAAAGCTCTCCGGTCATTTCTTCGATCTGAATCCGGTCAATGCGACGCACGGTAGATTTTTTCGTTTTTCTTGTGCAGAAGCCCTGAAAATCATGTTCTCCCACAAAGCAGTCCGCAGCGCGGCGCATTGCAGCCACGTCCAGAGGTGCAGTGAAGGGATAGAGCTGTCGGCGGTCAAAGACATGCAGCTCTGGTCTGGTAGCGATACGATAGCAGTATACCTTCCCGATGGCATTCAGACGACTGTGAAATCTCGGAGCCGCCTCAGTCACCTCGAGAATACCGATATCCTCCGGAAGCCAGCGGTTGAGCTCGTCGCGAAGCTTTGTCGCAGTGAGCGGAAGGTCTAAAGAGACATTGGCGACCTGTCCGAGAGCATGCACACCGGCATCTGTGCGTCCTGCGCCATAGATTTCCACGGGCATGCCTGCGATGCGGGACAGGACGGCTTCGATCTTTCCCTGAATCGTGTTGTCCGTGGACTGCTGACGCTGCCAGCCGTTATATTTTGTGCCGTCATATTGGATAAGCATACGGTAGTTCATTCTGTTCTCCTTCACATATCCCGCCGACAGAGGCGAAGTGTGATCATGATGCGTGATTCATATCATATAAATACAGAAGTCCTTTTAGCACCAGATCATCATCTGTGATAATATCGCGCCGACAGTATCTAGTTACAGCTGGAGCGAGACCGCCGGTAGCCACGATCGTGGCGGATTGTCCGAGCTCCTCCTCAATACGGTCGATCATGCCGTCGATGCATGCGGCATTGCCGAAGATCGCGCCGCTTTGCATACTCTCGGTGGTATTCTTTCCGAGAACCCGCCCCGGCGCCTCCAGCGCAATGCGGGGAAGCTGGGACGTGGCGCTCGACAGAGAATCCATGGAAGTGCGGACTCCCGGGAGAATAATAGTGCCGAGATAATTCTTCTTTTGATCTACCGCGGAAAAGGTAGTGGCGGTACCCATATCGATGATGATGACGGGCAGGGAATAGTCCAGCATTCCGGCCACAGCGGCGACAATGAGATCGCTGCCGACCTGCGCCGGGTGATCCATCAGGATGTTCAGACCCGTCCGAATGCCGGGACCGACGATGAGAGGGGCGCTTCCGGTCAGCCGGTGTACTGCATCGCTCAAAGTATCGGTCAGCGGCGGAACGACGGAGGATAGAATAGATCCCTCGATCTGCTCCGGAGTCAGCTGATAGATGGAGAGCAGCTGATGGATGCGAACCATGTAATCTGCGGCGGTGCGCAGCCGATGAGTCGAGAGCCGCTCCAGAAAGAGCAGCTCTTTTTTCTCAAAGCATCCGATCACTATATTGGTATTTCCGATATCAACAGTTAATATCATAGAAAGGAGATCCTCCTTGTGTTGCGTTAGAAAAGCGATGATCACGCAGATTTGCGTGAAATATTCGGAATCAGTCGCGCTTTTTCCAGTGCGGCGCCGATCGCGCCGGTGATGAGCGTCGAGGAGACCATCTCGCATACTGCATTAATTCCGACAAAGGTGCAGATAAATACGATCACATTTTTTCCGCCCATCAATCCCTGTACATATTCTGTATTGCCAAAAAGTGCAATCAGCAAAGACATGAAAAAGAGCGTGTTTAAAAATGCGGAACAAAATCCAGTGATCAGGCATGCTGCGTAGGTGTTGCTGACTTTTCTGGAACCCCGGAAGATATAGCCCAGCAGAAAACCATCCAGCAGCCGCGGGATAAATCTCTGAATAAAGGCCAGAAACGGATTGATTCCAAAGAGCATGGCACCCATGGCGCTCGTGCCGCCGACACCGATACACTGCAGGAAGCTGGTGAGTCCGAAGACACCTCCCGCGATAGCGCCGCCCTTCGGTCCTAAGGTGATAGCGCAGATGGCGACCGGAATCACATTAAAGGTGATGGCCAGAGGGCCGATGTTCAGGTAGCCGAGTGGTGTGTAAGCCATCAGGAGCAGAACTCCCGTCATGAGACCGAGGATGGCCAGCCGTGTGACTTTTGTTTGTCTTTCCATATGAAATTTTCCTCCTTTGCTATTATTCCCGTGCGTGACGATCCGTGGAGTATAGCCGAATCTCCGGAACGCCCATGTGGGATACAATGCACTTAGCAGTATAACACAATTTATATAGATAGCAAATGCTTTCCGGTATCATTTTTGGAGACATTTTTGGGGAAACACGGAATTCATCAGCGCTTCCTTAGAAATTGCGCAGCTTTGTATAATTCAAATAGATTTTCCTCAAGGTCTGTGCTAAGATGTACATAGATGAGCAAAATACAAAGGAGAAGGATATGCTCAAAATAGGAAATCACCTGTCGTCCTCCGGAGGGTATGAGGCGATGGGGAAGAAGGCTCTGGAGCTGGGAGCCAACACCTTTGCTTTTTTCACGCGCAATCCCCGCGGTGGGAAGGCGAAGGCCATCGATCCAGAGGATGTCGGGCGGTTTCGCAGGCTGGCCGAAGAGCAGGAGTTTGCAACGCTGGTGGCACATGCACCCTACACGCTGAATCCGTGCTCTGCAGACGAGGGACTGCGTGAGTTTGCGAAGAATACCTTTGCGGATGATCTGGCGCGTATGGAGTATACGCCGGGGAACTACTACAACTTTCATCCGGGCAGCCATGTGAAGCAGGGAGTAGACGTGGGGATACGCTATATCACACAGATGCTGAATGTGGCGTTGACACCGCAGCAGACGACCATCGTCCTGCTGGAGACGATGTCCGGCAAGGGCAGTGAAGTGGGGCGCAGCTTTGAGGAGCTGCGGCAGATTCTGGATGGGGTGCAGTGTTCCGATAAGATGGGAGTATGTCTTGATACTTGTCATGTGTGGGACGCCGGTTATGACATTGTGAAGGATCTGGACGGCGTGGTGGCAGAGTTTGATCGCGTCATCGGACTGGAGCGATTGAAGGCGGTGCATCTCAATGACAGTATGAATCCTATGGGCTCGCACAAGGATCGTCATGCGAGAATCGGGGAAGGCGAGATCGGTCTGGAGGCGCTGGTGCGGGTGATCAATCATCCGGCGCTGCGGGATCTGCCGTTTATTCTGGAAACGCCCAATGACGATGCAGGCTATGCAGGGGAGATCGCTTTGATGAGAAGCAGGTATGAGCAGCGGTGAGTGATCATATCGGGGAGTATCAGTGGAGTTACGTAATAAGCTGATATAGGAGGATGCCGACAGGCGAGATTATGACAACAGAAGAGATTTTAACAAAAGTATCACGGCGGGAGCTCTCCGTGGAGGAGGCGCAGAAGCGGCTTCAGATACAGCCCTTTGACGATATGGGGTATGCGAAGATCGATTATCACCGGGAGGTTCGCACGGGTGTCCCGGAGGTGATCTATTGTGCCGGAAAGACTGCAGAGCAGATTGCGGGTATTGTGCAGAACATGCGCGCTCACGGTGGAAAACACATCCTCGGCACCCGCTGCGATGTGGAAAAATACAAGATTGTGAAGGAGACCTGTCCGGAGATTTCTTATGATGAAACGGCACGGATCCTGTTTTATCAGGAGGAAGAGTTTCCCCTGAACCGCGGGAAAATCGTGGTAGCCTGCGCAGGCACCTCGGATCTTCCGGTGGCGAAGGAAGCGGCTATGACAGCACAGTTTCTGGGAAATGAGGTAGTGGAGATCTATGATGTGGGAGTGGCGGGGATCCATCGGCTGCTGGCACAGATGGAGACGATGCAGCAGGCGAATGTGATCGTTGCGGTAGCAGGTATGGAGGGGGCGTTGGCTTCGGTAGTAGGCGGATTGACGGATAAGCCGGTAATCGCAGTGCCGACGTCCGTAGGCTACGGCGCGAGCTTCGGCGGTGTGACCGCGCTGCTTGCCATGCTGAACAGCTGTGCCAGCGGAGTCAGCGTTGTGAACATTGACAATGGATTCGGAGCCGGTTATATGGCGCATTCCATCAACTGCCTTGCGGGAAAAAGAGACTGATAGGAGTAAGACTTGTGAAGAAGATTTTATATTTTGATTGTTCCTCCGGTATCAGCGGAGATATGACACTTGGAGCGTTACTTGGACTGACGGAGGATCCGGAGGGTCTGGTACGGGAACTGGAGAAATTGCATTTGCCCGGCTATCATATGGAGTTTGAACAGGTGCTACGCAGTGCGGTAACGGCAAATCATGTGAATGTAGTGCTGGAAGAGGAGCATGTACGTGTTCATGAGACGGAGCATGATGAGGCTAGACATGGTGAGCATCATCATGGCCACAGCCACGAGCATGAAATGCATACGCACGACCACGGGGCGCACGCTCACGGTGGACATGCACACCGAAGCTTCCGTGATATTCGGGCCATGATCGAGCATAGTACTCTGGATGAGGCAGTGAAGGATCTGGCGTTGCGCATTTTCCTGCGTGTAGCCAAAGCGGAGGCAAAGGTTCACGGAAAAAGCGTGGATGAGGTACAGTTTCATGAGGTAGGAGCGGTGGATTCCATTGTTGATATCGTAGGCTGCGCCATTCTGATACATCAGCTGCAGCCGGATAGGATCTGCAGCTCTGTGATCCATGAGGGGCATGGATTTATCCGTTGTCAGCATGGTATGCTGTCCGTGCCCGTGCCTGCGGTATCTGAGATTTTCGCGGAGGCGGGCGTGAGCGTGGAACAGATCGACATTAACACGGAGCTGGTGACGCCTACCGGTGCGGCGATCATTGCGGAGCTGACGAGTGCTTACGGAGCTGCCGGACCCGGATTGATGCCTCAGATGAGGATGAAGAAGATCGGTTGGGGAGCCGGGACGAAGGTTCTGCCGATCCCGAATCTGCTGAAGGCAGTTTGGGGTGAGACTGAAGATGAGGCCGCAGAGGATTTGCAGACAGCGCTTGATACGGATGAGATCGCAGTGCTGGAGACGAATCTGGATGACTGTACCGGCGAGATGCTGGGCTTTGCCATGGAGCGGCTTCTAAAAGAAGGGGCTCTGGATGTATTCTATACGCCGATTTATATGAAGAAGAACCGTCCGGCCTATCTTTTGAGCGTGCTGGCGAGACCGCAGGATGTACCGCGGATAGAAGCGCTGCTGTTTAAGTACACCACGACCATCGGAGTACGTAAAAGGCTGGATAGGAGAGTAAAGCTAAAAAGAGAAAAAAGCGTCGTTCAGACGCCGTATGGAGAACTGACAGTAAAAAAGGTGTTGACGCAGGAGGGGGTACGCATGTACCCGGAATATGACAGTGCAGTGCTACTTGCCAACAGCAGCAACCGATCACTATGGGAGATATATCAGAGCTATGAGAGCATGGGAGAGATGGTATCACCGGGCGTATGAGATCGCCGTGAAGGTTCATGAAGGTATGACGGATAAGGGAGGACATCCCTACATTCTTCACCCGTTAAAGGTGGCGGAGGGAGTAGAGGGGGATGAATTGAAGATCGTTGCGCTTTTGCACGATGTTCTTGAGGACAGCGATATGACGGAGCAGGAGCTTCGCCGGGAAGGATTTCCGGAGAATGTGGTGGAAGCCGTGAGCGTGCTTACCCACCGCGACGAAGATGGGGATTATTTTACCTATATTGAGAATGTAAAAAAGAATCCCATGGCGACGGCGGTCAAGATTTCGGATCTGCAGCATAATCTGGATCTGTCGAGAATTGCCGAGCCTACTGCGGCGGATTACAGGCGCTGTGAAAAGTACAGGAGATCCCTCGCCTATTTGCAGGGCGAGACAGATCACATATAAATGATGAGCAATATGGGAAAGCTTAATGAAGGGAGAAATAGAACATGTTATATGATAAGGTTCAGGAATCTGTAAGGTTTATTCAGGAGCGAATCACTCAGAAGCCGGAGATCGGAATCATCCTCGGCAGCGGGTTGGGTGGTCTGGTGGATATCATGGAGGATAAGGAGATCGTGCCTTATGGCGAGATCCCGGGATTTCCAAAGTCCAATGTCGCCGGACATGCGGCGAAGCTGGTGATCGGAAAAATCGGCGGTCATGTCGTGGCGGCTATGCAGGGAAGATTCCATTTCTATGAGGGCTTCACCATGCGCGAGGTGACCTATCCGCTGTATGTGCTTCGGCAGCTGGGTGTGAAGGATCTGATCGTGACCAATGCCTGCGGCGCAGTGAATCGTGATTTTGAACCCGGAGATCTGATCCTGTTGAGCGATTACATCAACTTTACGGGACAGAATCCGTTGATCGGGGAAAATGATGAGCGCTTCGGCGTGCGGTTCCCGGATATGTCGGATGCATACGCAAAGGAGCTGCGCGTCTTTGCGGGAGAGATTGCACAGAAGCTGGGATTCCAGCATAAAGAAGGCGTATATGCATTATTCCTCGGTCCGACCTATGAGACGGCAGCAGAGATCCGTGCCTGCGCAGTTTACGGCGCCGATCTGGTAGGAATGTCCACGGTTCCGGAGACGATCGTAGCCAATTATCTCGGGATGCGTGTGCTGGGTATCGGCTGTGTAACCAATATGGCTACGGGAATCGCTACCGTAAAGCATACACATGAGCAGGTAGTGAAGGTGGCAAATGAGGCGAGCGAGAAGCTCTGCGGATGGGTGGCAGAGGTACTCCGTCAGTGGAAATAAGGAGTGAGTGACAGAACGATATGAAGACAGAGGCGTTGCTGGAGCACATTTGTGATACAGTGAAGGAGTGGCAGCTGAAGATCGGATACAGTCCGGAGCATATGAAGCTTTATTATCCGGACACATCCCTGCGGCTGCTGTTGGAGCTGGGAGATGCTGATCTGGATACGGGACTGCGAGAGTTTGTGAAAGCAGTGAAGGACAGGCTTGGGGATGTAGCGATCTCATCGGATGAGAAAAAAGAGCGGTATTGTATCGACATTCCCCCGGAGGGTGTGACTTATATTGCCCGGGAAGTACCGGATTCAGAGTTCCTGAAGGAGTTTTTGAAGGTGACGACGACACCCGGAAGCACCATGGAGGATGTAGGACGATGCTTTGAAAAATTTGGAGCATATACGGCGGAAAACCATGGGGAGGATGGTCTGGGACAGGTATTTTCTTTTGTAGATCAGACGATAGATAAATATGTGTACTGTGTGGAGCTGGATGGTTTCGGTATGACCTATCATCGGTTTGACCGCAGGGATTACAGTGCATTAAAGGAGCATGCATGAGCGAGCTGTATCAGAAATTTTGCAGTACAAAACAGGAATCTCTGCGGCTGGAAACAGCCTCGCAGGGATTTTTTGCCGTTTACGGAGAAAAAATACAGAGCTTGCGGGAGGCTTCTGTTTCGGAAGAAGAGCATCGGGCATATGAGCGCTATCTTCGACTGCGTCTCAGACCTCTGCTGCAACAGCTTCTGGAGCAGAATGACATTAGGAAGCTGAAGCTTCTGGATGAACTCGGATGGCTGACACAGACAGAGCTGGATTTTTGTCTGAATGCGGCGAAGGAGAGCGGTCGATCAGGGATGGTACTGTGGCTGCTGCATCGAAAGGCGCATTATATGGCGCAAGACGCCTGCGGAGAAGCCGCGAAAAGTCCGGGAAGACAGGAATCCATGATGGCAGATCTGGGATCGCGCATCCTGAAGAGCTGTCGCAGCAGCTTATACCTGCTGTACCCGTATTTGGACGGAGCCTTTGCTGGACTTTCTTACAAAAAGTGGACGTTAGAAGAAAAAGAGAACTATTCTGTAGACCTGAAGACGATCGCCACAGATGGGGAATGCATTTATTATAAAGAAGAGTTTCTGAAAAAAAGCTTCGGACATTCACCGGAGAGCGTGCGCAGAGGCTATCTTCATATGCTATTGCATTGCCTGTACCGTCATATGCTGCAGACCGCAGGGCAGGATGCGACAAAGCAGCGGCTGTGGAATCTGGCGTGCGATATGTTTGTGGAGGAAATTATAGAGAAAGAACAACAGCCGTTGCTGACGGAGCCGCAGGGGGAAGAACTGCGGGAGGCAATCATACGTCAAAGTCCGGAGGGCGCGGGGAGTCCGGAGGCATATTTTGAAAAGCTGTGCCGGGCAGAGTATCCGTTTTCAACGGGAGAGCTGGAGCAGGTATTTTGCTATGATGATCACAGCCTGTGGATGGTGTTGGATCGAAAGCAGAGCGTACTGCTTGAGAAAAAATGGGAGCGGATTCAGGAAAGCGCCGGAGAGGAAGGACAGGGAAGCCTCGGGCGGGCGGGGCAGAGCGCCGGAAGTATCATGGAAGAGCTTCGCGAACTGCAGAGGAGCGCCTATGATTACCGTCATTTTCTGAAACAGTTCGCAGTGATGCGGGAGGAGCTGGAGATAGATCAGGAGAGCTTCGACTACGCATACTATCACTATGGGATGGCATACTACCGGAATCTTCCGTTGATCGAACCGCTGGAATATCGGGAAGTCGACCGGTTGTCAAAGCTGGTGATCGCTATAGATACCTCCGGCTCCTGTACGACAAAAATGGTGCGGCAGTTTCTGTCGGAGACCTATGGGATCCTCATGGAGAAGGAGAATTTTTTTGAAGGGCAGCTTGCGCGTGCATTTCGATTTACGGAGCAGTGCTTTGGAGAAGAGCAGGAAATGCTTTTGCTGGTATCCGGTTTGACGAGAAATCCGAGGATGGTAAGATTTCTGGGGGATTATGGATGTGAGGAATACGATCGCTGCAGCGCACAGCTGCTGTGTGAGGATGAGGAAGCGTTGCGCAGGATATGTAGTGAGGAAACGGAGTGATCCGGAGAGTAGACAGGATGATCAGGAGGCATACAGACTGTGAAATTTTTTCATTTGTCAGATTTACATATTGGATTAAAATTATTAAATCATGATCTGAGAGAGGATCAGGAATATATATTTCATCAGATAGCGGACTATGCCGGGGAGCATAGACCGGACGCCATTGTGATCGCGGGAGACATTTATGATAAGGCGATTCCATCTGCCGAGGCGGTGGAGCTCTTCGATGCATTTGTCTCAGAACTATCAGCCAAAGCGCCGGAGGCAGAGCTGATGATGATCAGCGGGAACCATGACAGTGCGCAGAGAATCAATGTGTTTCGCACAATACTGCAGAAAAGAAATATTCATATGATCGGATTGCCGCCCGGAGGTGAGCAGGAGCGGATCGAAAAAGTGACATTGACGGATAGCTTCGGTCCTGTGAATTTTTATCTGCTGCCCTTTGTAAAGCCTTCTATGGTAAAACAGATCGTGGGTACGCAGGAAAATGGGAATGCTCTTTCTTATAATGAGACGCTGCATCGGCTGATCGAAAGGGAGGAGCTCTGCCCGCAGGAGCGCAATGTGCTGGTGAGTCATCAATTTTATCTCCCGATGGGGAGCAGCGCGGAGCAGGTGGAACGTATGGATTCGGAGATACGGACGGTTGGCAATGTAGATGAAGTGAAGGCGGACATACTGGAGCGTTTTGATTATGCGGCGCTGGGGCATATTCATAAACCAATGAAGGTCGGAAGCGATGCCTATCGATACTGCGGAACTCCGCTGGCCTGCTCTGTAAGTGAAGCGGGACAGCAAAAGGGCATCCTTGAGGTAGAGCTGGGGGCAAAAGGAGAGCTTCATACACAGGTGCTTCCGTTGCATCCGCTTCGGGAAGTGCGCATGCTGCATGGAACGCTGCAGGAGATTCTGGGACAGGGAAGTGAGGATTATGTGTCGATTCTCCTGACGGACAGGGTGGATCTGGATGTGATAGATATGCAGGATCGTATCCGCAGCGTATTTCCGAATGTACTGGAAATACGTCGTGAGATCTGCCGGACATCCGATTACCGTGTGGAATATACTCCGGAGACAGAAAAAGATGTATTTACTCTGTGTACAGAGTTTTTGCAGGATTTGGATGAGGAAGAACAGAAGCTGCTGAGAGATGTGATCAACAGCATTCAGGAGGTGTGACGGGATGCGACCATGGAAGCTGACAATGCAGGCCTTTGGGTCCTATGGAAAAAAGACAACGATAGATTTTGCAGACCCGAATCAGAATCTGTTTCTTATCACGGGAGATACCGGAGCGGGGAAGACGACCATCTTCGATGCCATTGTGTTCGCGATCTATGGGGAGGCGAGCTCCGGAAGCAATAAAAAGGATGGCTTTGAGCTGCAGAGCCAGTTTGCGGAGTATACTGTTGATCCGTATGTGGAATTGACTTTTTCGGAGATGAGCGGGGGAGACGAGCAGTTTTACAGAGTGCGTCGGACTCCCCGACATCTGCGTCCTCTGAAACGGGGAAACGGACAGAAGGAGGAGAAAGAACAGGTTTCTCTGATCATGCCGGACGGTACTGAGTATGTGCAGAAAGAGACGGAGCGGAAACTGGAGGAGCTTATCGGACTCACCAAGGATCAGTTTATGCAGGTGGGAATGATCGCGCAGGGAGAATTCATGGAGCTGCTGAGGGCCAAATCAGATCAGAAAAAGCTCATCTTCCGCAAGCTGTTTCACACAGAGGTGTATCAGGATATCGTAGACGAGTTGGGACGGCGCAGAAAGGAGATGCAGTCTGCAATGGCGCAGATGAGAACTGCCTGCCAGACCGAGATTGCGCATACCACGATCCCGGATGACTTCGATTCTTCAGAGGAGATGGAGGCGTTGAAACAGCGCATCATTTCTGCGGAAAAAATGAATGTTGCGGAGTTGGAAGGCTTTCAGGAGTATTTAAAGGAGCTTTGCGGCATTCTGGAGATGGAACAGACGAAGCTTTGCAAGATATTTGAAAAAGCAGGCAGAGAACGGGACGAAAGACGGGATGCGGCAATTCGCGGACAGACGCTGGAGCAGTCTTTTATACAGAAACAGCAGGCAGAAGAAATATTGGCACAGTGCGCACAGCAGGAGGAGGAATTCGGACGGATTAGGGACTTGATCAGAAATATTGATGCCGCATACGAGATTCAAAATGTTCATCTGAGGTATGAGGAAGCAGCAGAGCGTGTCAAAAAGATGGAGGAAGCGCTGGAAACTCGCAGACAAAGACTGCCGGAGGAACAGGCGCGCTGTGAAAGGCTGTCCCGGGAGACGGATGCGGCAAAGGCGGAGCAGGAGCTATGGCAAAAAAAATATGAAGAAGCCCAGCTTCTGGTTGAGGAGACCTCAGAGGCTGCCGACATTTGGGAGCAGTTGAGAAAAGAACAGAGAAGAGCAGTGGGGATGCAGGAAGAATATGCTGTGGTGCGTGAGCAGTTTCAACAGAAAAATATAGAATATGTTTCCCTTCACAATGCATTCTTGGACGAACAGGCAGGGGTTCTGGCACAGGAAAAGCTGCGGCCGGGAGAACCCTGTCCGGTGTGCGGTTCTCTGGAGCATCCACATCCGAGGCGGATTTCTGAAAAATATCATGGACTGACGAGACAGATGGTAGATGCCTTGAAAGAAGAAACCGATAGGTTGCAGGGAACTTTGACGGAAAAATCAACGGAAGCACATGCGGCGCTAGAGCTTCTTCGAGAAAAAGAAATCCAGTTTGAAGCTAGAGTACAGAAGCTGCATGAGCGCATGGAAAAGATGGCGGAGAGTGAAAACCTGCGAATGGTTTGTCAAACGACACCGGTAAAGCTGAAAGAGCAGAAAGAATTTGAGGATCTTCGAGCAGCGAGGGAAGCGCTTCGCCGGGTGCAGGAGATCAAGGAAGCCAAAGAGACAGCATATGTCAGATCTGAGCGGGAAGCGCAGAAAGCAAAATCAGCAAGAGAAGAAACCGAGATTCTGATTCGTCAGTATACGGAGCAACTACCGGAGCTTCAGTCAGAGCAAAGTACATGCGCGGAGAAATATCGACGGGTATTGCAGGAAAAGGCATTTTTGGAGAGCTTGTCTGAGAAAGGAACGGACGAACATCAAATTACTGGCGGCACATGGAAATGGATCGTGGAGCATCATCGAAAATCTGATGTCAGGGAATTGCAGCAGAAGCTTGACTATTATAATAGAAGGAAAGCTTCCGCAGAGGGAACTCTGGAGGCTGCAAGGAAGCTGATCGGAAAACAGGAACGCCCAAACATCGAGGAGCTTCAGAGACAGATGGAGGAATCGGAAGTAACCTTTCGATCTACGCGCTCAGCCTATGAACGGGTGAAGGAGGAGCTTCGCGTGAATCAGAGTGTACAGAATGCGCTGATGCCAAAGATGGAGGAGCGAGGCAGATTGCTGAAGGAGTACACCAGAGTCGATAGCCTGTACAATCGTCTGGCGGGAAAAATTACCGGTGCCCGTATGGATATTGAGACTTTCGTGCAGAGATATTATCTGGATCGGATACTGCACCATGCAAATGCACGTTTTTTCGAAATGACTGCGGGACAGTATGAGCTTCGGATGGTCAGTACGGAGAATGCCGGAGTAGGAAAAAATCGCGGCCTCGATCTGATGGTCTATTCCAATGTCACCGGAAAAGAGCGGGAGATTCGCACCCTGTCCGGAGGAGAATCCTTCATGGCAGCACTTGCTTTGGCGCTTGGAATGTCGGATCAGATACAGGAGAGCTCCGCGTCGATTCATTTGGATGTGATGTTTATCGATGAAGGATTTGGTTCACTGGATAACAATTCTAGAGATCAGGCTGTGAAGGTGCTGCAGAGGATGGCAGGCGGATCGAAACTTATCGGACTGATCTCCCACGTAACAGAACTCAAGCAGGTGATCGAAGATCAGCTGATCGTCAGTAAGGATGAAGAGGGAAGTAAGGTTCGGTGGCAGATCAGCTAATTATCATTTTTGACTCAAAAATTAGTGACTCAAAAATTTTTGAAAAAAGTTTAAAAAAGTTGTTGACAAAGCGTTGCCTCGGTGAT
>JAUNCG010000100.1 GCA_030526715.1 Eubacteriales bacterium
ACCAACTGCATCCGGCATATTTCCGCCGTACTGGTTTACCATCTTTACGAACTCCTGCGGTACGGAAGAAGAACCATGAAGAACGATCGGGAATCCCGGTACTCTCTTGATGATCTCCTCAAGTACGTCAAAACGAAGTGGCGGCGGAACAAGGATACCCTCCTCGTTACGTGTACACTGATCAGCAGTGAACTTGTATGCGCCGTGAGATGTTCCGATAGCGATTGCCAGAGAATCACAACCGGTTCTGTCAACGAACTCCTCAACCTCTTCCGGTCTTGTGTAGCTCTCAGTACCAGCTTCAACAACTACCTCATCCTCGATACCAGCCAGAGTACCAAGCTCAGCCTCAACTACAACACCGTGAGCATGAGCATACTCTACAACCTGCTTGGTCAGAGCGATATTATCCTCGAAAGACTTGGAAGAAGCATCGATCATAACAGATGTGAATCCGCCGTCGATACAGTTCTTGCACAGTTCGAAAGAATCGCCATGATCCAGATGCAGAGCGATCGGAATCTCCGGATTCTCCTGTACAGCAGCCTCAACCAGCTTTACAAGGTAGGTGTGATTCGCATAAGCGCGTGCTCCCTTGGATACCTGAAGGATTACCGGGCTCTTCAGTTCGCCGGCTGCCTCAGTGATACCCTGCACGATCTCCATGTTGTTTACGTTGAAAGCTCCAACTGCATAGCCTCCATCGTATGCCTTTTTAAACATTTCTGTCGTCGTTACTAATGGCATAGTCTTTATCTCCTTTTCTCTAAATTCTGTCCTTCCGGACATTCGTGTATATCATAACACACTTTTCTGAAATGTTCACTCTTATATTTCTATTTTATGTAATTTTTTTGTTACTGTTCATTTTATTTTCAGCTTCCACACCGCTTTTTTACCGCTGCCATCTGTTGCTTTGACAGTAATCTTCACAGTCTTGCCCTTTCCTGCTGCAGTTGTCTGCACCTTTCCCGACGCGGAGACTGTCGCATATTCCTCGTTGCTGCTGCTCCACTGCAATTTCTTATTCGCCTTCTTAGAAGCCTTCACCTTCGCCTTGAGCTTGATCTGCTTTCCGGCTTTGACGCCCTCCTTTCCGCTCAGCTTTACAGAAGTAACCACGCCCTTCATGGACTGTATGCTATATACAGCCTTCACACCGCTGCCATCTGCCGCTGTCGCAGTAATTACCACAGATTTTCCACCGGTCTTTTTCTTCACCTTCACAAGACCCAACTCATCCACCGTCGCTACCTTTGTGTTGGAGGATGTCCAGATGACCGCCTGATTTTCTGCATTTTCCGGAAAAACTGATGCCATAAGCTGTACCTTCTTCCCAGCAGCAATCTTCTGAGACATACCGGAGATCTCGATAGATTTCACAAGTACCGCCTGATTCCCGGGCTTCGTCATGCTCTGATCTATGTTGTCTTTCTTCTCCGGATTTGTCACTTCCGGTTCTGTATTATCCTCATCCGTAAGGTTGCCTTCCAATGTTCCCTCAGTAGATGCTGTATACTCCTCCATCGGCTGCAGGGTTCTGGTTTTACCGGTAACCTCTTCCTCATCCTTAAGTACCGTTATCTTTGCATTGCGGTAACCAGTAAATGTCAGACCCTTATCCGGATCCGCTGCAACCTGTACATTTCTATCTGCTTCTCCGGTAACCTTGATGACCTTATCATTGCCATAATTGTACTGTACCGCAACCGTTCCTTTTTTAGATGGTGTGATCTCCAGAGTCTTATCTCCGGTCTGTGTAATCTTGGAATTGCCATCGCTCTCCACGATCATTGTGGCATCCGGTTCTGCAATATAGGTCAATACACGCTCCTCACCGCTGGTATTCTGGATCGTCACATCATCCGAAAACACCGCGATCGCTGCCCCATTCTGATAGGATTCTGATGATGCACCTGCCACTGTGAACGGTGCTGCATCCGACTGAGAAGTATCTCCACTGTAAACACCATGACTATAACGCATGAGTACATTGCCATTCTTCGTAACTGATACCGAATTTGCTGTACTGTACACAATCTTTGTCACCAAATCCAGTGTGGCTGACTTTTTGAGTCTGTCTGAAATCGTACTCAGCGAATCCACATACGTAATCTCTCCCTTCAGATTAGAATAGGAATCATAGGACCATCCGGTAATCGTACCATCATCGTCTTTTGTAAACGTGATGCGATTATCATCCGGATTATCATCCAGATTACAATCGTAAATATAGACATAGATCTTATTGCCTATCTCGAGTACCTCATACGGCAATACGGTATGCACTGTATTTAAGTTAATCAGAATCGGCTTTTTGCCGGTATTCTGGAAATTCTTGACCGCATTGATCAGGTCATTGTATTTATCTTTATGCAACCACTTGTTCAAAACAGCAGACTTTGTTCCCTGTGAGATAAAGCATCCATAAATCAGCTGCTGTAGATACAAATCCAGCGCAGATGAATAACCATAATACTCAAGCAGTGCTTCTACCTGTCCCGGATTCTCCGGAGTATCCACTCCAAAATCCCACTGAGAAAACTTCAGATCCCCAGTATACGTCAATGCTGAAGCCAACGAATATCCGTAGCACAGACCACCGTTGGCATTTGTACCTCCCAGAATATACCAAAGCTGTGCCGGACCACTGATTGCCGCATTTGTCAGCTCCGTCAACTTATTTGCCTTGCTGATGTTAGCGCTTATCGTGTACAGCGGATATTCTCCGGAAATGCGCTGATACATATTTTTATAATAATCCGGTACTGAAAAATCCCAGTTCTCATCAGTAAATTTTGTAAAAATATTCAGCACTTTATTGGTAAATCCCCATCCATCCACACTCGGGATGTACCTTGCCGCCGGCATTGTAGAAGTAATTTCACATTTAGCAGTAATATTCGGATCTGCCTCTGCCACTGCAGTCACGATTGCAGTTCCTTTGTGCCTGCCGGTCACCAGATAATTCTCATCCATATCTGCAATATTCGGTGTATCCATCGTCGCCGTGAAATTCTTATTGTATGCGTCATTCGGTATGATCACCGGCTCCAGCTGTACCTGCGGCTGCTTTGGCGATACTGACAGCTTATTTTTTCTGAAAATAATCTTCTGAACAGCTCCGTCACTCACCAGATGGATATTACCCATACGGTACTCTACCTTATCATACCCACTGGATACCAATTGGATTGTCAGCTTTTGTACTCCATGCAGATCCAACTGCACCGGATACGAGATATCGTTCCATGAAAGCTTCTTTTCCAGAACGACCTGATCATCTGCTGTGATCGTCAACTGCGCATTTCTTACATAGTACGCTGTTGGATTATATTTAGCAATGTCAAAGGTCATGGAATAATAATGCTTCTGGAGATTGAAACTTGCATTCTGTGTTGTACTGCCAAAATTAGAATACATACTCATACTGATGCCACCCTGATACTCGTAGCCACCCATGGCATAAGTCTCACTATCATCCAGTACAGATGTACCTCCATCCATGATCAACTCACAGTTATCCGTGATATTCGAAGTGAGCGGTATCTCTTCGTGCGCTGCAACGGCGCGGCTGAAGGAACTGTTTCCGATAACGTATCTTACTTTGTCATAACCATCAGAAACCAACTTGATCGTCAGATGACTGACCCCGTTCAAATCCACTGTCACATTAGCCGCAAACGTGTTGTAAGCATACTTCTGTTCCTTAATCACCTCTATCCCATCCGCAATCACGGTCAGCTTGGCATCTCTCTTGGTTCCTCCATAATAGCCAAGCTGGAAACTCATTGAGCTGTACTCACCCTTAAAGTTATAATCAATCTGTCCCGTATTACCGTTGCTAAGACCAGTATATCCCATGGTGAATATAATCGCATCCTTGAACTGCACTCCCGATGATGCTGTCTCCTCATCCGTCTGAACAGCTGCATTATGGTAAGAATACGGAGTAATCTTCTTCAGATTCTTGTCCACAAGACCGTTTTCAATCACAGGCTCTGCATATACCGGTTCCGGCTCTGCCGTCTCCTCTTCCAGAGAGGTCTCATCCAGAATCCACTCCTCATCCTCGAAAGTGAGATCTCCCGTTTCCGTCTCTTCAGAGGTAAGTTCTTCTTCCTCCGCTGTAAACTCTTCCTGCCACTCTGTCTGAGTTTCCTCTTCGATTGCACTTCCTTCATCTATCGCTTCCGGCATCTGCTCTGTCTCAGCCACAGCCGGTGACGCCGCTTCTTCCACCGCATCCCCTGCGTTCTCCAACAGCTCCGCAGCGTCCTGCAGCATAACATCTTCTGCCTGAACACTGCTAAACAAAAGACTTGCCGTCATAGATACCACCGCTGTCCATGCTGTAATCTTCCTTGCCCACTTTCTCACACCACTTCCTCCTGTTCGTTTATTTGATATCCATCATAATTCACTGACCTAATACCGTCAACACTTTTGCTCATTAAATTTTTAAACCGATAAAGTGTCTATTGCTGTTCGCACATCTCACAGAAATATACCTCCTTTTGACTCCGTGATTCCTTATAAAAAT
>JAUNCG010000101.1 GCA_030526715.1 Eubacteriales bacterium
TGTCATAAAAATTTTACAATTTCTTTATTGTCAAATTGGGATCCATGGCATATAATATAGTAGCAGGTAGAGATACGCTGTATACTCATGATATCGAATTAGCGTTTAAGCGATATGTAATATCGTCGATCATGAGGCCACCCTTGCGGTGGCTTTTTTACTTTGTAGACACGAGGTACTTGGATGAATATTTTTGTCTATTCTGATGAGTCCGGAGTTTTTGATAAAGAACACAATGACTATTTCGTTTTTGGAGGAGTGATTTTGATCGGTTCCAATGAAAAGGAAGTCTGGTCAAGAAAATATTCTAGTGTTGAGAAGATGCTACGTAAGAATAAAGGTGTTCCTTCGGATTACGAATTAAAAGCAACACAGATCACAAATAAAGAAAAAGGTAAGCTTTTCAGATCTCTCAACAAATGTTATAAATTTGGTGTGGTTGTTCGAGAAAATGATGTTCACGACAGGATATTCCAGAGCAAGAAGGATAAACAGAGGTATCTGGATTTTACTTATAAAATTGCTGTTAAGCGTGCATTTGAAGCTTTGATTCATGATGGCGTTATTAATGCGGATGAAGTAGAACGCTTATATTTCTTTGTTGATGAGCACACAACAGCCACTAATGGTAGATACGAGCTGGAGGAAGCATTAGAACAAGAATTCAAGCTCGGTACATTTAATTGGAATTACAAGGTATATTATCCTCCAATTTTTAGAAAAATGCAGGAAGTGCATTTGGAGTATTGTAATTCTGAGTCTAAATTGTTAGTAAGAGCTGCAGACATTGTTGCCAATAGAATTTATTTTTTGGCTAGGAATGAGAAGCAGGATGAACTTAATAATATTGAGAAGATGAACGTGATTTATCTTCCATAAAATGTTAACGGCTACATCGGAGACAATTCCGGTGCGGCCGTTTCCTTATGTTTATGCTACGGACTGGTAGCGTGTGTAAATATATTCGTATATTTTCTGACGGTACATGGAGATGCTGAGTTCATCGTAGCACTCAGGCAGTTCTGCCCACAGGGTGTCACGAATTAGGTTATCTACAGCAGCCTTGGTTTCCTGCTTGTCTGTCCAGTGGTCAAGCTCAGAGATTTTTGCTTTAATCTTTTGGAGCAGGTCTGCTGCAACTTCCTTCAACTTTTTAATATCGTTTTTGCTGAGATCGTCCCGGAACAGTATATATCGGATTTCTTTACATCGATGAGAAGGGAGTACCATTGGTGGCCATGCACTGGGAGCACCGCTTCAATCACATGGTCGACAGGTACAACAGCATCTTCAAGCTGCAAATGCCGAACATCACTCCGCACGTCTGCCGCCACACCTACTGCAGCAACTAGGCAAAGGCCGGAATGAATCCGAAGAGTCTGCAGTACCTGATGGGCCATAGTGATATCGGAGTTACCCTAAATACCTATACGCATCTGGGACTGAACGATGCAGCCAAGGAAATGGAAAGAGTGCAGAAGGCAGAAGAAGCCAGAAAAGAGCTCGAAGGGCCGAAGAAGGAGAAGCCGATGCGACGGACGATGTTCCGGGCGATATAATGATTTAAGGAAAAAGTTAAACATTGTAATGTACGCTCAAGCAGAAATGCTTGGGCGTTATTTTATTATATTTCTATATTAAAATAACGTGATATTGATTTTTAACGAGTTTGAGGTTATAATACGAAATAAAGTTAAAAAGGAATACAAAAATGGATCTGATCAAAAAAATCTTTCATATAAAAATTAAATACACAGATGAGACATATTCTTTGCCAAACTATATGCGTGGGAGATATACAATTCGAAGTGCATGGTTTGATCAGCAAAAAGTGTTTCTCCTATATCCTAAAACGCAATTGGATACATTCAGTGCCATACGAAAACGCATAGAGAAGATGAGAAGCATTGAAAGAATTCCTGTTGTGTTGATGCTGGATCGAATTACAGCCAGGGAACGTCAGGGAATGATAGAGGCTGGTATTCCATTTGTTGTATCTGATAAACAGTGTTTTTTACCCTTTGTAGGAATGTTGCTGACAGAACGGTGTGATGCGGAACTGGAACCAAAAGAAAAGCTTATTCCATCAGCTCAAATGCTACTTTTCCATTATATCAATAATGCAGAGAAAGATCTATTTACAAGTTCTGCTATAACCACACTTGGTGTATCTGCAATGACAATTACCCGGGCAGTAAGAAATCTCGAACAAACTGGATTGATTCAGGTGTATAAATCCGGTGTACAAAAGGTGATGACTACAGATTTAACCAGAAAAGAGCTTTACGAAAAAGCAAAACCATATCTATTAAATCCTATAAAAAGAACCGTTTATATACCGGCTGATACGGTGGATAAGAGTTTGCTTTATTCAGGAGAGAGTGCACTGTCACTTGTGTCGATGTTAAATCCACCAAGAATTCAATGTTATGCGGCAGTATCTGATGAACAATGGAAATCAGATGTATCGGATTTATTGATAAACGAACAAAATCAGGTTGCTTTACAGATCTGGAAATATGATCCTAAGGCGCTTGCAGGTGAAAATCATGTAGATGTTTTATCACTGGCGGCATGTTACCTGGATGAGGAAGACGAACGAATAGAAATTTGCATTGATGAAATGCTAGAAGAGTATTGGGAGCAGATAAACGTCTAAAGAAATCTTAGATGAATTATCGCTTATGTATGTAAAGGAATGATCAAATGAGGTTAACAGTGAATTTATATTATAGAGGAACAAACGGGAGTGCCAGAAAGTTCGCAGAAGAGATGGAGCGCAGCGGTATTGCAGATCGAATTCGATGGGAAGAGGGAAACCTCAGATACGAGTATTTCACCTCGATGAACGATCCGGAAACGATTTTGCTTATCGATAGCTGGAGAGATCAGGAGGCATTGGATGCCCATCATGCCTCTCCTATGATGGCAGAACTGGCAGCACTCAGAGAAAAACATGATTTGCATATGACAGTAGAACGATATAGATTCATGGATGACGAGAATCCGGATGAACAGTGGATAAGGAAGTGAAAGAAGGTAGGTAAGCAATGGAACTGAAGAAGATTGACCATAATTTTACCGTCTGCAAGGTGGAATCAGAGCAGGATCTGATAACAGGAAAAGACTTTTATTTTATAGGAAAGACAGATGAGGAGATTTCTCTCGTATGCATTACAGACGATACTCCTGCGAATACAGTTGAAAGAGATGATGGCTGGAAGGCATTCAGAATTCAGGGAGTTCTGGATTTCTCGCTAATAGGGATACTTTCAAAGATATCGTCAATTCTGGCTGAAAACAAAATCGGAATCTTTGCTGTTTCGACATTTAATACGGACTACATTCTTGTAAAAGAAGAGAACTATGAGAAAGCGCTCGATGCGCTTGCAAAAGCTGGATACGAGGTGAAATAGGTATGAAACATCAGTGTAAAATAACCGTTCTGGAAACAAAGGTATTTCCGGAACTGCAAGAGAAATATTTGGCAGATCCGAAGTCAGGACCATGTCCGTGCTTCAAAGTAGGGGATGAGTTTATTCTGGATCGTACACCGGAAAAAGACGACTTCTATCATTTGATGAATGGTAAATTTTGCGGTGAGGCATGGGATGCTGTCAGCAGATATGTCTACACAGCACTTCAGGGAGGCTCCATCATGCATGGTTGGACCAATGATGAGCGTATGATGATTGCCTGCTGCAATGATGGAACAAGACCAGTAGTCTTTAAAATCGAAAGAATTGATATTCCTGAAAATAAGGATGAAGAAGAATGGCTTGCAAAGCAGAACTTCAAGAATACTGCGGAGGATGCGTATACGGGATAAAGATAAATCGAAAGTTGACGGAGTAACATGACAGTACAAGAAATATGGAAAAAGTTTAGAGAAGAAAAAAATCTTCAAGAGGACATAGCTTATGAGGCGTGGCAGTTTGAAGGTGCGCCGGATGAGCTTGCAAAATTGGTATTGGATGGAGTAAAGACGGCAACATGCAGCCTTTACTATTGGTATAAGGTAGAAGGCGAGCCGTTACCAGCGGTTGGAGAATATAGTGTCATACTTAATAGTAAGGATGAACCAGTTTGTATTATACAAACTAGGAATGTAAATATTGTTCCCTTCAATTTAGCAACAGAAGAGCACGCTTATAAAGAAGGTGAAGGTGACCGGAGCTACGAATATTGGAAGAAAGTTCACGTGGATTTCTTCAGTAATGAATTGGCTGAGGTAAATATGAAGTTTACTGAAGATATGGAAATTGTCTGTGAAGAGTTCAAGGTCGTATATCGCGCATGATACAATTTGCAGAGATGAAATGATTTGCTCGACAGATTGATATTTGATTATTCGGAGCAAACTTGAGGAATATTTGATGGATGGCGACAGAATAGAACATTTGTCAGATGGTTTAAAGGATCTAGACGAACCGGAAGGCTGGGAAGACGAAGATTAGGATATAACACGAAACATTGGTCACGAAGAAATGAGTT
>JAUNCG010000102.1 GCA_030526715.1 Eubacteriales bacterium
ACACCATGAAAATCTGACAAAACAATAAGCCCACAATCCAGCATATTTACTGGGGTTGTGGGCATTTTTTATCCTTGTCTCCTGCAAAAGTCAGGTTATAGTATAAGGATCCCGAACTGTCAACCGCTAATTCATCAATATTTTGCCAAAGTTTTACAAAATATCGATATCGCTTCTGTTCAGAATCCTCAATATACTTCGAATCAGACATTATCCAAAATAAACTGATATATTTTTTTATACGTCGCTGCCGTATAATGAATACCATCCACCGTTGTAAATGTCTCTTTCACCAGATGAGAATGACAATCCAGATAATTGTCCGGAAAGGCCGCCTTCATCTTTTTGTTAAATGTCTTGATCTTCGCCTTCATCTGTGCAACGGTGTAATATCCCCAGTTATAAGCTGAATCCACCGGGTTTACCGACATGATATAGATATTTGCCTTTGGAAACTTCTTCATCAGTGCTCGATATGAAGCAATATAATTTGCGTAATTATCTATATCATTCACCCCGAAATTAAGAACTACAGTTGCTGTCGGATTGCTTTTGAGCTTTTTCTCCAGCCATGTCAGCGCTGTGCTTCTGCACCATGTATGTCCCGCTCCTACCAAAGCCTTGCATTTGCTGCTCGTCCCGGTCACGCTTCCAAGACCGACAGTTCTTGAATCGCCAACCATGTAATCTACATGTCCGCTCTTCTTTAATGCCTTCTCCGGAACCTCTTCTTCCTCCGTCATCACTCTGCGCCCCTTCTTGTCCACACGATACTCGCCGATTATCGTATTTACAGCCATACTGCCATTCTTCGGCTTAAAATAATAATAGCTTCCTCCGATCAGTTGCCATCCCGTCTTCATAATTCCCGACTTGCTGAAATAATATTGCTTCCCCGCAATGGTTACTTTTCCGGTAGCGACAGAGCCGTCCGCCTTCCACGAATAGTATCTGGAACTTCCCACCTTATACCATCCAGTCGTCAGTGTCCCCTGCTCCCCAAAATGATATTTTTTTCCTCTGTATTTTTTCCAACCGATCTGCAGATGTCCATCGGCTTTAAAATAATAAATATGGCTGCCGATCTTCAGCCAGCGGTTTTTAGCATAGGTTCCCGATTTTGTAAATCGGTAACGATACCCTTTTTTTGAAACCACCCACTGTCCCGGATTGGCCTTCTGAGCCTTCGTTACGTTCTCCACAACAGAAGCATTTGCAGACGTTCCAAGCATCAAACTGCTGAAACATACCATCAGAAGGCATACTATTAAGACCT
Organism: Eubacteriales bacterium; assembly: GCA_030526715.1. Taxonomy (GTDB): domain Bacteria; phylum Bacillota; class Clostridia; order Lachnospirales; family Lachnospiraceae; genus Marvinbryantia. Next base: position 1,277 of record JAUNCG010000102.1, read on the forward strand.
TTTTCCATCTTTTTTCTTTCATAAATAACCTCCCATAATCCCCGCATATGATGCCATTATATCATAAAAGAAAAGATGCCTCAACCCGTTTTTAAGCTTGAGACATCTTCACGAAATATTTTTGTTATCTTTCTGTAATCTTTATCTATATATTTATTTCTCTTTTGAAATAAAATAATACGGAATTGCTACAAACAGAATTCCACCCACCATGTTTCCAAGCGTTACAATGATAAGATTATAGAAAAAACCGCCCAGACTCACTGCCGCACCCTGTGGATTCATAAGACCGATCGTTAGGAACGTCATATTTGCGATGCTGTGTTCAAAACCGCAGGTAACGAAGGTACCTACACAGCAGAACACCATTGCGATCTTTGCGCCTTCCGTCTTCAGTTTTGTTCCACACCAGATAGCGATACATACCAGAATATTGCAGAAAATTGCTTTTGAGAAAAGCTGCAAAGGCGCTCCCGCCATTTTATTAGCTGCCGCATTTGCAAAAAAAGTACCAATATCACCGCTGCCGGGAATACCTGTCATCGTAAAAATCCCTGCCGCAATTACAGAACCGATCAGATTGCCGATATAGCAGACGATCCAAAGCTTTATCACCTGTCCCCATGAAACACTCTTCTTCATTCCTCCCACAGCCATCACGAAATTATTACCGGTAAACAGCTCTGCACCACCCATCAGTACAAAACACAATCCCACCGAGAATACGATACCGCTAACCAGCTTCTGTGCCGGCTGCCCCGTAAGAATTCCCCCGACAAAGCCCATCATAATACTACCAAGAGCGATATACAATCCTGCCATACAAGACGCAATTACATATCCAAATGGATTTTTTTCAAGCAGATTCACTTTTGCCGCAGCGCCTTTTGCTACCGCACCCATTTCATCCTGAAACATATTCCTGCCTCCTTCCGACATCATTTGAGAAAATGCGCCGGGAGACCTGTGTCACCCGGCGCTATTATTCATGACAACAGAACAGTCACGAAGTACGCTGTCCATTGTAATGTTATGCTGTTCTTAGAACAGTCCGGTAATCTTTCCGGTCTCATCTACATCAATACGCTCCGCAGCCGGAACCTTCGGCAGACCCGGCATGGTCATGATCTCACCGGTCAGCGCTACGATAAATCCTGCGCCTGCACTGATCTTCAGGTTACGAACCGTAACTTCAAATCCGGTCGGTGCGCCAAGCTTCGTCTGATCATCTGTCAGGCTGTACTGAGTTTTCGCCATACAAATCGGGCAGTTACCAAATCCGAGTGCCTCAAGCTCCTTGGCCTGCTTCGCTGCATTTGCAGTAAGAACAACTCTGCTGCCGCCGTAGATCTTGGTAACGATAGCATTCAGCTTATCCTCGATGCTTCCTTCCAGCTCATATGAATATGTAAACTCGTTCGGCTGCTCACAAAGTCTTACAACTTCCTCTGCAAGAGCTACGCCGCCTTCGCCGCCTTTTGCCCAAACCTCAGACAAAACAACGTTTACACCAAGCTCCTTACACTTAGCCTCTACAAGATCAAGCTCTGCCTTTGTATCTGTCGGGAATGCATTGATAGCAACTACACACGGAAGCTTGTATACATTCGTAATATTGCTTACATGCTTCAGGAGGTTCGGAAGACCTGCTTCTAACGCGGTCAGATTCTCGTTATTCAGATCAGCCTTTGCAACGCCGCCGTTGTACTTCAGAGCACGAACAGTTGCTACGATTACTACTGCATTCGGCTTCAAGCCTGCCATACGGCACTTGATATCCAAGAACTTCTCAGCGCCAAGGTCAGCACCGAAGCCAGCCTCTGTAACGGTATAATCAGAAAGCTTCAGAGCCAGTTTGGTAGCTGTAACAGAGTTACATCCATGCGCGATATTCGCAAACGGACCACCATGTACGATTGCCGGAGTATGCTCCAGAGTCTGCACCAGATTCGGCTTCAGAGCATCCTTCAGCAGTGCAGCCATCGCGCCTTCAGCATGAAGATCACCAGCGGTTACCGGCTTCTGCTCTGCTACCTTACCATAGGTATAACCAATGATGATACGGGAAAGACGTTTCTTCAGGTCTATAATATCGCTTGCCAGACACAGAACTGCCATGATCTCGGACGCTACTGTGATATCATAGCCATCCTCTCTCGGCATACCGTTAGTCTTTCCGCCGAGTCCGTCTACAACATTACGAAGCTGACGGTCATTCATATCCACACATCTTCTCCATGTAATCTTTCTCGGATCAATATTCAGCGCATTGCCTTGGAAAATGTGATTGTCAATCATAGCTGCGAGCAGGTTATTTGCGGCTCCGATTGCATGGAAGTCACCGGTAAAATGAAGATTGATATCCTCCATCGGAACAACCTGTGCATATCCACCGCCTGCTGCTCCACCCTTAACACCGAATACCGGTCCGAGGGACGGCTCACGAAGAGCTACCATCGTCTTTTTGCCGATCTTGGAAAGTCCGTCTGCCAGACCAACCGAAGTTGTTGTCTTACCTTCTCCTGCCGGTGTCGGATTGATAGCGGTAACCAGAATCAGCTTGCCGTCCGGCTCACCGTTCTTTTCCTTTTCTTTCAAGAGGTTGTAATCAATCTTTGCTTTATATTTTCCGTACTGCTCTAAGTACTTATCATCAATACCTGCCTTTTCAGCAATCTCTGTAATCGGGGACATCACGGTCTCCTGTGCGATCTCAATATCAGATTTGAATCCCATGTCTATTCTCCTTTTCTTATAGAATGATAATATTCCTTCTGTCCGGCACAAAAACATCCAACCTCATAAGTGAACAAAAAAAATCCGCCCTACAAGATTCTTCCGTCTCTTATGCCGGACTCCGGACATGAAAAATCTGCGTAAACGAAACACACCCCAACTGGCCTCATCGGGACGCATCTTTCTCACGCAGTAGCGGAAGCGATCTTATAACGCGGGTAAACCCTTCGTTCTTCGGAAGTCTCCCCATCCGAAGACACTTTACGTATAACATCTTCTCTACTTATCAGTAATTCTTCACTGATATTCGTATCATATCAAAAATACACATATTTGTCAACAAACGA
>JAUNCG010000103.1 GCA_030526715.1 Eubacteriales bacterium
CTTGGGTATAAGATACCGGATATGTGGGCGTTGCCGTTAGGCAACGCCTTTTTTGTGCTCTGCGTTTGGTGAGAACGGATCGCATCTGTAGATGTGAGGCAGCAGTATGCTACTGTCTATAATGCACAGCGCACTCTGTCTCGTCGAGACAACCGCTGGCCAGCAGAATACCGTGCGTAATACAGTTGGCCAGCTCCATAACGACAGAAAGCCGTGTGGTTTGCAGAAGCATCTGGGGATAATCACCCATAGTGTTGATAATCCCGGTGATCGCAATATCGCCGATCGCGGGCAGCTCCTTATCCACTCCGGAGCCGGGCGCAATGCTGCCGGGAGCGATCGTGATATAACGCTGGTGATGTCGGCTTCCCAGAGAGGCGTCAATGGCAATGACCGGATTGTGCGGGTGACGCTGCTGTATTTCACAGACGGCCGTACCGAGATTCAGTGCGTGAACGGGATGTCGGAGCGTCCCGTATACAGAATATGGAAAATAGGGAGAATGCGCCAGACTGGTACCCACCAGAGGACCAAGGCTGTCTCCGGTGACACGGTCACTGCCGATGCAGACAAAAATGGGAGGAGCGGTCGGGAGATCATGACCGGACAGTAGTTTTTTGAGTTGTCTGGCAAGAAGCAGGGGAGCAGTCTGCAGCGTTCCGTTGATATAGTGGGTTCTGGAAGAAAAAAGTGTTTTCATATATACTCCTGCAACTCCTTTTTAATATCATATTCCACAGTATTTCCGTTTATATAAAAAAAATTCCATTGCATGATTTGTCGAAGAAAATTCAGATTTCAGACATCCGTTTGCTAAAATCTGCATGCATTTTGTGCTAATCTGAGCCCAAAAAGGAGTGAGTATAGATATGTCAGAGGCAAAAAAAGAATGGAAGCTGCCAAAGAATATCAGGCAGATCGGCGATGGAGAAGAAGCGAAAAAGGTATATATTGAAGATTATGTGGTTACATTTTTATGCAGACCGGAACCGGAGGCCATTGAGCGGGCGATTCTTCTGGGAGAGATTCATGAGACAGAGAACAGTACGTATATTTTTGTGAACGGAGCGCTGAAGACGGAAACATTTTCCGTGGATGAGGCTGCAAAGGCCGATCTTTGCAGACAGATGGATAAGTACTTTCCTCAGAGCCGGATAGTAGGATGGTATATGAGCTTGGAGGAACCGGAGGAACAAAGTGAGGAATTGATTCAAAAGGAAACACTGGGAGAATATCAGGTATTACTGGCGAGGGATATGCTGGAGAATGAGATTGCCGTATTTGCGAAGGATGGGGAGGTATCGAGGCAGCTGCAGGGATATTATATTTATTATGATAAAAACCAGCCTATGCAGGATTATCTGATCGAGGAAAATCACAGAGAACCGGTGGAAAAAGAAAAAGAGATCCGGGACGATGCAATTCGGCGTTTTCGCAGGATCATTCGGGATAAGAAAACCGAAAAAAATAAGAAGGCAGGAAGGTACGTTTCAGGCAGGTTTGCCTATGCAGCAGGCGGTTTTCTGCTGACCACGGTCATGGCTCTGGGAGTTACCATGATTTATAATTATGACAAGATGAGAGCGGTGGAGCACAGCCTTGTACAGCTTTCGGGGAATATGGAGAGCCAGATAGAATATGTTACAGACGAAAGCGGAAATACGGCGGAGGTAATGTTACATATAGATGAAGAGCTTCCGGAAGAAACGGAGGTGGTGAAGCAGGAGGCAGCGCAGACAGAAGAATTCGAAGCTGTAGCAAAAATGGAGGAGGACAATATAACGCAGACACAGAGTACGGAAAAAGCACAAGAACAGTCTGAGGTGACCGAGACGGAGGAACAGGCGTCGGAGCAGGAACGAAATAACACTGTGGCGAGAGCCTCCTATACTGTGAAAATGGGTGATACACTTGCGGGCATCAGTGAAATGTACTATGGCAGTCTGGACCGGGTAGCAGAGATCTGCGCATTGAATGGAATTGCAGATGAGAATACGATTCTGCCGGGACAGAAAATTCTTCTTCCATAAAAAAGATCGGCGTGCTATCATAGACCATAGAAAATGAGAGTGCAATCATAGGAAAATTACGAAATGATAAATATAAAGAATATCAGGCTGAAGAAGCCGGAGATGAAAAATATAAGACTTCTGATACAGAAATTGCAGGAAAAACTGCAGACGTGGTTTTATCGTGAAGAGGAAGCTACGCAGAAGGAGGCGCAGAGCGATGAGATGATGGATCTGTCGTCAAAGCTACGTATGCAGAAGCGCAGGATCAGAATAAGAACTGTTGCGATAACAGCGGCAGTCGTTACGATGGTCGCAGGGACGGCGATCTACAGATATGTCAGAGTGTTTCGCGAGTATTCTATTGTAGAAAGTGTGGAACGCTCTGATGATGCTGTTACAAAGTATGCACGAGTGAAAAATCGCATATTAAAATGCAACCCTAACGGAGTGACCTGTGTCAATAAAGCAAATGAAGTACAGTGGAATACGACCTTTACCATGCAAAGTCCTATGGTCGATGAGTGTGAGGATATGGTAGTGGTAGGCGATCAGCGCGGATCAGAGATCTATGTGTTTAACGAAAAAGGGCTGGTGGGTAATTTTGATGTAGAATACACACTGGTGAAGGTGAGGGTAGCGGCGCAGGGAGTCGTGGCGGCGATCATGGAGGACGGAGATACCACATGGGTCAATGTTTACGATGCAAATGGCGATATTCTGGTGAAGAACAAGACATCCATGGCAGAATCCGGATATCCGGTAGATATGGACATATCCTCAGACGGGCAGAAGATGGTAGTGTCCTATCTGGGTATAGATAACAGTAATGTGAAAAGTCGTATAGCATTTTATAATTTCTCCTCGGTTGGTCAGGGACAGGCCAACAATCTGGTGAGCAGCGCGGAATATTCGGGTCATGTGGTTCCGCAGACGATCTTTCTGGACAGCAATTACGCAGTGGCTTACCGGGATGACGGATTGACCTTCTTCTCGGGAAGACAGGTACCGGAGGAAACAAAGGCGGTACAGGTGGATCAGGAAATGATCAGTGTATTCAGCAGTGAGGATTACGTGGGATATGTAACTTTGAATTCGAATGAGGATCGAAAAGAAAAATACTACGCGCAGATTTTTAGGAAAAACGGAAGTCGGAGTGCGGAGCTGTTTTTTGACACAGAATACAGAGATATCAAAATGGAGGGCGAGGATCTTATTCTATATAATTCCAACGAAATTGAGATCTATACTGCGAATGGATCACATAAGTTTTCGGGACAATATGAAAAGCAGATAGTAGAAGTCTCCAAGCTGAACGGTTCCCGCAGATATTCCGTGCAAACGCTGGACAGTACAGATGAGATTCATATCAAATAATGGGAGTGTGTCATGAATTTGCTGATGATAATTGTAGTACTGATATTTGCAATATTCACGCTGAGAGGTTATCGCAGAGGATTTATCGGTAGTCTGGCTTCTGTTGTTTCGTTGGTGGTCTCTCTGGCGCTGGTATCCTTTGCCACCCCGTATGTGGCGGATTTTCTGGAAAACAGGACGGGCATCTATACTTATGTTGAACAGATGTGTCAGAATAATTTTTCGATAGACCAAGAAAAGAATGCCGGGAAGATGGCAGGAGAAGAGAATAGTCCGGAGAGCTCCGGAACAGAGCTTGATGAGAAGACTGCGGAAAATCAATTGATCCGTGGGTTGCCTCTTCCGAAGATGCTTCAGAATCTTCTTATAAATAATAATACCGCACAGACCTATCGTGATCTTGCGGTGAATAATCTTCAGCAATATGTTGCAAAGTTTATGTCGAATCTGATCATGAGCGTGTTGGCCTTTATTATTACTTGGATTCTAACGGTGATAGCGTTGCGTATCATAATCCTGCTTTTAAATCAGATAGCAGAGCTTCCGGGGATTCATGGAGTGAATCATCTGCTGGGCACGGCAGTTGGATTTATTCAGGGACTGGTCATCGTATGGCTTGCTTTTCTGATTATAACAATATTTGGCAATACGGAAGCCGGACAACAGATACTAAAGATGATATCGGAAAATCGATTTTTACGTATGTTATATGAATCGAATATCCTTCTGGATTTCCTCCAAAATATAACAAAAAATATTTTTTAAAAAAGTTTAAAAAAAGTGTTGACATTTGTCTTGCGTGATGATATTATACAGAAGCTGTCGCGTGAGACAGCAACACAAACATAAGATCATTGATAATTGAATAGTGATACAACCTTGAAAGATTCTAAAAAGTTAATTTTTAGGAACTGTACCTTAAAACAGTAAAAGGGATAAATAAGCTAGCAAGTTTA
>JAUNCG010000104.1 GCA_030526715.1 Eubacteriales bacterium
AGCTCATGGAGCTTATGGAATATACGAATACAAAGACATTGAAGGATATGGATTCTTCTGTATTGTATTTATAATGTATTTGCAATCGCACAGGACAGCATGGGAGCGATAGCAGGGAGTGATATGATTGTAAGATACCATGGGGGCTGCGCGTATGCGTTTTCATTTCCGTAAACACTGTTTAAAAAATATCCCATTTGAACCGCTTACGACTTTAGTCGTGAGAGGTTCAATTTGTGCTACAATAGCATCTGATCATCAGGAAATCAAGGGAAGAAGCCAAGAAAGAAGAATGAAATTTGACATACAGTGCAAAACAGTGGTAGAATCGCTTAAAAGATTTTGATAAATACCGATGGTTCAGAGAGAATATATGTGGGGGGGGGGGGTAATGAACACAATGGATCAAAATATTAGATATTTGGCAAATATTTCAAAAAATTATGTAGTTATGTATATTATTAACCTTCCTGACGGTACTTTTAAGAAGATTGGAAGTATAGAGGCAGTGGACAGGATCGTTATGCGTTTTCAGAATGCGCAGTTGGTGATGAATCAGGTGATAGGCCAGATGGTGTATCCTGAATTTCGGGAAAAGATGCTGCAGTTTGTAGATTTAAGCACCATACAGACACGCCTGAAGGATAAGAACGTAGTTTCCTGTGAATACTACGGTCATCAGACCGGATGGTGTAATGCGCAATTCATGCCTGCTGATTTTGATGAAAACGGTTCTCTGAAGGAAATATTCTTCGTTGTCACCCATATTCAGGAGAGCAAGCTTAGCTCTGAAATTTACCGCAAAGCCCTGGAGAGCAATGCAGAGTTTGTTTTTCAGTTTGATCTGACGACCGGGATATTGCCGGAAAGCTTTGCCGCCATTGCAAAGAAAATGGCTCCGGATATGGATATCGCTTTTCCGATAGAGCAGGATCGGTTCATAACGGAATATTATGCGCATATCAAAGCAAGTCCGGTAAACGGCTATATTATGCGCTATACGATAGCGGGAATGATGGAACGCTTCCAACAGGGGGAAACAAGATTACAGTCGGAATTTTATTCAGAGCGTTTTGACCGCTACTACAGAAATGAGTTTTTCCTGACGTGCAATGAAGCAAACGGTCACATTGTGGTGATGGCGATATACAGTGATATTACCAGGGCATACGTTCAGGAGCGTGAGACACAGGAGGAACAAAAGCTTGCGAATACCGCGCTCATGGCTTTTGCGGAAACCTATCTGAACGTGTATGTAGTAGATCTGTCGAAGGATCTGGTCACCATCGTCAAGGATAATGGATATCAACCGTCGGATCAGGTGCATCTGAACGCAAAGCAGGTCGTCTACGGGCCGTCCATAGAAGGGTATATAAGAGGCCGCGTGACAAAAGAGGATCAGGACAGGGTAAGGATGCTGATGCGTCCGGAGACGATCCGGCAGAATCTTGACGGTAAAAAGGAATACAGCTTTGCGTATCATATTCTCGATAACGGGGAGATTCATGATTTTCAGGCACGGATCATAAAGACGGAGCAGGAGTCGGTCTATGTGATGGGCTTTGCCAACATTGACGAATTGCTTGCCGAAGAAAAGCGGAAGAAAGAGATTTTCCAAAAAGCTGCCGAGGAATTGAAAAAATCCGAGATCTATCTGAATGCGATCAGCACATCGTACAATTATATGGTCATCTATAATTTGACGCAGAATACTTATAATACCATTGTGAAAAATGACGTTATGGCATGGAATAATCCGAAGTCCGGTGATTATGAAGACCTTTTGCGAAGTCTTGTTTTCGCATTTCCGAAAGATCAGCAGGAACGCATTGCGCAGAGCCGGAAGATCTCTGCGCAGATAGAGTATTTCCGCAGTGGGAGGATGTACTGGGAGGAACGAAATCAGCTGTATGATGCGTCCGGTAAACTCCATTGGATCGATGAACGTATCATGTATACCGAAGATCCGGAGAGTGGAGACATTCTGGGCATTTCTCTGTCTGCGATCGTAGATGAGGAGGTACAGAAGGAAAATGATTTTAATCAGATCACGCATGCTCTGGTACGAGATTACGTAAATGTCTATCTCATTAAACCACAAAAGGATGAGATGCTGGCGATCAGCCTGAAGGGATATTTGATGCCCGGAATGAATCAGCGCGTGGGTGTAATGATTTCTTATAATAAGATGATCAGCGCATACTTAAATGAACGTGTGGTACCGGAGGATCGGGATCGCATATATCATGCGGTGGGCACGGAATATATTGAGCAGACGATGGCGGATAGATCCGAGATGGTTCTTGCCTATCACATTCTCCAGGACGGGGGCGAGCATGACTATCAGGTAAAAGTCATCCGGACGGCGGAAGAGGGTACCTACATCTTTGGATTTAAGAATATTGACGCATTGATGGTGGAGGAACGTCGCAGACAGAAAATGTATCAGGATGCACTGGAGGAAGCCAGACGTGCCAACAATGCCAAGACGGATTTTCTGGCTCGCATGTCTCACGATATCCGCACGCCGATCAACGGGATCGTCGGTATGACACATATCATGAAAGCAGAACTTGATGACAGGGAAAAGATCAAAGAAAATATAGAAAAGATCGAGCTGCTAAATCGCCAGCTGGAGCTTCTGATCAATGATGTATTGGAGATGAGCCGCATTGAAAGCGGAAAGATCACGCTGCTTCACGAGCCTTTTGAACTGCCGAAAATGCTGCAGAAAATAAGTCCGGCGATTCAGATCATGGCGGAAAATGCCGGGGTAAAGATCGCCGGTGCACATTATAACATTACGCATGCCAATGTGGTCAGCTCTCCGATACACATTCAGCGTATAACGATGAATATTTTATCAAACGCTATCAAATACAATTCGAATGGCGGAACTGTGGAGTGCTGGCTGGATGAAGCTCCGATTGATCACACACACAGCAATTATATCTTTACCTTTCAGGATACCGGGCTTGGGATGTCTGAAGAATTTATCGAGCATATGTTTGAGCCTTTTGCAAGAGAAACGATGATAGGCGATTCATCGGTGACCGGAACAGGACTCGGAATGGCCATCACGAAGGAGCTTGTGGATCTGTTCGGCGGAAGAATTGACGTAGAGAGTAAAAAGGGCGTCGGAACGACCATAACCGTTACATTGCCGCTTGAGCTGGCAAAGGAGGTTCCTGATGAAAAAGCTGTGGAAAAGGAGGTTTCCTTTGAAGGAAAAAGAATTCTTCTTGTGGAGGATAATGCCGTAAATCTGAAAATCGCCAGATTTATTTTGGAAGAAGAACATGCGATAGTAGATACGGCTGCGGACGGACAAAAAGCGGTAGAAGCATTCAGAAAAAGCGAGCCGGGATATTACGCAATGATCCTTATGGATATCATGATGCCGGTGATGAATGGATTGGAAGCAACGAAAGCGATCCGCAGGCTGGAGAGAGCGGATGCGGCGGTCGTTCCGATCGTTGCGATGTCTGCGAATGCGTTTGAAGAAGATGTGAAAAAATGCCTGGAGGCCGGGATGAATGATCATGTCGCGAAACCGCTCGACATCGATGTCATGAAGGACAAAATCATGAGATGGATCAGAAGCGCTCAGTAATAAAATTATATAGATTACACATTGGGAAGTCCAACGGTAGTCCAACATATCCGTGAGTATGTTGGACTACTGTTGGACTTTTGTTGGACTTTGTGCGATATGATGAATAAAAAATGGGAAAATAGTATCATTTGGGATGGAAAATAGATGAATTATAGGCAGAAGGATAAAAAATATAAGCTATGGTCGGCAATGTCCGCAGCCATACTCCTGTTATCGTTTGGAGGTATTGCATCAGCTGCGACGGAAGAGGTCAGCTGCGGAGAGCATGCGACATATAAGATATACGATTCGGGTGCGTTGATCATCTCGGGCAGCGGAACGATTATAGGATTTTCAGATAACACGGTGCGAGTGAACGCCCAGACGGTGTCGATAGATTTTGATGGTGACGAGGATGTTACGGAGATCGGAGAAGACGCATTCGCAAATTTCGAAGTATTGAGCTCTGTAGTAATCGGGGATGGCTTGCGGAAAATAGGGAAAGATGCATTTCGAGGCTGCAAAGCTTTGTACAATGTTGATCTTCCCAATACCCTGACGGAGATCGGAGAAAGCGCATTCGAATCGGCGGGGAGACTGGAACGATATACGCTTCCGGAGCAGTTGAAGAGCATCAAAGCCCGGGCGTTTT
>JAUNCG010000105.1 GCA_030526715.1 Eubacteriales bacterium
TCGGGAAAGACCTATGATCTGAGCGAACTGAAGGCATTGCTGGAGCAGGAGCCGACAGATACGGATGCGGCGGAAGAGCTGAAGGAGAAGCTTGAAGAATGGCAGGAGACGGTGCAGCTGCAGTATGAAGAGCTTCTTAGAAATCAAAAAGCAGAGAAGCTCAAGATAGAATATACATATGAAACTACGGTTCTTGAGGGACAGCTGGCAGAGGTGACATATCTGGAAACGACATCTGAGCTAGAGGAAACCCTGCAGGCGGCGAAGGATGCTCTTTCGGATGCCGAAGATATCAAAGAGCAGCTCGAAGCTATGACAGGCGGCATCCTTACGGCTGAACAGAGCGGTTATGTGGCATCGGTAGCATATGAGGAAGGAGATACATTTTATCCGACGGCAGATATATTGACATTTTATGACACATCGGACGTGACACTTTCAATCGAAGTTCCGCAGGAGAATATTGCGGAGATCGCTGTTGGAGATGCAGTGAGCGTTGACCTCGGACAATATGGAACATATGAAGGTAGGATCACTGAAAAAATGCTGGAGGCATCCGAAGGAAATTCCAGAACGGAGGTTACCTATGCGGTAACGATCACGGCAGAAAATACGCAGGGAAGACTATCGGCAGGTATTTCGGCTGAGATTGAAATAGAAACGAATGCGGATCAGGAGGAAAAGGGAGATGAGTAAGAAAAAAATGGTATATCCGGTGATAGGGGCGCTCTTGATCCTTGGAGCAGGAGGCGGCTATTATATGCGGCAGAATCCGACTGCAGGTGCAGAAGAAAGTCAGAGCGTCCGGACAGAAGCTGTACAGAAGGGAAGTGTGATAACCGGAATCACAGAGGATGGTACCGTAGATTTTGGAAGTAATACTCAGGTATTTTCCATAGCCGAAGCAGATAGCGATATGTCGTCATCGGACAGCGCCAGTGCCGAAACAGCGGGAGGTATGGGAAATAATGCATTTCCGGACGGTATGGGAATGACAATGAATCAGAGCGGCGGCTCAGAAATGCAGGGACAAAGCAGCGGTTCCTCCTCAGGATCGGAGGTATCTCTTGAGGTAGAGAAGGTATATGTTTCTGACGGGCAGGTAGTGAAGGTCGGAGATCCGATTTTAAAAATTACAGATGAAAGCATTGCGAATTATCGAGAAAAGCTTGAGGCGGCAGTTTCCAGTGCGGAGCTTGCGGTAAGAAAAGAATCCATCAATACGGAAAGCAAGAAGGCAGAGGCAGAATATACATATAACATGTATCTTGCAGAGGGAGAAACTGCGGAGGAAACCTATAAAGCGACGATCACCAGTCTGGAAAATGCCGTGACGGATCTTGAGGAGGATCTGGAAGAAGCGAAGGAGGAGCTTGCAGATTTGGAAGAAGAGTCAGAAGCAGGTGAGGATGTAGAGGATGAGCTGGAAGAGGCGCAGCTGAATGTAGAGACGCTGGAGGCAAATCTTCAGGTGGCTCGGAATGATCTTACGACGCAGTCGATCGAGGCAAAGCAGACCTATGAAAATGCCATGACGAACTATAAATATGCGGATCAGCTCTATGAAATCGACACGGATGGTCTGGAGGATGACCTGAACGCTGCGAAGGAGACCCAGAGCGAAGCCGAGGAGGCGTTGAATAGTTTTAACAGTCAGATAGGAGACGGAATCGTATATGCAGAATATGCGGGAAGTATTACGTCTGTCGCATATACGGCAGGAGATACGCTGACAAACGATAGTGAGCTGGCCGCGTATACCGATGATGAGCAGGTGACGATGACGATTGCAATAACACAGGACGATATTGCGAACATAGCTGTGGGGGATTCTGCGGTAATCACCCTGAGCCCATACGGCGAAAAGGAATTCCCGGGTGAAGTAGAGAGTATAGAAAGCGCTTCATCAAGAGGCGGAACCGTTGTGTATGATGTAACGGTTCGGTTTACGGGAGATACCTCAAAGGTGTATGCCGGAATGACCGGAGAGGTGACGATCGTTCGAAAATCAGCGGAGAATGTGTTGAATGTTTCTAACAGAGCGGTGTACCTGAACGGAGCCAACTCCTATGTCAAGGTAGTAAAGGAGGATGGAAGCATACAGGAAACGCAGGTAAAAACAGGATTTTCTAATGGAAGTCGTGTAGAGATTACAAGTGGACTGGAAGAAGGAGAGTCTGTAGTGATAGAAAGTCAGGTGACAGAATGAGGGGGACAGAACTGCTCCGACTCGTCTGGCTGAATATCAATCAAAATCGTTTCAAGACGATCATGACCTCTATCGGTATCGTTGTCGGTGCTGCGACCATTGTGATGGTGATTAGTATTGGCCGTGGGGGAAAAATGGATGTTGCAGAACAGTTTGCCAGTCTGAATGCCGGTGCGATTGATGTCAGCTATGAATGGGAAAAGGAAGAAGAACAAAGTGGAGGATTTTCCTTTGGAAATATGATCGGCAATATCTTTGGAGGATTTGGAGGCTTTGGCAGATCATCCGGCGGAGGTATGCCCGGAGGAAATATGCCGTTTGGATCCCCGGCAGGCGAGATGCCGTCTGCACCATCCGGAGGAGGTATGCCATCGGGAAATAATATGCCGTCTGCACCGTCCGGAGAGGGTATGCCGTCGATGCCGCCGGGAGGGGATAGCAATTTTCCGTTTGCAGATGAAGATGAAAAAAATGACGACAGAGAAGATAGAAGAGATGCTGAACCGCCGGGAGAAGCAGAAGATATAGAAAATTCTTCGGAAGTGTCCTCGGAGGAGGAGACGAGCAGCGTAGATGATCGTATCAATCAACAGCAGGTAATTCTGACTTGGGATGATGCAGAGAATATCGAGAGTGTTGTTTCTGGAATCCGGGGAGCCACAATTGCGTACATGACACAGGGAACGGTGGAAGGCGGAGCGCTGTCGGAAGGAAAAACATATACGGTTGCCGGTGTAAAAGAAAATTATCTTGAGCTGAGTAATCTGATAATGGCTGACGGTGTATTTCTGACAGAATCAAATGATATGTCAAAGGATCGGATTTGTGTGCTTGGAGCATCGACTGCAAAGGAGCTGTTTGGCAACGATACGGCAGTCGGCAATCGGGTTTATATAGAAGACCGCAGTTATACTGTCGCGGGAGTGCTGGCCGCCTCAGGAACTATTTCAGCCGGGATCAGTCCGGATACGGCAATTCTGATTCCGTATGAGACCGGGATCAAATACATCACAGGAGATGATATCAGTCCGACTCTGACAGTGGTAGCTGAGGGGGTTGATGAGTTGTCTCGGGTCATCGCAGATGTGAAAACAGTGTTAAGTGAAAATTATACCGATACAGAATTTGTATTTTCAGATGCCGGCAGCAAGATGGAGGCAGCGCAGTCGTCAAACGAGACACTGACACTGTTGCTTTCAGCGGTAGCATTCATCGTATTTCTGGTCGGAGGAATCGGCATTATGAATGTCCTGTTTGTTTCGGTCAAGGAGCGAACCGGCGAGATCGGTATCCTAAAGGCGCTTGGCGCCTCCAGAGCTATGATTTTAGGAGAGTTCCTTATTGAAGCGGCTGCAATCAGTTTGATCGGCGGGATTCTGGGAACGGGCATCAGCATTTTGATTACACCGATTGTGGAAAGCTTTAATATTCGTGTGGAAATCAATGCGACTGCGTTGCTGGTGGCGCTCGGATTTGCTGTGTTGACGGGAACTGTTTTCGGCATTTATCCGGCCTTCAAAGCGTCCTGTCTGGAGCCGGTTGATGCATTAAATCAGGAATAGAGAGGAGAAAAATGATGGGAAAAAGAAAAATAGCGACGTTATTTCTGTGCGGATTGTTGGTGGTAAACGGCTGCGAAGCTATGGCACAGACCGGTGGTCAAGGTACTGAGCAGAATACGGAGGCAGAAGAAGAAAGTACAGATCGCATTGCCGAGTTGATGATTGTTTCGATTGTTGGAAACGAGATGACGTATTATGAGATGGAAACAGAAGCAGCAGATAAGACCGAGGATGAATCTGAGAGCGAGACAGAAGCAGAAGATAAGACTGAGGGTGAATCTGAGAGCGAGACAGAAGCAGTAGATAAGACTGAGGGTGAATCTGAAAGTGAAACTGAGACAGAAACAACAGATACGGTGAATGAAAAGCCGAATATGGGCCGGTTTGATGGAAAAGCACCAGAGGGAGCGCCGGACATGAGCCAGTTTGGAGGAGAAGCGCCGGAGGGAGCACCGGACATGAGCCAGTTC
>JAUNCG010000106.1 GCA_030526715.1 Eubacteriales bacterium
ATGCACAGCGTCAGCTGGAACAGCTGCAACGAGCCGGATATCCTGCGTTTCTTACTATGAAAAACGGGCTGTACGCGGTACAGGTCGGCGCGTTTTTGCAGTTGGATAATGCAGTGCGCATGGAAAATAGTCTGCGGGAAGCCGGATATCAGACCTATATCACAACCTAAATTAACAAATTATGAGATTCCTTAGGATTTTGTGAAGTATCGGACTTTGCATAAGAATGGTCTTTGCAAGAAATGTATTCTGTGATATACTTTCTTGGAAAATCAGCCTGCGAGGGGCAGGTATATAGAAAATAGGGGTAATGGGGAATGAGTACGAAGGACGATAGAGACAGAATGCTGTCCGGCACGGAGCGCCGTCGCCCGCGTCATGAAAGAGAACAAGAAAAAAAGAAGTCGTCTGTGGGGCGTATCCTGCGGAATTTTTTTCTTGCGCTCGTTTCCGTGGCGCTGTTGGCGGTGATCGGCTGCTATGTAGCCGGGATGGTATATTTCCGGGATAAATTTTTTTGGAACACCACGATCAACGGAGTAGACGTTTCCGAGATGACGGCAGCGCAGGTGGAGGATCGAATCGCGGCACAGCTGGCGACCTATCGTCTGGAAATCGTAGAGCGGGGAGATATATCCGAGTTTATCTCTGCGGATCAGATCGCTTATCATTATGTGTCAAAGGGAGAGACCATGACCTTCCTAAGAGGACAGGATCTGTTCCGGTGGCCGGTTTCCTTCTGGCAGAGCAGCTCTTATACCTTTGATTCCAGCGCGCAGTATGATGACGCCATGCTGATGCAGGCGATAGAGGGGCTGGCGGCGCTTGATGAAGAACAGACCGTTCCGCCGCAGGATGCATATATTGATTTTCTGGATGGAACCTATCAGGTAGTCGCGGAGGTAGAGGGGAATCGTCTGAACGAAGAGCAGGCCCGCCGTTTGATCCGGGAAGCGGTGGATTTCGGGAATGTGAAGCTGTCGTTAGAAGAACAGAACTGTTATCTGATTCCTGCAAAACGTCGGAATGATGAGGTGATGGCGGCCACCTGTAAGACGCTGAACACCTACATCGGTACAGAGATCACTTATCTATTCGGTGACCGGAAGGAGATTCTGGATAAGGGAATCCTGCGCGACTGGGTGACCTACGATGATTATGGCACCGTGACACTGGATGAAAATCAGGTCTATGAGTATGTATACCAGCTCGCTAAGAAGTACGACAGTGCGGATAAGCCCAGAGAATTTGTCACACACTATGGAACAACGGTATCCGTTGAGGGTGGCTATTATGGCTGGGTGATTGATCAGGATGCGACGGCTGCGGAGCTTCTGGATGCGATATACAGTGGATATCAGGGAGATAAGTATGCGGTCTTTGCACAGACCGCAGAGAGCTGGGATAACAGTGATCTGGGCGACAGCTACGTGGAGATCGATCTGGGAAGCCAGCATGTGTGGCTGTATATCGATGGTCAGGAGGTAGTATCCACAGACTGTGTGTCCGGAACCGCTTCTCAGGCGAATCGTTATACGCCCAGCGGTACATATACGCTGTATTATAAGGAATCCCCTTCGGTGCTGAAGGGCGAGATGAAGTCTGACGGTACTCCGGAGTACGAGACGAAGGTGAATTACTGGATGCCTTTTAACGGTGGGATCGGTCTGCATGACGCGACATGGAGAGGTAGCTTCGGCGGTAATATTTATCTGACAGACGGCTCTCATGGATGTGTGAATCTCCCGCTGGATGCGGCCAGAGCAATTTATGAGCAGGTGTATAACGGGATCCCGATCATTTGTTACTATTAATACCTAATATTCGGGAACGAGAGATGGAAGAAAAATTACAGGATATCGTCGAACCGTTGCTTTTATGGTTTGACAACAATGCGCGGGTTCTGCCGTGGCGGGATATGCCGACACCCTATCGTGTGTGGGTGTCAGAAATCATGCTGCAGCAGACGCGCGTGGAGGCGGTAAAGCCGTTTTTTAAGAGGTTTACGGAAGCGCTTCCGGACGTAAAGGCGCTGGCAGAATGTGAGGAAGACAGATTGCTGAAGCTGTGGGAAGGACTCGGGTATTATAACCGCGTCCGCAATATGCAGATCGCGGCCAGAACGGTAATGGAAGCGTATGGCGGAATCCTTCCGGCAGACTATGAGAAGCTAAAGTCACTAAAGGGAATCGGGAGCTATACCGCAGGCGCAGTCGCTTCCATCGCTTACGGGATTGCGGTTCCGGCGGTGGACGGGAATGTGCTGCGGGTCATCTCCAGAGTGACGGAGAACCGGGAAGATATTCTCAAAGAATCGGTTAAAAGAAAAGTAGAGCAGGATCTGCAGGCGATCATGCCACAGGATCGTCCCGGCGCATTTAATCAGGCTTTGATGGAGCTTGGAGCAATGGTGTGTGTGCCGAATGGACCAGCAAAATGTGACATCTGTCCGCTGCGTCATCTATGTCTGGCCTATCAGCACGATACGATGGGCGAACTGCCCGTCAAGGCAGCGAAGAAGGCAAGAAGGATAGAAAAGAGGACCGTCCTGATCATCAGCGACGGTGAGAAGGTGGCAATACACAAGCGCCCTGCCCGGGGACTTTTGGCAGGGCTGTATGAGCTTCCGAATGTGATCGGGCATCTGAGCCCGGAGGAGGCTTTGGAATATCTGAAGGGAAAACAATATGCCCCCATACGGATTCAGAGACTGACAGAGGCGAAGCACATATTCAGTCATATTGAGTGGCAGATGATCGGTTATGCCGTGCGCATTGAGGAACCGGAGAATAGCACGGAGGAATACTTGTTCGTGGAACCGGAGAAAACGCAGGAAAATTATCCAATCCCGGCGGCCTTTGCAGCCTATGCGAATTATCTCAGCATTCGACTGGGACAGGAAAAATATGAAGGAGAAGAAGAGTTATGAAGATTTTGTCAATTGCAATTCCGTGCTACAATTCACAGGAATATATGAGAAAGTGCATCGAGAGTCTGCTTCCGGGCGGTGAGGATGTGGAGATTATCGTAGTGAATGACGGCTCAAAGGACAACACCGCGGCGATTGCTGATGAATATGCAGAAAAGTACCCGACCATTGTCAAAGCAGTCCATCAGGAAAACGGCGGTCACGGTGAGGCCGTAAACGCCGGACTGCGCAATGCTACCGGTCTGTATTTCAAGGTGGTGGACAGTGATGACTGGGTAGATGCGGATGCATATCCGAAAATACTCGCAAAACTGAAAGAGCTGGTGGGCGGTCCGGATACGATAGATATGATGATCAGCAACTATGTCTATGACAAGGTGGGCGTAAAGCGCAAGAAGATCATGCAGTATCGCAGATATCTGCCGACAGAGGAAGCCTTTGAATGGAAGGATATCAAGAAGATCCGTGTGGGTCACTATATTCTGATGCATTCGGTGATCTATCGTACAGAGCTTCTGCGTGAGTGCGGACTGCAGCTGCCGAAGCATACCTTTTATGTGGACAACCTATTTGTGTTCCAGCCGCTCCCGAGGGTCAAAAAGATGTACTATATGGACGTAGAGTTCTATCATTATTACATCGGCAGAGAGGATCAGTCCGTCAATGAGCAGGTGATGATCGGAAGAATCGACCAGCAGATCAAGGTCAATAAGCTGATGATCGATACCATGGCGGAGCTGAAGGGTCAGAGAATCGTAAATAAAATGTGCCGGAAGTATATGCTCAGTTATCTGGATATCATCATGACGGTCTCCTCCATGCTGCTGATCAAATCCGGCACAGATGAGAATTTTGAGAAGAAGCAGGAGCTTTGGAAATATCTCAGATCGGCAGACGGCGCATTATACCGCAAGATCCGTCACGGTCTGCTGGGACGCGCCTGCAATCTGCCGGGCAAGGGCGGAAGAACCGTGTCTGTGGCGGCGTACAAGGTGACACAGAAATTCTATGGATTTAACTAGAAGAAAAGAAAATGAATGCTTATAACAAGCCTGTCTGCTTTTGCCATTCCTCGATAGAGGTGGCTCTGGCAGCCAGCTTGTGTCATTTTTTTAGCGTGGCAAGATCCGTTTCCTTATGAAGTTTTTCGGACAGCTCGCCAGAAACGGTGCCAAGATCTTCCAGCAGTTCTATGATATATTATAATAAACAACATCTAAGATGATACCTGAAAAGGTATCTCTTTTTTTACTTTATAGGAAATTCCGAGATATGAAGACACGAAAAATAACGTATA
>JAUNCG010000035.1 GCA_030526715.1 Eubacteriales bacterium
ACACTATTGGCAGTTAAACTCTGATCCAGAGGTAAAACAGATGCTTTATAATATATATGAATATGCTATGGAAGACGGAGCCGAGCTTGTTGCATTAGAGGAGTGCTTTCATGAATAATAGAATACTTATGCAATATGCATTAAACATTATATTGTTGCTATGCGGTTATATTTATCTGTTGCAGTTGGTAATAAAACGTACCAAAAATGTCAGAGCGATCCCAACAATTGCGGTTTTATTATTGGTAATTTATCTAGTCATAGCCGTTCCATTGTTCGCATTGATCAGTAGTTTCGGAAACAGTGACATGATGTTACTTTCTATGTTGATGTTGGTGAGTTGCATTGCAGTATTCAATATACTTTACAATATATTGAAATATTTTCGTTATCTGAATAAAGGTATGCTGGTGTTATTTTTGATATATTTGCTGGCGGTAGGATATATCACAATTTTTTCACGGGATGGTTCAAACGATATGACTATCGGGTTGATTCGGTTCGATGATATGGAGCAGGCAATTAGAACACATTCCTTTGCACCTATAAGACATATGGGTTTGAATATAGCAATGTTTATGCCAATCGGATGTACATTTCCAATGATTCATTTGACAAGACTAGAAAAATGGGGATATGCAGCAGTATTGGGAATGATGCTGTCTACTGGAATTGAGAGTCTGCAGATGGTTTTGCGTCTCGGACAGGCGGACTTGATGGATATTATGATGAATATCATAGGATCCCTGATCGGGTATGGAATCTTTAAAGTGACACGTTATTTGTATAATTTTGAAAGAAAATGATGAGACGTAGGTTAGACTAAAAGCTGGGGAAGGAGACCAGCGATGAAAAGTCAAGCATGAATTAGCCAGAAATTACTTTTTCATATCGATGGTAAAAAAGGGTAACTTTAATAGAACTTCCTTAAGGCGTTTTTCAAAATCTATCGATATTGGTATCAATGACCTCTTAGTCGAGGTTAAATTCTACATTGTCTGTCATCATCTTCCAGATGACTCTGACTAACTTGCCGGCACAGTGCCCTAAGGCATTGTAGTTAGTCCGGCCCTCCGCCATCTTGGCATTATAGTAGGACTTGAAGGTGGCGTTGTTCTTTACTACATTGTGAGCTGCATTAACCAACGCATAGTGGAGAACACGCGAACCTCTTTTGGACATTCGTGTGTGCTTCGCCTGAAAGTTTCCGGACTGGTAGACGCTGGGATCAAGCCCAGCGAAGGCAAGCAGCTTACTCGGATTGGAGAAACGGTGAATATCACCTATTTCACCAAGGATCATTCCTCCATTGATATAACCGATACCATGAATGGCCATGAGTACGGAATCATTGAATTTCATGATATTCGTCATCTCAGATTCAATCTGATTTAATTGGCTATCCAGTAACTCAATCTGTGAAATGATATGGGTTATCTGAATAGATAGAGCACTGTCGCTGGCACCGACAGACTTCCGTGCAAGAACTCTTAATTCTTTCGCCTGTTCCTTTGTAAAATGTCTGTGCGAAGACTTTACGAGCAGGTTAGCAAGATGAGTCATGTGCATGGAAGCGATAGCATTCGGTGTCGGAGCTTCTTTCAGAAACGCATAGACAGATTTCTGATGCAGACCGTACTTGAAGAAATACTGGAGTTCCGGGAACACTTCGTCAACATAAGAAGTCAGCTGTATTTTTAACCGGGTACGCTGCTTAATGGTCTTCTGGCGGAAACGATCTAAGGATTTCAGATCCATCAGATCGAGATCGTAGAAGGATACGAAGCGAAGTGAATCCTGCATCATCAAAGTTTTAGCAATGATGTATGTGTCGACCTTATCCCTTTTCGTTTTGTGAATGTTGTTCGTATGCATCTGGAAGTGGAAATAGGGTTGAGTACACACACCGTATAGTAACTGGCAACAAGGTATCGTACGAGGTTGTCGCCATAGTGCGCCGTCGTCTCAAGAGCGATGATGATGCTGTCCTTGTTATCAGAGAGTGATTCAAGGTTAGAAACTAGAAGACTGAATCCATCACCATCATTTGTAAATTTGAACGGCTCCATGAGTATTTCGCCATCTGAAGAAATGGCAGAAGCGAAATGATTGAGTTTGGCAATGTCAATGCCGACATAAATCATGAGATTGTACCTCCCTTTCAAAAGTCTGATACTGTGATATCCACCAGCGATTATCATCGTAGACTTGATTAAAAAAAGTACTCCAGAGCGAATAGCTCCAGGCAACATCCAGCTGATAAACAATTCAGATAAAGGTAATGGTAATACACTCCTTCGAGTAGTCAAAGCTACAGGGGAAAAATCAAAATTCCACAGTATCTGAATGTATTAAACCACGATATCTAAAAATATTGGAAAGAAAGGAAAAGTGGTAATTCCTGACCTGGAATTATCATACAAGAGAAAGTATGGCGAATGATTCTAACGATCAACGATCAAAGAATTATTTTATTGAATATTTTACGATACTTTGTATTTTTTGCCGTCTTGGCTTTCCAGGAAATTATACTCGCATTTTGGGTGGTGAAAATATCCGTATATTACTTGATTACGGTATTTCCTTGCTTCAGATGGTAATCATGCTCTTTGCGAGTGGTGATACATTGTCTGAAATCAAGCTACTAGATCTTAAAAGAAAGTATAGATGGATTTATGTAATGCTTGCTGTTATCACGGTGATATCGTTAATGGTAACCGATAACAGGGGAAAACAGATGACGATTATCATTCGATTTATGATCACTGCATTGTTTGGACTTTGGATGGCAGATTATTATAATGCAAAACGAATTTTAGAGATTTTTTATTATGCCCAGATTGGTATTATTATAGCTAATCTGGCATCATTATTATTATTTTCATCTGTAGGGTACTACGTGGATGACGGATATGGCTATATTTTTCGCGGAATTTATATGCAGAAAAACGGACTTGGAGCGGAGATGGGGGCTGCACTGTGTCTGCAGACTGCGTTTGCATGTCTAAAGCGTTTAGATCAGGAAAGAATGTCAAGAATATTCATATTGAGCTATTTTGCGGAAATTTTTTTGATGTTGGTAAGTCAATCGACGAGTTCCATGATTTCTGCGATAATCACGTGCTTATATTTGATATATGTATTTCGAAAGAATGAAAATGTGTACCGAATACAGTGGGGAATTTCCTATACATCTATTTCTGTCGGCTTCTTGTTTGCGTCATCAGTGATATTGCCGATAGTGGCTCCATTTTTGGAGAGCTTAGGTAAAGACGCGACATTATCGAACAGGACACCTATGTGGAAAAACGTTATTAACTTTATGCAGAAGAGCCATACAATGACCGGCTATGGCTTATTGCAGTTTTGGGAAAATCCGGAAGCATTAAAAGCTCTTCAAAGAATGTTTTCCAGCAATAGCTGGTATCGAACCATGGATTATGGAGCCCACAATGTTATTCTGGAAATGTGGTTGGATATCGGGCTTGTCGGCATTGCAGTCTTTTTTCTGACCATGATTTCCTGTTTCCATCGTGTTAAGGAACAGACGATACAGGAATATATATTGTGTTCTGCAATAATGCTTCCACAGCTTATGGAAGGCGTGACAGATCGGATGTATACCAATGTGGGGTATGCAACCTGTTTTCTGTTTATTTGTCTTGGTGTTGCCTGTAAATGGCAGAACCGAAAGACTCGGTACGGAACCAATGCTTTTTGATCATGAGGTAGGGGGAAATGGATGTCTATTGAACATACAAATGCAAAAATATATAGAAAATTACTGAGAACGATTCTGATCTCTGTAGGGGCAGTGCTGTTAAACGGATGCATAACAATGTTTTTAGTGCCGGTAATATCTAATACTGTAGGAACAGAGGCTTACGGATTTGTATCCCTTGCCAAAAGCTTTGAAGCGTATGCATTAATCATCACCACCACTTTAAATGCTTTTGCTGCAAGACATATAGTAATCGAATTTCATCAGAATAATAAAAAACAAGCTAATATTTATTTTTCTTCTACAGTTTATGGCAATCTGATACTGAGTACTACCTTATTTGCTTTGGCAATGTTAGTGGTATTCTTTTTAGATAGGGTGGTGCGGATTTCAACGAAGCTGGTGCCAGATGTACGGTTATTATTCTTTTTTGTATTTGTAAATTTCTGGATTACCACTACAACTGTTGCATTTCAGTCAGCCGGACATATTAAGAACAAACTGGATATGGCTGGTGGATTTAAGACATTTGCATATCTATGTGAGGCGATAGTGCTGATTCTATGTTTTACATTATTTGTTCCGCATGTATTTTATGTGGGAATTGGTCTTGCCGTCGTGTCTTTAATTATGGCCGGAGGAGCAATATGGATATGGAAGCATTATGCCTCGGAACTACAAGTGCTAAAAAAATATTTTTCATGGAGAGCCATTCAGAGATTGGTTCTGGATGGTGTATGGACTGCTTTTAATTCTTTAGGCGGTATTATGAATGATGGACTGGATTTGCTGATATGTGATTTGATGTTGACTCCCTTGCAGATGGGTCAGCTTGCAGTATCCAAGACATTTCATGCTTTTTTTTCTAGTTTCTATGCATTGATAGGGCAGGCGTTTGAACCACTTTTACTAAAGAGCTATGCAAAAGGGGATAAGAAAAAATTGATGGAGCAGCTGAAGTTGTCCATGAAAGTATCCGGTTTGATCTCAAATATTATTTTTGCCGGATTTACAACCCTTGGCGTAGCATTTTATAAGCTATGGATTCCGAAAGAAGACATTATGCTGATCTATATGCTTACAGTAATTGATAATCTGGCGACCATTCCAAGAGGACCGATATTCCCATTGTATTATATTTATGTACTGACTACAAAAAACAGATTTCCAACAATCATGACTTTTGTATGCGGGATTTTTAATGTTCTTGCAATGTATCTTCTGCTGAACTTTACGAACATCGGAATTGCTGGGATTGTATGGACAACCGTTGCAGTTTCTGTAATTATCAATTTTGTAAGTAATCCACTGTATATGGCTCATGTACTGGATATTTCATGGTGGTCTTTCTATCCTGAGATATTGAAGAATCTGATATCCTGTGGAATTATGGTGGCGGTATTCTTTGGATTGGCACATGTATATATGCCCTCCAGCTGGCTTGGACTGATTGGTTCAGGTATTGCACTGGCTACTATTGGCGCGTTGATTCACCTTCTTGTGGTATTGAATCGCGAGGACAGAATAGCAGTAATAAAATTGTTGCTTCGCAAAAACAATTTAGTTTAAGGGAATAACATTGTTTTATCTGGAGGAAAAGAAATTGAATATTATGCTGTATACCACATACTATCCGGCTCCGGCGGAGCTTCGAACCAGACCCAATACGATGGTGGTTCATTATTTTGCCAAAGCGCTTCGGGAAATGGGGCATACGGTACAGGTAGTTTTTTTGAGTATATCCAGACTACCGTGTATCAAAGAAAACAAATTTCGTGATATTCTGCCGACAGAAGCTGATTACGTATATGAAGGGATTCCTGTGCATTTGTTTCGGACACAGGAGCTTCTTCCATATTTGAATTATACACATCGTTTTCAGACTGTATACATGAACAGACAACTTCGAAGACTGAAAAAAGCTCTTGGATGGAAAGCTGATAAAGTATTTATTCATTTTCCGCATGTATTTACGGGAATGACCGAGATTCTGGCTGATAATGTTCCGGTATTTGGTGATTTTCATAATATGGATATTGCGATTGCCTATAAGCACTATGGTAGGCGTGTCAGAAGATGGTATCAAAGACTGGATTACTGGGGGTACAGAAATCGACGGATTTATGAAAGTCTTCGAATGATAGAGGATCGCACCATGGTTCCGGTTTATTCGGGAATTGATCGCTCACTTCTTGCGTCAGAAGATCGGTTGCAAAAAAAATTGGAAAAAAAATCAAATTTTATAAAAATCTTGTATGCCGGACAGCTGATACCGCTGAAGAATGTAGATGTTTTAATTGAAGCAGTCAAATGTCTGCCCTTCGAATGTGAGCTTACAATCATAGGGGATGGGGAAGAGCGCGAAAGGCTTCAGAAGATTGCTGAGGACTCGCCAAGAATTCTTTTTAAAGGGAAATTAACCAGAGAAGAGACAGTGGAGCAGATGTATAAACATGATGTATTTATCATGCTCAGCAGTCCGGAAACCTATGGTCTTGTATATCTGGAGGCACTTGCGCAGGGGTGTATTACCGTGGCAAGCATCGGTGAAGGATTTGATGGATTGATTCGGGATGGAGAAAATGGATTTTTGGCACAGCCAGGATCTGTGGACGCAGCGGTGAATACTTTGATGTACATTTATAAAATGGACGAGGAACAGCGTCAAAATATGATTCAAAAAGGATATTTGCTGGCAGCCTCTATGACAGAGGATCAGACAGCCAAACAATTGCTGGATAGTAATCAATGAAATAATAAGAGGTGAAAATAAAAGTGGAAATTAATAGATATGAAATAAAGACCTTGGAAGATCTAACCCCGTTAAAGGAGGCGTGGGCATTGTTGGAACAGGGAGAAGAGATGACGACATTTCAGACCTTTGCATGGCACTGTCTGCTTATAAGAGAGTGGAATGGCTGGAAACTGCATAATTTGTACAGCAGATGTTATATTTATATAGCATATGATAATGGAACACCGCTGATGATTTTGCCGATTATTGAATACAAATTTTCGACAAAAACGAAATGGTTTGGCAGCCCTAAAGGCATATATCTGATGGGGCAGGGAAGTTATTCTGACTACATGAATGCCATATATACATCGTTTCGTGGAAATGTATTCGATGCTATTTGCGATAAACTCAAAGAAGACTTTAGGGGGAAGAAGTTTTGCTTGAACAGTGTGAGATCAGATTCTGAGCTTGCAGCTTATCTGTCCGGAAAGAATATTCCATACGACATCTGTACCGTGGGAGTTTCCGTGAAAATGCAAAACAGTGTTGAGGAATATCAGGCATCTTTGTCAAGAAAAACCAGAGCAAATTTAAGAAAAGCATTAAATCGCATCGAAAGGGACGGGCTGGATTATCAGATTGAGATTCTGGGACCAATTAAAGACAACGAGCTCCTCAGTGAAATGGTGAATATACATGTAAAACGAATTCTGATAAAGAACACGAAACACGAAGGTATCATGCAGATTCTTTCCTCCTATGTTAGAAAAAGTTATCGAAAATACAGAGACCTGCACAATAATATCATTGCTATGAGTATGGCGGATAATGATAATTCCGTGGTAGTATTGGTTCGAATGAACGGAAAGCTGGCAGGATATCAGTATGGCGTAAGAGAAAAGAATTGTATTCGTCTTCTTCAGACGTGTTTTGATGAAACCTATAAGTTCTACTCACCTGTATTTAGGGGTGTGTATGATTTTATTTTGAAATGCTATGAAGATGACAACATAGAAGAAATTGATTTTACCAGAGGTGATGAAGACTTTAAACATCGTCTCGGCGGGGTGGATCTTGATTTATATGAATTTACAATTTAATAAAATCAAACTGCAAAAAATGAAAATCAAAACCCAACGATTTGATATTATACTCTATAAGAGACCAGCTATGAAAAGTCAAGCATGAATTAGCCAGAAATTACTTTTTCATATCAATGGTAAAAAAGGGTAACTTTAATAGAGCTCCCTTAAGACGCTTTTTCAAAATCTATCGATATAGGTATCGCAGACTCCTTATTCGAAGTTAAATTCTATATTGTCAGTCATCATCTTCCAGATGACTCTGACAAGCTTGCCTGCACAATGCCCCAAGGCATTATAGTGAGTCCGGCCTTCCGCCATCTTGGCATCATAGTAGGCCTTGAAGGTGGAGTTATTCTTTACAACATTATGAGCTGCATTGACCAGTACATAGCGGAGCACACGAGAGCCTCTTTTAGACATTCGTGTACGCTTTGTATGGAAATGTCCGTCATCTCAGCTTAGATCTGATCTAATTGGCTATCCAATAACTCAATCTGTGAAATGGTATGGGTTATCTGAATAGATAGAGCACTGTCACTGGCACCGACAGACTTCTGTGTAAGAACTCTTAATTCCTTCGCCTGTTCCTTTGTAAAATGTCCGTGGGAAGACTTTGCGAGCAGGTTTGCAAGATGAGTCATGAGCATGGAAGCGATAGCATTCGGTGTCGGAGCTTCTTTCAGAAGCGCATAGACAGATTTCTGATGCATACCGGACTTGAAGAAATACTGGAGTTCCGGGAACACTTCGTCAACATAAGAAATCAGCTGTATTTTTAACCGGGTACGCTGCTGAATTGTCTTCTGGCGGAAACGACCTAAGGATTTCAGATCCATCAGATCGAGATTGTAAAAGGATACGAAGCGAAGTGAATCCTGCATCATCAAAGTTTTAGCAATGATGTATGTGTCGACCTTATCCGTTTTCGTTTTGCGAATGTTGTTCTTACGCATACTGGAAGTGGAAATAGGGTTGAGTACACACACCTTATAGTAACTGGCAACAAGGTATCGTACGAGGTTGTTGCCATAATGTGCCGTTGATTCAAGACCGATGCTGAAGCTGTCCTTGTCATCTGAGAGAGATTCAAGGTTAGAAACCAGCAGACTGAAACCATCACCGTCATTTGTAAATTTGAACGGCTCCATGAGTATTTCGCCATCTGAAAAAATAGCAGAAGCGAAATGGTTTAGTTTGGCAATTAAACAATTCAGATAAAGGTGATGGCAATACACTCCTTCGAGTAGTCAAAGCTACAGGGAAAAATCAAAAGTCCACAGTATCTGAATGTATTAAACCACGATATCTAAAAGTATTGGAAAGAAAGGAAAAGTGGTAATTACTTATATGGAATTATCATACAAGGGAAATATGGAAAAAAAAGTATCAGTGATTATACCAAGCTATAACCGAGCAGAGGTGTTGGAAAAATCAATTCATAGTGTACTTAATCAGAGTTATCAGAATCTGGAATGTATTCTGGTCGATGACGGATCTACAGATAATACACGGACAATTGCCAAATCCATCAGTGATCCAAGGTTACGATATGTATATCAGGAAAATGCTGGAGCTTGTGCCGCCAGAAATCATGGGATTGCACTTGCAGAAGGAAAATATATTGCTTTCCATGATAGCGATGATGTATGGCATAAAGAAAAACTTGAAAAGCAGATAGACACTCTTGAGAAAAATAAAGTTGATCTTGTAATCTGCAAGTTGATCCATATCCATGAAGATGATACAATTAGATTGACACCCAAATATATTAGAGAAGGAAATGTATCCATACAGGATGATTTCTTTGGTGTAGGAACACAGACGATTGTAGCGCGAAAAGAAATATTTGAACAGGAAATGTTTGACGAAAAAATGCCGCGTCTGCAGGATTTTGAGTGGTTGTATCGCGTACTAAAATCATATCATGTATATTGCATGAGTGAGGGACTTGTTGATTATCGAGTGGGAGAGGATTCAATTAGTCGAAATCATGAAAAACGATTTTTGGCAGAAAAACTGTTTTTAAAAAAGCATCCGGAGGTAAGATGTAAAACACCGGTATTGTCGGCACATTTGATGAAGGATCTGTTAAAAAGTTGGCAGGTAGTACGAAAACAGACACCTAAAAAGAGTCGAAATTATTTGAGATTAGCTTTACAATATTATCCGGGAGTAATACGATTTGTAGTGGCAAAAATAAAGAAATGACGATACATAATTATTATCAAATTATTAAAATGTAAAGACATGCAACGAAATGTATCTTGCTTTTGCAAAAATAATATATTTCTGCATCCGTCTTCTCAGGTAAATATGCTGGATTGCTAAGGAAAAGAATATGCGTGAACTTATTAATGTCAGAGCAAGCGTAGATTTATTTCAGCAGGAGCTTGCACAGCTGCTTGGGACTACGTCTATAACGGTCAATCGTTGGGAAAACGGTAGATCTGTCCCGAATATTATGGCACAGAGAACGTTATACAGATTTTGTGAAGAAAAGGGAATTAATATAGTGTCATATCTGGTTGAGCGTATAGGGCGGGCAGCAGAATGGGCTACTATTTTGTATCATGCATTGCAGAATGGTATTGTGAGTGTGACTGCGCTGATCAGTCGTAACAAGTGTGATTTTGGTACAGGATTTTATACCGGTACGAATCCGCTTCAGCCTCTGATGCTGGTATGTGATGAAGAAAAGCCTGTATTTTTACGTTGCGATTGCATCAAGACGGGATCAGGCTGCTACACGTGATGGATTGGAATGGGCGATGCTTATTGCATATTGTTGCGGCTACATGGATGGAATCAAGGGTACACCTATTTACAAAAAAAAACAAGCATCTGACAGATGGCTAACGAGCTGTATTCGGGATATCATACCTTGAGCTGTGGGCTCGCCATTGATAAGTTGACATAAATGGTTGTTAATTCTTTCACATAATGGTATAATCATAGACATAAACACAAGCGACTCTGAAGATTTGAAGTACTGACGAGACAGGCAGAAGAAAGGAGCACTTATGAGCAGAAAGATTACTATTATTGGAGCAGGCAGTGTCGGAGCAACGATCGCGTTTACGCTCTCCAACACAGATTTTGCATCTGAGATCGTTCTGATCGATATCAACAAGGAGAAGGCAGAGGGAGAGGTACTTGATATTATTCAGGGAACCAGCTTCAGAACGCCGATTTCCATGATTGCAGGGGATTATGCAGATGCCAAGGATTCTGATATCGTCATCATTACATCCGGTATCGCGCGCAAGCCGGGTCAGACCAGAATTGAGCTGGCACAGACCAATGTGAATATTCTTAAGAGCATTACTCCGCAGATCGTGAAGGAAGCGCCGAATGCGAAATACATTATCGTGAGCAATCCGGTAGACATTATGACTTATGTATTTACCAGAATTTCCGGACTTCCGGAGAATCAGATCTTAGGCTCCGGTACTATGCTGGATACGGCAAGACTTCGCTGTGGGTTGTCACAGCTTTTTGGTGTATCACAGAACAATATCCACGCATATGTGTTCGGCGAGCATGGAGACACGGCATTCATTCCGTGGTCAGGCGCAGATATTTCCGGTGCGAGAATGGAAGAGTACTATGAGCTTGCGAAGAAGTTCGGCAAGGCGGTAGATGAGCTCGACAAGGATAAAATGCTGGAGTACGTTCACAAGTCCGGCGGAGAGATCATCTCGAAGAAGGGAGCTACCTTCTATGCGGTATCTGTGACAGTATGTAAGCTCGTGGAGCTTCTGATCGCTGCTTCTGATTCCGTAGTGACGGTATCGACTATGCTGCACGGTGAGTACGGTATCGAGGACGTATGCCTGAGCACCCTGACATTGGTTGGACCGAACGGCGTGCAGGGCAAGATACCGATGCATATGACCGATAATGAGATCGCGCAGATGAAGAAGAGTGCGGATGCACTGAAGACAGTGATTTCTCAGCTGACATTATAATTCATAAATATAAGAGACTGAGTAATGTGCTACCGATAGACGGTTAGCTCCCAAAATAATTAGCTAGAAAATAACCGCTTAGCGGTTATTTTTTTGCGTGATGATATCCAATCGTATATCCAAGTCCAAAAGCGGATAAGCATTTCGTGAGATAATCTGGGAATTTGTCTGGTCTGATATTTTCTTCTTGTTAAATTATTATCAGTGTGATATACTGAATCCGCAGAACATACATTGGCAATTAACTCGGGCAATGTTCGCATTGTCTGAGTGATCATAGTGAACCAATCGTTATGTTTTATTTTTTTGCAGGAAATGTTAAAACATTAACAAAATGAGGGAAGAAGATGAAATACAGTTATTATCCGGGGTGTACCCTGAAGAACAAAGCGAAGGCTCTGGATGCGTTTGCGCGGGTGTCTGCCGAGGCTCTGGGATTTGAGCTGGAGGAGATCGAGGACTGGCAGTGCTGCGGCGGCGTATATCCGCTGGGGACTGACGAGATCGCAACGAAGCTGTCCTCTATACGGGCGCTGCAGGATGCGAAGAAAAAGGAGCAGGATCTGATCACGGTCTGTTCAGCGTGTCATCATGTGCTCAAGCGTGTAAATGATGATATGCAGCAGGCAGGAGATAACTGCGTCCGTGCCAACAATTATCTGAAGACGGAGGAGCCGTATCATGGTGAAACAAGGGTGCTTCATTTTCTGGAGGTTCTGCGGGATCGCATAGGATTTGATGTGCTCCGTGATAAGGTAAAGACGCCACTGACCGGGAGAAGGATCGGGGCATATTACGGCTGCCTGTTATTGCGACCGGGCAGTGTGATGCAGTTTGACGATCCGGAGAATCCGACGATCATGGAGGACTTTATCCGGGCGCTTGGCGCAGAGCCCGTGATCTACCCATACCGCAATGAATGCTGTGGGGGATATATTTCTTTGAAGGAAAAGGAAATGGCGCAGCGGATGTGTGAGAATATTACAGAGAGCGCGACAGGCTTTGGAGCGGACATGATGATCACGGCCTGTCCCCTGTGTATGTATAATCTTCGCAGAAATAAAAAACAGGCGCTGCCGATCGTCTATTTTACGGAGCTGCTTGCAGAGGCGCTTGGTGTGAAAGGGGAGGTGGAATGACCATGAATGCAGCGAAAAATCAGGCGGAGCTGATCCGGGAGATCAGCGGAGTTCATCCTCTGAAATGCATGAAATGCGGAAAATGTTCCGCCGTCTGCCCTGCCTTTGACGAGATGGATATCAAGCCTCATCAGTTCGTCTCCTATGTTCAGAGCGGGGAGATCGAGGCGCTGGCTGCCTCCGTGTCTCTTGGAAAATGCCTTTCCTGTTTTGCATGTGTGGAGCGCTGTCCGAGGGATGTGAAGCCGGGCAAGCTGATCGATGCGGCGAGACAGCTGGTCATCCGCCAACGGGGCAATTCTTATTTGAGCGCAGATGAGATACCGCAGCTGCTGGATGATGAGATGCCGCAGCAGCTTCTCGTAAGCGCGTTCAGAAGATACAGGAGGTGAGGCAGATGCAGAGAATCGGAGTTTTTGTATGTCACTGCGGCACGAACATTGCCGGTACGGTTGATGTGAAAAAAGTAGCAGAGATGGCGGCAAAGGAGACGGGTGTCGTCCATGCGGAGGATTACCAGTATATGTGTTCGGAGGCCGGGCAGTCGAAGATCATCGCAGCCATTCGCGAAAAGGGACTTACGGGAGTGGTAGTCTGTTCGTGTTCTCCGCGTATGCATGAGACCACGTTTCGTAAGGCGGCAGAGAAGGCGGGTCTGAACCCGTATATGGTGGAGATCGCCAATATCCGTGAGCATTGTTCGTGGATCCACAAGGATATGCAGGAGGCGACGGAGAAAGCGGTGATCCTTGCACGGGCGGCGATCGCGAAGGTGCATCTGAATACGCCGTTAAAGCCGGGGGAGAGCCGTGTGACGAAGCGGGCGCTGGTGATCGGCGGCGGCATCGCGGGTATACAGACCGCGCTGGATATCGCGGATGCGGGATATAAGGTGGATATCGTGGAGAAGACGCCGAGCATCGGTGGGAGGATGTCGCAGTTGGACAAGACCTTCCCGACGCTGGACTGCTCCGCATGTATTCTTACACCGAAGATGGTGGAGGCCGCATCACATGAAAATATCACGATCTATACGTATAGTGAGATTGAGAAGGTAGCGGGATTTGTCGGAGATTTTACGGTGGATATCCGTAAAAAGGCCCGCAGCGTAGATATGGAGAAATGTACCGGCTGCGGCGTCTGCTCCGAGAAATGTCCGTCAAAGAAAAATCCGAGTGAATTCAACCGGGGACTGGGAAATCGTAGCGCGATCTATATTCCGTTTGCACAGGCAATTCCGAATGTTCCGGTCATCGACCGTGAGCACTGCACGAAATTCAAGACCGGAAAATGCGGTGTTTGCGCTAAGGTATGTCAGGCAGGAGCCGTAGACTACGATCAGCAGGATGAGATCATCACACAGAACTACGGAGCGATCGTGGCAGCGACTGGATTTGATATGATCGGTCTGGATAAGTATGATGAATACGCTTACAGCCAGAGCAAGGACGTCATTACCTCTCTGGAGCTTGAGCGCATAATGAATGCTGCCGGGCCGACCGGAGGTCATCTGGAGCGATTGTCGGACGGCAGGGCGCCGAAAAATATTGTGTTTGTGCAGTGTGTCGGCAGCCGCTGCTCTGATGCCAGAGGAAAGAGCTATTGTTCGAAGATCTGCTGCATGTATACCGCGAAGCATGCGATGCTGATCAGAGATAAGTATCCGGATACGAATGTGACAGTATTTTACATTGATGTCCGTACGCCGGGTAAGAATTTCGACGAGTTTTACCGCCGTGCCGTGGAGGATTACGGCGTGAATTATATCAAGGGGCAGGTCGGGAAGGTGTTTTTGCAGCCGGATGGTACGCTGCTGGTGCAGGCCTCGGATTTGCTGGATAATCGCCAGATCAGGATGGAGGCCGACATGGTGGTTCTGGCAGCAGCCATTGAACCGAATCCGGATGCGCGGCGTATTGCGACGATGCTGACTGCAAGCATTGATACGAACAATTTTCTGACCGAGGCGCATGCGAAGCTTCGTCCGGTAGAATCTCCCACTGCGGGTATTTTTCTCTCCGGGGTCTGTCAGGGATCGAAGGACATTCCGGAGACTGTAGCACAGGCAGGCGCGGCGGCGGTCAAGGTGATCGGACTGCTGGCGAAGGAGAAGCTGACGACGAATCCGTGTACGGCAAAAGCTGACGAGCTTTTATGCAACGGCTGCTCGCAGTGTGCGAATGTATGTCCGTACGGTGCAATTTCTTATGAGGAGAAGCAGGTGAATGACCATGGTATCCGCGAGACGCGCAGAATCGCAGCTGTGAACAATGCGCTCTGTCAGGGCTGCGGTGCCTGTACGGTGACCTGTCCGTCCGGAGCGATGGATCTTCAGGGCTTTTCCAACAGACAGATGATCTCGGAGGTAGATGCGATATGTCGATAGAAGCAAAAGAGATATTTAAGCCAAGGATCGTGGCCTTCTGCTGTAACTGGTGCAGCTATGCCGGAGCGGATCTGGCAGGAAGCAGCCGGCTGACGTATCCGGCGGATGTCAAGATCATCCGTGTTCCATGTTCCTGCCGCGTGAATCCGATGTTTATTTTAAGAGCGTTTGAAAAGGGTGCGGACGGGGTCATCCTCTGCGGATGTCATCCGGGCGATTGCCACTATACTTCCGGCAATTATTATGCGAGAAGGAGAATGACGCTACTGTTTTCTATGCTGGAGTTCATCGGCGTAGAGCAGGGACGGACCCGGGTGGAATGGGTGTCTGCCGCGGAGGGTGCGAAGTTTTCAAGGACGATGAATGAGTTTGCAGAAAAGATATATTCCCTCGGGAAAAATGTGAGATTGGAGGATCTAAGATGCAGGAACTGAGAGACCGTGTAAAAGCGTTGCTGATGGACGGCACGGTGGACAGAGTGCTTGGCTGGAAAGCGGGAGACCTGCCTTACAATCCGGAAGCAGCCTATTTTGAGACACCGGAGAGTCTGACGGAATTTATTTATGACGGATTCTGTGGAGCGAATCTGAGCAAAATGATGATTGAGGCATCGAAGCTGGAGGGCAGGACGCTGGTGTGTCTGAAGCCGTGCGATACCTACAGCTTTAACCAGCTCCTGACGGAGCATCATGTAGATCGCAATAAGGCATATATCATCGGCGTTGCTTGTAAGGGCAAGCTGGATATCGAAAAGATCCACGCGTTTGGTATCAAGGGGATCCGCAGGATCCGGGGGAGTGAAGCGGATGTAGCTTCCGGAATCCTGCAATTCGAGACGATCTACGGAGAAAAGAGCTGTGCATACGCGGATGCCATGCTGGAGCGCTGCCATGTCTGCAAGGGAAAGGAGCACCGGATCTATGATGAGCTGATCGGTGAATCCAAAGAGACGAAGGATGCTGATCGGTTCGCGCAGGTGGAGCAGATCGAGGCGATGAGTCCTGACAAGAGATTCGCGTATTTCCAAAAAGAATTGAGCAAATGTATCCGCTGCAATGCCTGCCGCAATGTCTGTCCGGCATGCAGCTGTCGGAAGTGTGTGTTTGACAGTACGAGGTTTGACAGCGCGCAGAAGGCGAACGTGGATTCCTTCGAGGAGAAGATGTTCCATATTATCCGTGCATTTCATGTGGCCGGAAGATGTACGGACTGTGGCGAATGCAGCCGAGTATGTCCGCAGGGAATCCCGCTGCATCTGTTTAACAGAAAATTTATAAAGGACATCAATGCATTTTACGGAGAATTTCAGGCGGGAGAGGATATCGATGTGCGTGGCCCGCTGGTAAGCTATGCGCTTGATGATAGGAAGCCGGGACAGACGGCAGAGAGGGGATAATGTATGTATAAGATGAAGATAGAAAACATGAATGCATTATTCCGCACGATTTCCGGGACACAGGATCTGATCACTCCTATACGCAGTGCGGGACAGACGAATTTCGGTCTGTGGACGGAAGAGGCCTCGGTGGATCTGCATACGTTAAAGACAGCAAAATCCGGAAAGGATGCATTTTTCCCGCAGAGTGAGAATCTCTATACTTGCTTACGCAAAGGACAAAGGCTTACCATTGAACCGGAGGCTTTAAGAGAACGTCCGTTTACGGTGTTTGGTATGAGAGCCTGTGACGTCCGGGGCGTGGAGGTGCTCGACCGTGTATTTCTGGCAGAGCCGGTAGATACCTTCTATGCTGCCAGAAGATCGCATGGGACGATCGTAGCGCTGGCCTGTCATGAGCCGGAGGAGTCCTGCTTTTGTCAGGTGTTCGGCACGGACTGCGCCGAAGCCTGTGCCGATGTGACGGTATGGATGGTCGGCGATATGTTATATTGGAAGGAACTGACGGAGAAAGGAATAGCTCTGACGGAGACGGTCGGTGCGCTTCTGGAGGGTGCGGACGCGGCGGATGAAGCGGCGCTGAATGTAGAGAAGGAGGCAATCCGCAGGATCACAGAGCAGCTTCCCTATACGGGCTTGTCTCTGGAGGGCTGGGGGAGGGATGCGACGGATGTGAAGTTCCATTCCCCTGTCTGGGAAATGCTGTATCATCCATGTCTGGCCTGCGGTACCTGTACCTTTGTCTGCCCGACCTGTCAGTGCTATGATATCAAGGATTATGATACCGGGCATGGGGTGCAGAGATATCGCTGCTGGGATTCGTGTATGTATTCTGATTTTACCATGATGGCTCACGGAAATAATCGCACGAGCCAGATGCAGAGATTTCGTCAGAGATTCATGCATAAGCTGGTCTATTTCCCGGAAAACAATGAGGGCATGTATTCCTGCGTAGGCTGCGGCCGATGTGTGGAGAAATGTCCGGAGGGGTTGAATATCGTGAAGGTGATCAAAGCCTTTGCACCGGAGGGAGGCGAAAGGAATGGGTGAATGTACCTGTCATAAGAATTATATGCCGGATACCCTGATCCCGAAGGTAGGGGTGATCACGGATATCCGGGAGGAGACTCCGGATGTCAAGACCTTCCGCGTGAATGCGCCGGAGGGAGGGAAGCTTTTCGAACATATGCCCGGACAGTGTGCCATGCTCTGTGTGCCGGGAATCAGCGAGGGGATGTTTTCGATTACATCCTCACCGACAAATCAGGAGTATCAGGAGTTCAGCATCAAAAAATGTGGTGAGCTGACCTCCTATCTGCACGATCTTCAGGCGGGGGATGAGATCACGGTGCGCGGACCCTATGGCAATCATTTCCCTGTAGAGGATAGACTGAAGGGACAAAATCTGCTGTTCATCGCAGGTGGCATCGGTCTGGCGCCGCTTCGTTCCGTGATCAACTATGTGCTGGATCACCGCGAGGATTACGGTACGGTGGACATTCTCTACGGCTCGAGATCCGCAGAGGATCTCGTACAGCTAAAGGAGATCCGGGAGGTCTGGATGAAGGCAGAGGGCGTGAACGTCTATCTGACCATCGATCGAGAGCAGGAGGGCTGGGACGGACATGTTGGATTTGTTCCTGCTTATTTAAAGGAGCTTGGTTTTACAACGGATAAGGTCGCGCTGGTGTGTGGTCCGCCAATCATGATCAAATTTGTGCTGCAGGGGCTAGAGGAGCTTGGCTTTGTAAAAGAACAGGTGTATACCACTCTGGAGCTGCGCATGAAGTGCGGTATCGGAAAATGCGGAAGGTGTAATATCGGTTCGAAGTATGTATGTAAGGACGGACCGGTGTTTCGCATGGATGAGGTGGATCAGCTGCCGGACGAATACTAGATGCAGGAGGAGCAAAGGATGGAAAAGATGGTGAACGTTTATTTTTTCGGTAAAAGGTACAGCGTTCCGGCAGATCTGACGATCATGACAGCCATGGAATATGCCGGATATACGCTGACGCGGGGGTGTGGCTGTCGCCATGGCTTCTGCGGCGCGTGCGCGACCATGTACCGTATCAAGGGGAAGAATGAGCTGAGGACCTGTCTAGCCTGTCAGACACAGGTGCAGGAGGGAATGTATGTGGCAAGCATTCCGTTCTTTCCGACAGATAAGA
The DNA here is from genome assembly GCA_030526715.1 of Eubacteriales bacterium. GTDB lineage: Bacteria > Bacillota > Clostridia > Lachnospirales > Lachnospiraceae > Marvinbryantia. Next base: position 18,604 of record JAUNCG010000035.1, read on the forward strand.
GAACCTATGAGATCAACGAGATTCGACCCGAGCAGCGTATCATGATGGAGCTTTATCCGGAGATCTACAGCTGCATCGGATGCAACGCCTGTACGAAGGCGTGTACGCAGGATCTGAATGTCATGCAGTATATTGCCTACGCGCAGCGCGGTGAGTTTGAGAAATGCGCCGAAGCGTCCTTTGACTGCGTTTCCTGTGGCTGCTGTTCCGTGCGCTGTCCGGCAGAAATCTCTCATCCAATGGTGGGCGTGCTGGCGAGACGCCTGACCGGAAAATATCTCGCGCCGAAGAGCGAGCATCTTCATAAGCGCGTGGAGGAGATCCATGCGGGCGCTTACGACGGGCTGATTGAGCAGATCATGGGGAAATCCATCACGGAGATGCAGGAGCTTTACAATCACAGAGAGATCGAGAAATAGGGAGGAAGAGCCATGTTTACACCGGAAATGATGGAATCCGTGAAGAGGGTGGAGGCCACCAGAGACGCGCGTATGGGTATGGAGCCCGAAAGGATGACTGCCCGGGAGAAGGAGGAGCTCCTGAGGGCTTTTCACCCGGATTATCGGACGGAGGCTTTTGAGGAGATTAAGATCGGGCCGAATAAGGGAGAGAAGGCTCCGGCGGAGCTGACGCATCTGCTGCATTCCAACAGTCGTCTGCTCCATACGGAATTAGATTTGGAAAAAATAGATTATGATGTAGATGTGCTGGTCATCGGCGGCGGAGGAGCAGGAGCTTCCGCGGCGATCGAAGCGCACGAGGCGGGAGCGGATGTGATGATCGTCACCAAGCTCCGCATCGGAGATGCGAATACCATGATGGCGGAAGGCGGTATTCAGGCGGCGGATAAGGAGAACGATTCTCCCGCACAGCATTATCTGGATGCTTTCGGCGGCGGTCATTTCGCGGCAAGACCGGAGCTTTTGAAAAAGCTGGTCATGGAAGCGCCGGAGGCGATTCAGTGGCTGAACGACCTCGGCGTAATGTTTGATAAGGATGCAAACGGCAGGATGGTTACGACCCATGGCGGCGGTACCTCCAGAAAGAGAATGCATGCCTGTAAGGATTATTCCGGAGCGGAGATCATGCGTACTCTGCGGGATGAGGTGCTGAATCGCAGGATCCCTGTGGTCGAATTCACCTCTGCCGTGGAGCTGCTCAAGGATGAGAAGCATCAGGTCGCCGGTGCGGTTCTGCTGAATATGGAGACGGGGGATTATCTGGTTGCGCGTGCGAAAACCGTGGTGATCGCTACCGGCGGTGCGGGTCGCATGCATTATCAGGGCTTTGCAACCTCCAATCACTATGGCGCAACTGCAGACGGACTGGTTCTGGGATATCGCGCCGGAGCACCGCTGCTGTATCAGGATACGATCCAGTATCATCCGACCGGCGTGGCGTATCCGTCGCAGATTTTCGGAGCACTGGTGACGGAGAAGGTGCGTTCTCTGGGAGCTATGCTGGTCAATGTGGATGGTGAAGCGTTTATGCATCCGTTAGAGACGCGAGATGTTTCCGCAGCGTCCATTATTCGGGAATGTACTGCAAGAGGAAAGGGTGTGGCAACGCCGCTTGGCACGGGCGTATGGCTGGATACGCCTATGATCGAACGTATCGGCGGGGAAGGGACGATCGAGAAGAGAATTCCTGCGATGCTGCGTATGTACATGAATTACGGAATCGATATGAGAAAGCTTCCGATCCTGATCTATCCGACACTGCACTATCAGAACGGCGGTCTCGAGATCGGTGGAGACGGATTTACGAAGGCGATCTCCAATCTGCTGGTAGCAGGCGAAGCGGTGGGCGGTATCCACGGACGCAATCGTCTTATGGGGAATTCGCTGCTGGATATCATCGTGTTTGGCCGTGATGCGGGGAAGGCTGCGGCGGCAAAGGCGAAGGAGATCTCTCTGGGAGTTTTGTCATTAAAACATATTCAGGACTATGCAGAGGAACTCAAAAATGCTAATATAATGTCCGATGATGTGTCTCCGCTGCTTCTTCCGAAGTATGCGCGACATCAACGCTGATGACATAGGAGTGTGATACAATGCGAGAGATTAAGACAGCCCAGATTACAGAGGTGATTGAGAGACTCTGTATTGAGGCAAATGAACATCTTCCGGAGGATGTGCAGGGGGCGATCCGTCAGTGCCGTGCCTGCGAGGACGGTAGGCTTGCGCAGGGTGTTCTGGATGATATGATTGAAAATTTTGAGATTGCAGACAGAGAATGTGTGCCGATCTGTCAGGATACGGGAATGGCGTGCGTATTTCTGGAGATCGGACAGGACGTACATATCATAGGCGGTGATCTGAGAGAAGCGGTCGATGAGGGTGTCCGCAGAGGGTATACGAACGGTTATCTTCGCAAATCCGTAGTCAGGGATCCGGTACGCCGCGGCAATACGGGAGATAATACCCCGGCTATGCTCTACACGGAGATCGTTCCGGGAGAGCAGATCAAGGTGACGGTTGGACCGAAGGGCTTCGGCAGCGAGAATATGAGTATGATCCGGATGTTCAAGCCTTCTGCCGGATTGCAGGGCATTAAGGATTTTATTATAGAAGCGGTAGAGACGGCAGGACCGAATCCGTGCCCGCCCATGGTAGTCGGCATCGGGATCGGAGGCACCTTTGACAAGTGTGCGCTGTTAGCCAAAAAGGCGTTGATGCGTCCGATCGATTCAGAGCATTCGGATCCGTTCTATGCCGATCTGGAGAAAGAGATGCTGGAAAAGATCAATGAGCTTGGCATCGGTCCGCAAGGCTTTGGAGGGAAGACCACAGCCATCGGACTGAATATTGAGACGATGCCGACCCATATTGCGGGGATGCCCTGTGCAGTGAATATTAACTGCCATGTGACGCGTCATAAGACGGAGGTGATTTGATCATGGAGAGAAGAAGGATTACATTACCATTAACAGAGGAGCTGGCAAAATCTCTTCATGCGGGAGATCAGGTGTTGGTCACCGGTACCATCTATACCTCGCGTGACGCGGGTCATAAGAGGATGTGCGAGGCTCTCGCGAGAGGGGAGCAGCTGCCATTTGATCCGACAGACGCCACCATCTATTATGTTGGTCCTACCCCTGCGAAGCCGGGGCAGGTCATCGGCTCCGCAGGTCCTACGACCAGCGGCCGTATGGACGCCTATGCGCCTACTATGATGTCCGTGGGAGCCAGAGGCATGATCGGCAAAGGAGCCCGTCTTCCGGAGGTAGTAGAGGCTATGAAAAAATACAGCGGCGTGTATTTCGGAGCGATCGGCGGCGCCGGAGCACTGCTGGCGAAATGCATCAAGGAGACGGAGCTGATCGCATATGAGGATCTCGGCGCTGAGGCGCTGCGTCGTCTCTATGTAGAGGATATGCCTCTGGTGGTCATCATTGACAGCGAGGGCAACAATCTCTACGAGGAAGGGCGCAAAGCATATCTACAGCAGTGAGAAAGCAATACTGTAGAACATGCGGTTCATGGGAGGAGAAGGTTTGATAGAATATCATGACGATCTGCAGATGTCGGAAGCGTTTGTGAATACCGCGTTTCTCGCATTGTCCGGCGGATTGCAGGATGCATATACCTACAATGTGCGGGACGAGGTGTTTTCCAATGCTCAGACAGGAAATGTAGTGCTGATGAGTCAGTATTTCATGAGCGGGCAGTGGGAGCATATCCTGCGCTACCTGTTTCCCATCCTTTCCTTTGCGCTGGGTGTATGGGTGGCAGAAAAGATACAGGGACGGTACCGTAATGCCAGACGGCTGCATTGGAGACAGGGGATCCTGCTGGCGGAGATCTTGATCCTGTTCGCGGTGGGCTTCGTGCCGGGATCACTGAATATGGTAGCGACAGCATTGGTATCCTTTGCCTGTGCCATGCAGGTGCAGTCGTTTCGGAAGGTGAACGGTTATTCCTATGCCAGCACCATGTGCATCGGCAATCTGCGCAGCGGGACGGCGGCGCTTTCCGCATATTTCCGCAATCATCGGCGGGAGGATATGAAAAAAACACTGTATTATTTCGGAGTTATTTTCTTTTTTGCGGTCGGTGCCGGGATCGGAGGCAATCTGTCGCTCAGATATGGATATCGGGTGATTTGGATATCGTGTCTGCTGCTGCTGATCAGCTTTTTGCTGATGTTTTTTGAAAGATTCCGTTTCCGGGATCATCTTTTATGAGAAATGCCCGCGAAAATAATACCGTATTTCGCGCATTTTTCTAATGCTTTTGAGATAATTTTTAAGAAAAATCTCAAAAAAGT
>JAUNCG010000107.1 GCA_030526715.1 Eubacteriales bacterium
CACTTGGGTCGCTTATACTCAATTTTTATCTACAGTTTGCGGAAACTCAAGATTATACAGCATATGTAGATTTTTTGTATTAAAATACTTTTTTTAATTCTATATGCAGTCTCAGATTATGCAATTTTATGTTCAGTTAGCAGTCATTTTTAACTAAGGTCAGCGAGAATTCCCCATCCTCTAAATGAAAGAGACTATGGTGTTAGATGCGCAGGAGCAGGCGCTGTTAGAGCAATTTCTTCTAAATATAAACGCTGGCTGCACCGACTGAATCTGCTATCATACAGCTTCCACGCACTTCGTCATACCTTTGCCACAAGATGTATTGAAAAGGGATTCGATCCCAAATCTCTCTCTGAGATACTGGGTCATTCCGATGTTAAAATAACCTTGAATCGATATGTACACCCTTCTATAGATTTAAAAAGAAGCCATATGGAACGTCTTACACCGCTCTTATAGCTTTCGTTTAGTAGTCATAATCAGTGTCAGATGCCGACCTTAACACAACAGAATATTAGCATCCTTTTCAGACTTTCTTTATTCCAATTTTTGCCAGCTTCTTTGCATCTAGCTGCGGAAACGGAATCACCGGCAGCACCTCTGCCGTATGCTCTCCGATCATTTTCTCCATCCACACCATGTGATACCAGCGTCCGAACTTATATCCGCAATTATGGAATCGCCCAATCATGCGATAGCCCAGATGCTCATGATACTGAATGCTGTTCTTCGTCAGATATTCATCCTCTACTTCCGGATCCGCGATACACGCATTCAGGTTTAAAATATGCTGTGCTTTTGCAACTTCCTCCAATGCCGTATAGAGCATCCGTCCGATTCCCGCTCCTGTATGTGAAGCTTTAAGATAAATACTGGTCTCAACACTCCAATCATAGGCTGCTCGCTCCTTCAGCGGTCCCATATATGCATACCCCAGAATATCACCTGCTGCTGATTCTGCAATAAGATAAGGATATCTCTCAAGCGTCCACTCGATCCTGCAACGAAATTCCTCAACCGTCGGCACTTCATACTCAAAGGTAATCGCGGTTTGTTCCACATAGCGCGCATAGATTTTCAGCAAAGCCTCCGCATCCTCCGTACCGGCCACGCGGATCGTGATATGTTCTGTCTTCATCTGCTCATCCTCCGACATCTCATCCAATGGTCTCAGAATCTGATCTTTTTCCACTGATATTTTTTCAGATCTACTTTTCCGTCTATGAATTCTACACCCTCTGCCTCCAGAAGCTCTATCTGACGATTTTCACCGCCAAACGCAAATGCCCGTGAGACTTCACCGAACCGGTTCACTACACGATAGCATGGAATGTGCTCCGGATCCGGATTCACATGCAGAGCATATCCTACAACCCGCGACATTCGTTTGTTTCCTGCCAGTTCGGCGACCTGACCATAAGTAGCCACCTGTCCGCACGGTATCTGACGCACGACATCATAAATCCGTTCAAAGGTATTTTTCGACTGCATATTTTCTCCTTATCCGAATCTTTTTTTGCAAAAAGCGGGCAGCATATGCCGCCCGCCCTGATCAAAATCGATCGTTATTATTTCTGTACGATGTTGATGATCTTCTTCGGAACATAGATTTCCTTCACAATAGATCCTGTCAGCTTGTCAGCGATTGCAGCCTTACCTGCGGCGATCGCATCTTCCTTGCTGATATCCACCGGAATGCTGATGACCGCACGGGTCTTACCGTTGATCTGAACCGGTACCTCGATCTCATCATCCTTCATAGCCTCGGCATCTGCCTTGGGCCATGTATTTTTGAATACAGACTCTGTATGACCGAGCTGCTGCCACAGCTCCTCTGACAGATGCGGTGCGAACGGAGCCAGAAGCACGATAGCCGTCTCCAGTGTCTCCTTATCAATACCGCTCTTCTTTGCCATCTCGATCATCTTGTTATTGAACTCCATGAACGCTGATACTACCGTATTCAAACTGAAGCTGTTCAGGCGCTGTGAGATGGTATGGATCATGTTGTGACGAAGCTTGATCATCTCCTTCGTCGGCTCCACATCCGTATCCTTGTTCTCCATTACCAGCTTCCAGAAACGGTTCAGGAAACGGTATACTCCGTCGATACCGCGGTCATCCCACTCTGCATCCAGCTCAGGCGGTCCCACGAACAGCTCATACATTCTCAGAGAATCACAGCCATAGTCTCTTACCAGATCATCCGGGGAAACTACATTGCCCTTGGATTTACTCATCTTGATACCGTTCTTACCGGTGATCATGCCCTGATTAAAGAGCTTCTTGAAAGGCTCGTCAAAATCAACCACACCGATATCATAGAGGAACTTTGTATAGAATCTGGAATACAGCAGATGAAGTACCGCATGCTCTACACCGCCGATGTACATATCCACCGGAAGCAGCGCATCTGCCTTCTCCTTGGAAACCAGCTCCTTATCATTCTTATTATCTACATAGCGCAGGAAGTACCATGAAGAGCCGGCCCACTGCGGCATAGTATTGGTCTCACGCTTGGAATCCGCACCACATACCGGACACTTGCAGTTCACCCACTCATCGATAGCGGCAAGCGGTGATTCGCCGGTACCTGTCGGCTCATAGGATTCTACATCCGGCAGACGAAGCGGCAGCTCCTCCTCCGGAACCGGCACATTGCCGCAATTCGGACAATGGATGATCGGAATCGGCTCACCCCAGTAACGCTGACGGGAGAATACCCAGTCGCGCAGCTTGTAATTCACTGTCTTACGACCGATACCGCGCTCCTCAATGATCATAGGAGCTTCCTTCTTCAGCTCGGCAGACTCTCTTCCGTTCCACTCGCCGGAATTGATCACAATACCGTTCGCATCGGTATAAGCCTCTGTCATGTTCTCGATCTCCTGACCATCCTTCGCAATAACCTGAATGATCGGAATATCAAATTTGGTCGCAAACTCAAAGTCGCGGTCGTCATGTGCCGGTACGCACATGATCGCTCCTGTACCGTAATCTGCCAGTACATAATCGGACAGCCAGATCGGCACCTTAGCGCCGCTCAGCGGGTTGATCGCATAGGTTCCTGTGAACACGCCGGTCTTTTCTTTATCCTGCAGACGGTCTACATTAGACTTCATAGAGGAATCAAAGATATACTTCTCCACGGCCTCTCTGGTCTCATCGGTTGCCAGCTCTTTTGCCAGCTTATGCTCCGGAGCCAGAACCATGAAGGTCGCTCCGTACAGAGTATCCGGTCTGGTGGTATATACGGTGATCTTCTCATCACGTCCCTCTACCGGGAACTCTACCTCTGCACCGTAGGATTTGCCGATCCAGTCGGTCTGCATTTTCTTTACCTTCTCCGGCCAGTCGAGCTTATCCAGATCATTCAGCAGACGATCCGCATATTTTGTGATCTTCAGCATCCACTGACGCAGATTCTTCTTCGTCACCGGAGTACCGCAGCGCTCACAAGCGCCATTGACAACCTCCTCATTTGCCAGACCTGTCTTACAGGACGGACACCAGTTGATCGGGAACTCCTTCTCGTAAGCCAGTCCCTCTTTGAACATCTTCACAAAGATCCACTGTGTCCATTTGTAGAAGTTCGGATCTGTAGTATTTACCTCTCTATCCCAATCATAGATGGCAGAAATCTCGTTGATCTGTTCCTTGATACGCGCCACATTGGAAGCGGTAGAGATCGCCGGATGCTGACCGGTCTTGATCGCATAATTCTCTGCCGGGAGTCCGAATGCATCCCATCCCATCGGATGGATCAGATAATATCCCTGAAGCATCTTGTAACGGCTCCACACATCTGAGATCACATAACCTCTCCAGTGTCCCACATGAAGTCCATTGCCGGACGGATACGGAAACATATCCAGACAATAGTACTTCGGCTTTGTTCCATCCTGTACGTTCACCGGATGTTCTTCCCATTCCTTACGCCATTTTGTCTCAATGGCTCTATGATTATACGGTACTGCCATCGTATCATTCCTCCTGCATCTTATTACAAATTACCCATTAAAATCACAATGTTCATTCTATGCTTTTCCGCTATCTTTGTCAAGAAAGAATGCGCTTTGCAGCGCTGCACTTCTGGCATTTTCCTGCAAAATGAGCGCTATTTAAGCGTAAGACTCCACAATGATCTGTAT
>JAUNCG010000036.1 GCA_030526715.1 Eubacteriales bacterium
ACCCCTGTTTCCGCCGTGAGAGGGCGGCGTCTTAACCGCTTGACCAAGGAACCATGCTTGTGTATAATAAACTGATGTCGAGAAAAAGTCAAGCACTTTTTCAAAAAATTTTCAGAATTGAGGAATTTTATGAAAAATACAGTTGATTTACATGTGCATTCGTCCTGCTCTGACGGCACATGCACCCCTTCCGAACTAGTCAGCTACGCCAAAAAGCAGGGGCTCTGCGCCTTTGCGCTGACGGATCACGACACCACCGCCGGCATCGATGAAGCAGCGGCTGCCGCCGCGAAGCTTGGTGTGGAGCTGATTGCAGGTATTGAGTTTTCTACAGAGTATCATGGTCGGGATATCCATATCGTCGGGCTTGATATTGACTATAACAGCGCCGTTTTTTCCAAAGAGCTCTCCCGCTTCCGCAGCTCTCGTGCTCTTCGCAACCAAAAGATGATTCGCAAGCTCCGCGAGGAAGGCGGCATTGATATCTCCGCCAAGCAGATGCAGGAACGCTTCGGCGAATCGGTCTGGACGCGCGCGCACTTTGCCAGATATCTCTTTGAGCACGGATATGTCTCCGAAATGTGGGACGCTTTCAAAACTTACGTTGGGGAGGATTGTCCTTATTTTGTCCCCAGAGAAAAAGTGACTCCGGCGCAGGCGGTAGATCTGATCCTGCGCACAGGCGGAATCCCGATTCTGGCTCATCCACTGCTCTACGCTCTGGATGAGCCGGACATGGACGAGCTGATTCTATCCTTAAAGAAGTGCGGACTGATAGGACTTGAGACATTTTATGCAACCTATACGCCGCTGGAAGAGCTTCATGCGCTTCGTCTTGCCGAAAAGCACGGGCTTCTCCCCTCCGGAGGCTCAGATTTTCACGGAAGCAATAAGCCGGATATCAATCTTGGCAGCGGTCGCGGAAATCTCTCGCTTCCCTATGAATTATTACAAAACCTACGCGACAGGAGAACACATTATGAATAAGAAAAACAAAATACTTTTTATGGATCTGGACGGAACGCTTTACAACGATCAAAAGGAAGTCACCGCCGGGAACCGCCGGGCTCTGAACGAAGCTCTGGCTGCCGGTCATAAAATAGCCATCACCACGGGACGGGCATTATCCAGCGCACTGGAGCTCGCTCAGAATCTTCAGCTCACCGCCGAGGGCTGTTATATCATTGCGTATAACGGCGGACTCATCTATGATACCTTTCACGGGGAAGTGCTCTTCGTGCGCACCCTGCCTCTGGATCTGGTGCATGAGTTTCTGCAGATGGCACATCGTTTCGGCATCCATGCACATACCTACTCCGGGCGGGCCGCTGTAGCAGAATATGACTCCGAGGCGCTGCATCGTTATGCCCAAACCACAAATATGGACTGGGCGGTTGTGGATGATGTGCGTAAGGATCTCACGGAATCCCCCTGCAAGATGCTGGTGGTGGATTATGAGGATCATAAGCATATCGAAGAATTTTGTGATCAGTTTGCTGCATGGGTCAAAGAAAAGCTGGACTACTTCTTCTCCTGTGATTCGCTTCTGGAGCTTGTCCCGAAGGGTGTAAACAAAGGGCTTGCGGTGCGTATGCTGGCAGAGAAGCTTGAGATCCCCATGGAGAATACCGTAGCTGCCGGAGACGCGGACAACGATATTCCCATGCTGCAGGCCGCTCACATCGGCGCTCTGATGTGCAATGCCGCCGACTATATGCGGGGAATCGGCGATTATATCACGATCCATGACAACAATCATGACGGTATTGCAGAAATCATCGATAAATTTATACTGGAAAAATAATGTATTTCCCATTATAATAGGTTCGATTAAAACAGTCACAAAAAGTTCGCTTTATTATAGAAGAAAGGATAAATCAGTTATGAGAAAAACCAAAATCATCTGTACTCTGGGACCGTCTACCGATCAACCGGGCGTACTGGAAGCTTTGATCGATGCAGGCATGAACGTTGCCCGTTTTAATTTCTCCCACGGAGGTCACGACGAGCAGCGCGGACGCCTCGTTGCTCTGAAGAAGGCACGCAATGCCGCTAAGAAGCCTGTTGCGGCGCTTCTTGACACCAAGGGGCCCGAGATCCGCTTAAAGGATTTCAAGGAAGGAAAGGTGCAGCTAAAGAAGGGACAGCCATTTACCCTGACCTCCCGCGATGTGGACGGCGATGCCACCATTGTTTCCATGACCTACGCCGGACTGCCGAAGGATGTGAAGGTCGGCGATATGATCCTGCTCGATGACGGTCTGATCGGTCTTACCGTAAAGGAGACCACAGATACCGATATCCACTGTGAAGTACTCAACTCCGGTCCTATTTCCAATCACAAAGGCGTAAATGTGCCGAACGTATCCCTTTCACTGCCTTTTATCAGTCCAAAGGATCACGACGACATTTTGTTTGCCATCAAATATCAGTATGATTTCATCGCTGCTTCCTTTACCAGAAGCGCAGAAGATATCATGGAGATCCGCAAAATCCTCGATGAGCAGAACTGTACCTCTATCTGCATCATTGCAAAGATCGAGAATAAACAGGGCGTAGATAATATCGACGAGATCCTGAAGGTAGTAGACGGTATCATGGTAGCCCGCGGTGACATGGGTGTTGAGATTCCGCTCGAGGAGCTTCCGTCTATCCAGAAGATGCTCATCAAGAAGACCGTGGAGGCCGGTAAGATCGTCATCACCGCAACGCAGATGCTGGATTCCATGATGACGCATCCCCGCCCCACCAGAGCTGAGACCACGGACGTAGCCAACGCCATCTACGACGGAACCAGCGCCATTATGCTCTCCGGCGAGACCGCGGCAGGCAAGTATCCGGTAGAGACACTGCAGACTATGGTAAGGATCGCAGAACATACAGAGAACGATATCAATTATATCAACCGCTTCAATCACCGCGAGACGAAGCCGACAGACAATATCACCGAGGCGATCGCTTACGCTACCTGCTCCGTGGCTCATGATCTGAAAGCGAAGGCTATCGTTACCGTAACAAAGTCCGGTCGTACCGCACATACGATTGCCAAGTATCGTCCGGCCTGCCCGATCATCGGATGTGCAACCCATCCGCATGTATGCCGTCAGATGAATCTGGCATGGGGCGTGATTCCGATCCAGACCAAGGAGGAGCAGGATACCTTTGAGCTGTTTGAGCACTCCATCGACGAGACCGCCGCAGAGGGTTATCTTGAGAACGGCGACATCACCGTAATTACCGCCGGTGTTCCTCTTGGAATGTCAGGTACCACCAACCTGATCAACGTACATGTCGTTGGGGATCCGTACTAAGCTTTGTGACCTTTACGGTAATCGAACATCTTCACTTTAATCAATAACACAAAAATATGGCATAGCCGAACATTCCCTGTCAGCTATGCCATATTTATGTTCTATCATCCTATATTGTATGATCGTTGTAGTTACTCTTCCTCTGCGTTAAGACCATCCAGATAATGATCCACGGATTCTGTCTTGATCTCATAGGTATCTGCCACCGGCACATGAATCCTGCCGTATGCGGAAACGCCTACCCAGACTACCAGCAGCGCCAAAGCCGCACAGCCGCCGAGCTTCCATGCGAGACGCTCCATCTTCTCCTTTTTCATGATCTTCTGACGATTCGCCTTCTGTTCTTTATAACGATCTACTTTTGCCTGACTCATAACATCTTCTCCTATCTCATTCGATTCCCAATGTCCCGCTTCTGTCCGACACCGGCGCGCTCATTCCTCTTTTCCTGCGAAAGAGCTATTCCATATCATAAATACATGGAGCATACGGGATTCGAACCCGTGGCCTCAACAATGCGAATGTTGCGCGCTCCCAACTGCGCTAATGCCCCATGTCAAATATTATAGTACCGACGCTATGATTTTTCAAGTATAATTCTCCTCCGTTCGCAGGGAAATTGCTCTTATATCGCAATAATTCCCAGCGTGTTCAGCACCGAGCTCACCAAAATGATGCCTAGCAGTACCGGAGCCAGATATTTCAGTATGATCGCATACATTCTCTTACTGCCGAACTTTGACGAACGCTCCACCTCTTCTGTCACGGCTGCGATCCCGACGCATCGAAAGATCAGGATGCAGGTAGCCATCGCTCCGATCGGCATCAGCACCGAATTGGAAAGGAAATCGAAGAAATCCAGAAACTGCATCCCCAGCAATCGCATGTCTGACAGCAGATTATAGCCCAGTGAGGACAGAGAGCCAAGTACAACGATCACAAGCGCCATCACAGCGCTGGCGCCCTTTCTTCCCAGATGAAACTCATCCTCAAGAGTGGAAACCGTACTTTCCAGCAGGGCAATGGAGCTTGTCAGCGCCGCAAATAATACCATTACGAAAAACAGGATTCCCACGATCTTGCCGCCCGCCATGTCTGCAAATACATTTGGCAGGGAAATAAACAGCAGCGCCGGTCCTGCGTTCAGCTTACCGGATACATCTCCGTCTGCAAATGCAAAAATACTCGGAATTACCATCAGCACTGCCAGAATCGCCACCAGCGAATCCACGATTGCTACCTGATAAGTGGATCTTTCAATATCCACATCGCGCTTCATATAAGAACCAAAGGTGTACAGGATTCCCATCGCAATCGACAGCGAATAAAACATCTGTCCCATAGCGGCCACCACTGTCATGAACGAGAACTTACTGAAATCCGGCACAAGCGCATATCTTACTCCCTCCAGCGCTCCCGGTCTTGTAATCGAATACACCGCAATTAACGCTGCAAGGATCATCAATACCGGCATCATCAACGTAGATATTCTCTCCACTCCCGCATTGACGCCCAGTACAACCACCAAAAGCGTGATCATGGAAAACAGTAAAAAGAACACCTCCGATCCGGAGGCACTGGTAATAAAATCGGTAAAATACCCCTCACGGACAACCTTCTCACTGTTTCCCACAATATATTCTGTCAGATAGCGAAGCACCCATCCACCGATCACACAATAGTATGGCACAATGATCACAGGTACAATGGCATTGAGCCAGCCGCCCACGCGTCCCAGTCTGCTTTGGCTGAAATGTTTAAATGCGCCGATCGGACTTTTTCTCGAAATACGACCGAGCACCGTCTCTGAAATAATCAGCGTATAGCCAAACGTCACACCTAATATAATGTAAATCAGTATAAATATTCCGCCGCCATACTTCGCTGCAAGATACGGGAATCTCCAGATATTTCCCAAGCCTACCGCCGATCCCGCCGTCGCAAGCACATAACCTAAATTCCCGGAAAACTTTGCTCTTTTTTTCTCTTCCACTTTTCATTTCTCCCTAACCCTAATGTTTAATCTTACATGATCTTTTAAGAAAATATCATATTTTTCTATTCTATTACATATTTTCTCAAGTTTCCACAAAAAAATGGAGCAACCGGTCCGATCACTCCAAAAAATCTCAGGCTGCTACGGATTTTGCCAGATAAATGGTTCTCCGGGATGCAGACAGATCGTTCTTTCATCCCCCTTCCAGTACACACGACATTTCTGTTCCCGCAAAGAAAGAAGGGTGAATTTTTTTAATTTTCCGCATTCCCATCGCATGCTCACCTCCACATTGCCACGGGCTTTCAGCCCCCGGACGCTGCCGGTCTGCCACTCCTCGGGAAGTGCCGGAAGCAGCTCTATCTCTCCCGGTCTGCTCTGCAAGAGCATCTCCGTGATCCCGGCCGTCAGTCCTGTATTGCCGTCCAGCTCATAGACATGACCGAAGTCATCCCCACAGAGGGTTCCTCTGGTGGGCGGATGGAAGATCATTCCGTTCGGCTCCAAAAGACTCTCCATCATACTGCGCACATGGAACCATGCCGCTTCTCCATCTCTAAGCCTTGCGGAATACAGGATCAAAAGAGATCTGGCCCACCCCGTATCCTCCCACTCCTCATAGGGACTGAGCTTGCGTTCTATGGTTTTCTTTGCCGCCTTACACAGCTCAGGCTCTGTATCCGGCGTTATCCTCTGAAAGGGATACAGTGACAGCAGATGACTGGTGTGGCGATGCTGTGGATCCTTTGCCGGATGATCATGAGACCATTCCGCAATCGTTCCGTCCGCAAGGATGCGAAGCGGCGGAAGCTTTCGCTGCTGCTCCCTGATACGCTGCGCTAATGCAGCCTCCTCAAAAGGTTCCGGATATAGGATCTCATACGCCCTCAGAAATTCCTCAAAGATTTCCCGGATCACACTCATCTCATAGGTACACCCAAGACTCAGATAATATTCTTTTTCTTCCACCAAAAATGAATTTTCCGGAGAAATGGAGGGCCCGCTGCTCAGATATCCCGTCTTTTCATCTTCAAACACATACTCCGAGAAAAACTGTGCCGCTCCTTTTAACAACGGATATACGGTATTTCTCAAATATTCCTCGTCACCGATATATAGATAATGCTCCCAAAGCTGTGTCAGCAGCCATGCGCCTCCGGTGGGACACGCCGAGATCGGCACTGCCCAGTAAGGAGCCTCGTAGCACCAGCTGTTGGAAACAATCTCCGCTGCCCAGCCCTTCATACCGTAGGACGCTGACGCATTATGCTCTCCAGCCTGCGCAAGCCGCTTCATCCACCGGCTTACCGGAGCCATACTCTCTGACAACCCGGTCGCATCCGCCGGCCAGTAGTTCATCTGTGTATTGATATCCAAGTGCATATCGCAGGTCCATCCGATACGGCAGGCCACATCATCATTCCAGATACCCTGCAGATGCGCCGGAAGCACGGAATCCTCTCTGGAGCTCGAAAGCAGCAGATAACGACCGAACTGAAACAACCTCCCGGCGCTTGATGCCTGCTCACCCTCCAGCTGCAGCTCTGCTTTTCTCATCAGTCCGTACACATCTCTCACATGACGATCGCGAATTTCTTCGTAGCTATGCTCCTCATATAACCGGGTCAGTCTCTCCCACAGCTGCGTCTTCTCCATACACCGCCTATAATCCGTATCACATGTAATGGATAAGGTCAGATAGGTGGCCTGCTCCACCCGCAGTCCGTGAACCGTATTTTTCACCGTCCCGTCCGTATCGGCGCGGCATACTCCCACCAGAGTTACGCCGCACGGTTCGTCACAGTGAATCTCCTCCAGCGCACGAGCCGTAAATGCAAAGCCCCGCGCATCCTCATATACTTCCCCGTGACCGTCTCTTGGCGCAAGCTCCACCGAAATGCCACCGGCAGCACTGCTCTCCATATGCCATATCAGGACATGATCAGGATGGGACGCAAATGCTTCCGCACAGACTCTGTAGCCTTTTATCGCTGCGCTGCTTTTTGCAATACCGCACTCATAATCCAGACTTCGTTCATACTCCTCATACAGCAGTCCGTCTCTGTTTGCTTCTGTTTTCCACAATGCATCCGTGCTCCGTGACATCTTTTCCTTTTCTGTACCGGACAGCTCCTCAAATCTCACATACAGCTCTCCCACAGGCAGATTTGTGCCATAATCATGGCGCACGCCGATGAAATACTCCGCCTCCCGGTGCGCCTCCGCATAGCATTCTTCCTTCAATAATTTGCGCATCCTGTGAAACGCTTCCTTTGCACCGGGCTGACAATTATGCCCGCTTCTTTTTCCACTGAAAAAGGTGTTTTCCGTCAGCGTAATTCTCTCTATAGGAAAGGAGCCATACACCATGGCTCCCATCTGTCCGTTTCCGATCGGATAAGCCTCACCGAATCTCACAGCAGGCTTATCGTGTATCATTTTTAACATAGCTTTACTCCTTCACCGCACCGCTGGTCATTCCGCCGACAATGTACTTTTGTCCCACCATATATACGATGATCACCGGAATACAGGTCAGCACGATATCCGCAAATATATAATTCCAGTAGTTCTTATTTTTTCCAAAGAACTGATACACCGCCATGGTCATGGGGAACAGCCTGCTCTTGCTGGACAGGTACAACGGGGTAAGGAAATCACTCCACACGCCCATGAACTGCAGAATAAAGCAGGTCACCATCGTGGGCTTGAGCAATGGCATGATGATTCTGAAAAACAGGTTCACGGCGTCTGCTCCATCGATCACTGCCGCTTCATCTAGCTCCACGGGGATCGATGAGACGAAATTGCGGATAGTAAATACACAGAACGGGATCATTCCACTGGTAAATACCATCATAATACCGATACGGGTATCATTCAGCCGGAAAGCGCCCAGTACCCGGATCAACGTAACATAGTTTACCGGGAAAAACAGTCCGCAGAGGAAAAAATAATATAAAAATACGTTGCATCTGGTACGTCTTCTTCCCAGAACAAAGGCTGCCATGGCGCAGGTCAGCACACCGATACCGGTAGCGATCAGCGCATAGCTCAGGCTGTTAAAGAATCCCTGAATGAGATTTCCCTTTTTGATTACCTCCAGATAATTGACAAAGAGCCATTCCTTCGGCAAGGCCAGATTCATACGGGCTGCCTCTGCTTTGGACTTAAAGGAATTGATCAGCACCATGTAAAAGGGTACCACAATCGTCAGGCACAGCAGAATACATACCACATGCTTTAAAAACTGCTGTATATGCTTTTTCTTTATCATTGCTGTACCTCCTGTTTCCCCAGTGTCCGCACGACAAACACACCCGCAATGGCTGTGATCAGCAACAATATCGAGCTCAGAGCCGTGGACATACCATACTGTCCTTTAGAGTAGAGCTGGAATGCATAGGTCGTCAGCACCTCCGTCGCATGTCCCGGACCGCCATTCGTCAATACGTAGATAATATCAAAGACCTTCAGTCCATAAGTGATACCGAATACCATGTTGATCATAATCGCTCCCGTGAGCATGGGGATCGTCACATAGCGAAGCCTCTGCCAAAAGCTGGCGCCGTCGATCTGCGCCGCCTCATAGTAAGACCTCGGGATCGTATTCAAGCCTGCTAGAAAAATCGTCATGACATATCCGATTCCTCTCCAAGCGTCCACTCCCAGAACGGACTTCCAGACCACCCCGAGATCGGAGAGCCATTTCTGCTTTAAAAAGCCAAGATGAAATGCATCCAAAATCATGTTCAGCAGTCCGTTATTGTAATTCAAAATGGATTTGAAGAGCAGACCGATGATCACAAAGGGGAGAATCGAGGGCAGGTAAAAGAGTGTACGGTAAATGCCCTTGCCTCTCAGCCCTTCCTGAAGCATGATGGCGATCAGGAGCGCCGGAATCATCTTGACGATATTTGATACCACCGTAAACATCAATGTATGTCCAATACCGCTCAGATAATCTTTATCTGAGGTAAAAATTTCGATATAATTTTGAAGCCCGACAAAATTTAATCCATTTAATACGCTTCTGGAATTCCAGTCTGTAAAGGAATAGCCCACTCCCATAAATGCGGGCAGCAGGAAAAATAATATGTAGAGTGCCAAGGGCACCAGTAAAAACCACTGTGGATAAATCTTCTTTTTATTCACAGAAGCACCTCCATTTCATCTGAATAGTGCGAAGGATATTCTCCTTCGCACTATGTTCAGGCCTTTTGCCTGTAGTATCTTTTTTTAGAGAAAGCTTAGTTCCAAGCCGGATCCCCTGCGGTCTTCGCAGCTTCTGCACGGTTGGTATCCATATTTGCCAGCACGTCGTTCGCTTCCATCTCGCCCTGACAGAAGGAAACCATATCCTGACCGAAATCCATCCAGTAATCGTTGGTGTACTTTGTACCGTTCTGCAGTACAGATACAGACATCTTCTCTTCCGGAATGCTTGCCATGAACTCTTCCTCCTCCGGCAGCCAGTGCTGTTCTACCGCATCATCATTTACGTGGATGTTGGTATATGCCGGTGAGTTATCCAGAATCTCCTGAAGGCTTTCCGTTGTAGTAACAAAGTTAAAGAACTCTTTTACCAGCTCCGGATGCTCGCTTCCGTTGTAGCCGAACATTGTCGGGCCTGCCGGGCTTGCCGGGAACCATGTATTATCACCAAACGGCTCCAAGAACAGACCAAATTCATCCTCTGTACCGGTATCTTCCTTGATCTGCTTGATAAAGCTGGAGTTTGCTACTGCCATTGCACAGTTTCTGTCGCCAAACTCATTTGCCATATTGGTGCTGTCTGTACCGATCCAGTCTTCGCCGAAGTATCCGAGATCTGAGAACTCCTTGAACTCGTTCAGAACCTCCAGCATCTTCTCATTGTCTGCAAAGGTTGCTTCGTTATTGTTCAGAGCATCATACAGACCCGGTGTAGCCTCTTCATAAACTCCGCCGATCTGGAAGAAGGTCAGCTGATGCTGCCATCCGTCCGCACCGGGCATAAACCACGGGGTAATACCTGTATCCTGAATCTCTGCACACAGGCTCTTCAGCTCTTCGTAGTTGGTCGGAACGCTCCAGCCGTTCTCCTCAAATAAAGTCTTGTTATACAGCATTACGTACTCCGGAGAGTTGTGCCACATCTGCAGACCGTACAGCTTACCGTCATAGGTACATGCAGCCCGACGCGCCTCCGGGATCTTCTCCTCCCAAGATGCTCCCGTAAAATCAATACAGTATTTCTCCGGATCTACGATCACCGATGCGATGGCAAAGGGATTCGACTGAATCCAGAAAATATCCGCACAGGAATCTGTCGCAAGCTTAGACTGCAGCAGATCGGAATACTGATCCGCCGGAATGGTCTGAAGGTCTACGGTCACTCCGTACTCATCCTCAAAGCGCTCGATCGTCGCATCATAACGGTTATCCATCCAGCCTGCTGATACCAGTATGCTGAGCTCCTCCCCTGCAAAATCCGTATTCTCCGCAGCTACGGTCACGCCCGTTGTCATAGATGCTGCCATTGCAGCTGAGATTGCCAATGCCAATGCTCTCTTTTTCATTACGATTTCCTCCTTCATCTAATTCACGTTTTTCTGATAGTGCAAGTTTACCAGATACGTTCCCGTTTTTCCATGGACATTCTCAGTTTGAATTTGCACTTTTTTCACATTTTTATGATTAACTCATTATAATTTGTACTTTTTGCACAACTGTGTTATGATACTACAAGATTCAGTGATTTTGCGAAAGCTCCTGCTTTTCTCAGCGTCTTCTGAATCGGATCACAGAAACGGAGGAATTATCTTGAGAGAACGGCAATCCAAACTTCAGGCCAAATTATTTCGTGCCTACCTTCTTCTGGCGTGTGTGATTTTGTTCTCGTTCGCCATATTTTTTTATTTTTTCGTCTCCCGAAGACTGGTCAAAAATGAAATCAACGCTCTGGAAACCCTGAATTCCGGTCTGTCACAGCAGGTCGAAAATGCCCTGCGGGATCTCGATACGGTCTCTGTGAATATCAATTATACAAATATGTCCAAAAACATTCTGGATGATTCCTTTAATCTAAAGATCTCCGACGATATGCTGCACAGTATGTCCGAGCTCTTCCTCACGATCAGCGGCACGGATCTGATGGCAGATCAGATCAATCTCTATGATTTTTCCGGCAATGTACTTGCCACCGGACTGACTACGCTGACCCGCTCCGCCACGAAGGAACAGCTTCAGCTTGTCGATCAGGCTAAGGCTCTGGGCGGAGGTAAGATCATCACGCAGCCCTACCACACCGAGCAGTATTCCAAAGCTCTGCGTAATAAGCAGTGGTTCATCTCCCTGTACCGTTCTTTCAACAATCAATACGGGCGACCCGTAGGAGCTATCGAAACGGTCAAGAGATGTAAGTCTATCTTTAAGAGCATTATTTCTTATGAAAAAAAGCAGCGCGGGCATGCGGCCAAGATCCTTGTATTTGATGCTGACGGCGCACTGGTATATCCCTTTTTGCCGGAGGCAGCCGAAAAAGAGGAGCTCGCCCCCTATTATACTGCCACTGCTTCCCTGTCTACCACGGAATCCTTTGACAGTCCGGTCAGCCAAAAGCGGGAATACGCTTCCAGAATCGTGTCTAAATACAGCGGCTACACCTATCTGGCGATTCAGCCAAGAGCCTATGTGCTGGCTCCGGTGTCACACCTTTTGCGGATCCTGATCGGCGTGGTGGCCTTCCTTATGCTCATCGCCAGTATGATCTCCTACCGGCTTTCCCGCATGGTAGTCAGACCGGTCAAGCATCTGAAGCATATCATCCAGCGTATGGAGATCGATACCCTCGGTCTGGAGCGGGCCACCGAATATCCCGTCTCCGTGGATGAGCTGGAGGAGCTTTATCAGGCATTTCAGCATATGAGCGACAAATTAAAGACCTCAATGAATCAGCTGGTAGAGATGAAGGAGCAGGAAGCCAAATCCCGTTTCCTTGCGCTTCAGACACAGATGAACCCGCATTTTTACTATAATTCCCTGTCCAGCATCATGATTCTTGCAGAGAACGGCCAAACAGAGGTCATCGTAAAAATGGCACGCAATCTTTCTATGATCATGCGTTACATCACCGGTACCTCCAATATTTCCGTCCCCCTGCGTGAGGAGATCGATTATATCCAGAAATATCTGTATTGCATGAAGGTGCGTTATCAGAGCAGCTTAAATTATCATATCGATATAGAGGAGTCTCTTCTGGATATTCAGATCCCCAAGCTGCTTCTGCAGCCTATCGTAGAAAACGCTATTAAGTATGGCACCAACTGTCCTCCTCCATGGCAGATCACGATCCATGGATTCCGAAGCGACACTTTCTGGCAGATCGATGTCATGGATTCCGGAACCGGATTCTCCGATGATACTCTGGATAAAATCCACGAATGTATCCGCCTTGTCGAAGAGCATCCCGGAATGCCTAACATGAACATTCAGGGGCTTGGACTGCTGAACGTCTACCTTCGCTGGAAGCTGTTCTGTAAGAAAAAGATGATCTTTACCTATGGAAATACCGAGGAAGGACACGGTATCTTTTCCATCGGTGAATATTTTTCAAACGAATCATTAGGAGATATGTGAAATGAAATATACCGTTATTGTCGCAGAAGATGAAGAGCTTCTGTTAGAAAATGTAATTCATAAAATTCCTCTCGCTGATGAGGATTTTGAAGTGATCGGAAAGGCTCAGACCGGGGTACAAGCCTATGAGCTCATCGAGCAGCAAAATCCCGATGTCGTCATCACAGATATTATGATGCCTATGATGGACGGTATCGCTCTGCTCACCAAGGTGCGGGAGCAGTTTCCTCTCACCAAATTTATCATCATGAGCGGTTTTTCTGATTTTGAGTATGCCAGAAGCGCTATACAGCTGGGCGTCTCCGATTATCTCCTAAAGCCTCTGGATACGGAGGAGCTGGCCACTGCGCTTCACCGGATCAAGCAGGAATTTCGTATCACTCAGAGCAGCTACGAGGAGATCTTTCAGACCGGCTCCGGCCGTGTATCTCCCACAGAAATTGCGCGTCTTCTGAAGGACTATCTTGTGAAAAACTATGCGGAAAATATCAACCTGAATCTGATTGCCAATACGCTGAATTACAGTCCCAGCTACCTGACCAAAATATTCTGCCAGAGCTATGACTGCACTCCCAACAAATACATCACCAATCTGCGCATCATGCATGCAAAGCAAATGCTCGGCCATCATCCGGAGCTCTCTATCCGTGAGATCGGAGAGCTGGTGGGATACCATGATCAGGGATATTTCAGCCGTATCTTTAAGAAACAGACGGGACACAGTCCCTTTGATTATCGCGGCGGAGCTGATGTCTGAAGAAAAAGAGCGATCTCCTGCAGCATTCGGAGAATCGCTCTTTTTCTCGTTTTATCTTCCCAGAGACTCCACAAAGGTACCCTTCACATCACTCCAGTTTCTGTCCGCATAATCCAACAGATACACTGCCTCCTCCAGAGACATTTCCGGGAACATCAGGAACATACTGTGGGATCCGTATTTCTGTACAAGACGATCCACATTGCGGATCCAGTCCTCAATGTCACCGGTGTACACCTTCACCCAGATAGATTTGCCTGCCGCAATCGCCTTATCATAGATCACATCCCAGTCCGGAAGCGTACCGTCAGGTCCCGCATCACCGCTGGTCCACTGCAGCGCATCGATCTCCTCGATCTCCATCAATGCATCCATATGTCGGATCGCTCCCGGTCCATCCAGATGATACAGCACATTATCTGCCTTCTTCGCCTGTTCTCTGAGGGATTCCTGCACATAGGTACGGAAATCGTTCGGAGACATCATGGCGGAAATATCGCACTGCAGCTTCACGGTCTTGCCCTCGCCCCAGATCTGGAAGCAGGTGTAAGCACTCGCTCCCTTGTCATCCTTCACCGCATCATAGAAACGATCATAGTATTCAAAATAAATGTCCGTCACTTCCTGTACACGCTTCTCAATCTCCTCCGGCTCATCGATCAGATCATAAAGGATATCCTGCGCTCCACGCAATGAGGACAGGGTGTCCAGATTCTCCATAAGATCCGGGATACAGATATAAAAGTCGCCGTCAGCCAGCTTCTGACAGTCCTCTGCCAGCTTGATATGCTCCTTAAACCATTTGTTCTCCGGGTCAAAGGTCAGCTTCGGTACGCCCTCCCAGTCCTCCAGACATTTTTCAAACCATACCGTATCCTCCTTAAACCCAATCTCGGAGCCGAGATAGGCTGCCAGAGAACCCGGACCGAAATCAATGGTCATATTTGGGAAGGATTCTCCCATAAACACATGATTCTTGCAGAAATATCGATATCTCTTCACCATCTTCTCTGCATTGCGATACTTATCCTTCATATCTCCATGCCAGTCCAACTCCTCCGGGAGATTATAGTACCAGCCCTGCCATACATCCTCACAATCCGGTCTGGCGGCTGGATCTGCACGGTATATTTTTTCAGCCTCCGGAGTTCTTGCGACCACATCCATCAGCGGACGTCCCGTATTCTTGTGTTTCCAGTAATTGCGAAACTTTTCCTTCGTTGCCTCAAAATCATGCTTATAGCCCTCTCCCTCCTGTGGAAAGACTACCCTGCTGATATCCACCTTATCTCTCTCAAACTTCACTTCCTCGCTCATCTTCCTCTCCTCCTTCATACTTCTGTTCTATCATCTTCTTTATTTTTTAGAATCAGTATCAACGCTTGTCATCATGTCTTTGCTGTTACTTTGGAATTTCCACCGAATAACGCAAAGCTTCCCCTTTTTTATAGCTGCCTTCCCGTGAAACTATTTTCAGCTGCCTATGCTCATCGTCCCACACAAAACCGGTCATGGCATACTCTCCCTTTTCAAATCCGTAGCCATCCCCGGCGTCTTCATAATATCGGAAAGTGCCATGTGCTCCCGGATAAACATACACCTTCATCGGCTGCTCCGGTATCTGATCCGCGTACTGCAGTCCCTCCGATGTCGGCAGGATGCTTCCCGCCCTCACAAAGATAGGAATCCGGTCTATCGGAGCCTCTATATCTACATACTGTCCGCCTTCATAACGAGTATTGCTCCAATAATCATACCACAGCGTCCCCTTGGGCAGATAACATCTGCGTTTTTTCTCTCTTTGCAGACTGTGGCTCTCCCGTTCATAATACATCGGCTCCGTCACCGGACAGATCAAAAGCGCCGGCCCAAACATAAATTCATCCGTGATCGTTCTCGCTTCCCTGTCCTTCGGAAAATCAAACAGCAGGCTTCTCATCATTGTCTGATCCTCAAAGTAAACCGAAGCCGCCACAGAATAAATGTATGGCATAAGGTGATAACGCAATTTGATAAACTTCTCGATCGCATCATAAAACATGGTTCCCGGCTCCCCGAAATTCCAGATCTCTCTGGGCGTATCTGTCCCATGAGAACGAAACATTGGAAGAAACGCGCCCATCTGAAGCCATCTTACATAAAGCTCCCGGTATCCGAGATCCCGGACACCCTCCTCATAATCTCCCTGCCAGAACCATTTCGGCGTCGGATCCGTGTTGCAGCCACAGCCGCGATTCTGCCATTTATCTCTGACGGTAAAAAACGCCCCGATGTCCAGTGTCCAGTAGGGATAACCGCTCAGTCCCATGTTCAGGCCTTCTACGATCTGCTTCCGGAAGCTCTCCCATGTCGCACAGGTGTCACCGGACCAGAGCATGGCTGCGTATCTCTGTCCCGAAGCATATCCGGATCTGGTAAGATTCAGAACGCGCATATCCTCCCGAGCTTTTCTCTGATTTTCATATATTCCCTTGGCATGCATAAGAGCGTAGGCATTGGCCAGTCCGGGATCCAGATATTTTTTATGCTCATTCCCCACCAGCACATACCGCTCCCAAGGCTCCCTTTTTACCTCGCCTCCCCAGTCCGGACCGGAAAAAGGCTCTGTGGAATCACACCACCAAGAGTCAAAGCCACCGTCAAACAGCTCCTCCTTCGCCTGTTTCCAGAACATCGCTCTGGCATTCTCATCAAACGCATTGTAGGTAGAGTAATCGTTCAGCAGATAGCCTGCCTCAAACAGCTCCTGATGATCCTGACAATCCGGCGCCATGTTCGGCCACACAGATATCATGGAATGTGCATGCATTTCATGAATCTCGTCCATGCATTCCCTCAAATCCGCATAACGCGTTTTATCCAGATGCTTATTTCCCCATTTTCCCGGATCCCAGCTGTTCCAATCCTGCACAATACAATCCAGAGGCACCTGCAGCTGTCGATATCTGGCCACGGTCTCCTTCAGCTCCTGCGCCGTATAATACTGCTCCTTCGACTGGACATATCCAAAGGACCACTTCGGCAGCATCTGCGCCTTGCCCGTAAGATAACGATACTCATGTATGATCTCATCCATGGTGCCGCCGCCGAGAAAATAATAGTCCAGCTGATCCACAGTGTCTAAAAACAAATAAGAGGACTCCCCTTCATCATTGAAGGTCATCAGGGAACAGCAATCTACCAGAATTCCATACCCCTGTGTAGATACCAGCATCGGCATAGGGATCCTCATATTATGCTGATAAAGATACTGATTATGCCCGCGATAGTCATAGATCCCTTCCTCCGCCTGACCGAGTCCGTAGATCCCCTCCTGTTCCTTCCATTGAAAGAACAGTCGTCCACGGTAAGCTCTGCGCTCAGTCACCGCCTTCAGGTTCTCGATAAAATTGCGTTCTCCGTCTACGGTCTTTACACGGCGAACCACAGGCTTCTCTTCCCCTGTCGTATAGCGTACTACGTCGATCTCGGACAACTCTCTTGTACTTTGCACCAGCCACAGTTCTCCATTCGGATGACGAAATGTGATACTGTCATCACCAAGACAATACTCCGCCTGCACCTTCCTTGTCTTCAGCAGAATGCTGTCCTCGCTCTCCTCAGTCCAAAACTCCACCTTCGGATAATTCTTCTTTTCCATGATGAAAGATTGGGTATCTTCCCGTACCTCCTCCTTAGAGGTAATACACCGGATAATCTCCTCCGTCACGGGAAGTAGCCGGCAGCGATACGCACCGTTATGAATTTCCACATAATGCTCTGTAATATGTACGTTCCCGCATGATAACATAAAAAGCCCTCCATGCCAGTTTGATGGATTCTATACGATCCTCACCTGCGTGTGATCGTCCTAGTATCTCCCATACTAGCATTGAGGGCTTTCCTCTGTCTATGCAATATTTTCGTCAGAATTTATACTTTTTTCACCATGTTTTTGAATTTTCACAGCATTATGCGATATATTTCACGGTCCACACTCCGGATCCTACCCGTGCCCGCAGATCATGCTCCGTCTTTGTAAACTCCAGTCCATCCGCCTCCAGCATCCGCCCGGCGCCAAACAGTATCATATCCGCATCGGTATTTACGGGGATCTCCACCTTCAGCATCACATAGTCCTCCTTGTGCTCCCAACGGATACGGATCGTTCCGTGAATACTCTCGTATACGGTCTCTGCCCACGTCAGTCCTCCGCCTATCTGTGGCTGAATGTAAAAATGCTCATAACCCGGATGCTTTTCATCGATCTCCAGACCTCCGATCACCCGGTACATCCAGTCACCGACAGAACCGTAGGCGTAATGATTAAAGGAATTCATATCCGCGCTCCACATGCTCCCATCCGGCTTCAGTCCATCCCAGTGCTCCCAGATCGTGGTGGCTCCCATTTTCACAGAATACAGCCAGCTCGGAAAATCCTCCTTCAGCAAAAGCTCATAGGCTTCCCGTAGATAACCGTTCCTGCTCAGTGCATGGGTAAAATACGGAGTGCCGATAAAGCCGGTAACTAAATGTCCATTCTCCTTATCCAACAGCTTTTTCAGTTCCAGCGCCGCACGCGCACGCAGCTTCTCCGGTACCAGATCAAAATACAGCGCCACGATATACGCGGTTTGTGTCTGAGCCGTCAGTGTTCCGTCCTCATGTATAAAATGCTTCCGGAAGGATTCCTTTAATTCCTCATACAGCGCTTCGTAGCGCTCATGATCCGACTTTCTTCCCAGAATATCCGCAATCTCCGAAAAAATCCGCGTCATCTCACAGTAAAATGCAGCGCTGGTCAAGACTGTAGGTGTCGCTCCGAAATAGCTGCCCTCCTCGGCATCCAGTGCCACCCAGTCTCCAAACTGCAGCGCATAGCGGAACAGACATCCCTCCTCACTGTGATCTGTCATGAATTCTATCCACTTTTTCATAGAATCGTACTGCTGCATTAGAATCCTGCGATCCCCGTATGCCCGATACAGATTCCATGGGATGATGATCGCCGCGTCCGCCCAAGCCGAGGCTCCCTCGCAGCCCTGACTGCACAGCCAGTTATTCTCACATTTTCCCGTCAGGATATCCGGTACCACATGGGGAACCGCACCATCCTCCCGCTGATCTGCCGCCACATCCTGTATCCATTTATCAAAAAAAGCATACGTATTCATCAGAAACGTGGCCGTACTGCTGAAGATCTGTGCATCCCCCGTCCATCCCACACGCTCATCCCGCTGCGGACAATCCGTAGGCACATCCAGAAAATTCCCTTTCATTCCCCACAGAATATTGTGCTGGAGACGATTCAGCAGCTCATTGGAGCATTGAAAGCTTCCCGTTTCCTCCATATAGGAATGTACTGCATACGCCTGAAATCGATCTGCCCGCACCGGCTCCGGGAAACGAACCACCTGCACATAGCGAAATCCCTGATAGGTAAAGTGAGGATGATACGCTGCGCCTCCCCCTCTGCAGATATAACGTATCGTCTGCTTTGCCTTTCGCAGATTCTCTGTGTAGACGTTCCCCTCTGCATCCAGTACTTCAAAGCATTTGAGCTCCACCACATCACCGGCCACAGCATTTTCCAGTGTAAAGGCACACCATCCTGTGAGATTCTGCCCGAAGTCGATAACCGTCTCCCCCTTCGGCGTCTCAAATACAGCGGCCGGAGAAAGCTTCGTGATCTTCTGCACTCCTTTGCCCTGCTGCGGATACAGCGTCATGAGATCTCTGGAAACGATTTCCGTTTTTTTCCATGCGCTATCGTCAAAATCCGCCAGCTTCCAGCCGGGCTGCTCCAGTCCGGCATCATAGATCTCTCCGTCATAAATCTCGGAAAATACGATGGGGGCTTTGGCTCCCTTCCATTCTGTATCACTGGCAATCACCTCTCTGGTTCCATCTGTATAATCCAAAACTATCTGCCCGCCAAACGCTGTGCGGGTACCGTAGTGATTCCTGTCATGCTCAAACCCCATCTCGCCCTTATACCAGCCTGCGCCAAGCATCACGCCCACTACATTTTTTCCGGGACGAATCCGGCAGCTGACATCGTAAATCTGGTAGAGCAGCCGTTTGTGATAGGAAGTCCAGCCCGGACGGAATTCATCCTCTCCGATCTTTGCTCCGTTCAAATATGCGCGATATAGTCCGTGCGCAGTCCCCACAAAATACGCCGCAGCTACTTCTTTTTTCACCGAAAATTCCCGTCGGATCAGGGTCGCGCCGCTCTCATTGCGCTCCTCTTGTGTCTCCGCGGATATAAATGTTCCATGCCATGACTCCTGCTTTTGATATGCCGTAATAAAATAACTCTCTTTCCAGTCACTGATCTCCTGCCCGTCACTGACACGTACCCGCACATAATATTTGCAGATATCCTTCCACGCGATGTCCACGACAACATGAGCCGAGGCTGCAGAGCTTACTACTCCGCTCTCATAAACTAATTTTGAAAAATCCCTGTTCTCGGAGATCTCTATCTCATAGGATCGTTGTGTCACATTCCTCCGGTCAGATTCCATCGCCCAGCCCAGTTGGATCTCTCCTTGTATTCCAAAAGGAGCTTTCAGATAATTCACTGTGATATTTTTTATTTTAAGCATCTTATGGCTCTCCTGTCTTTTATGTAAGTCTGATCATCTCTGACGCTTTGCCCAGCCCTTTCGGATTCTCTCTCTCAGCTCATCAAAGCTGCGCAGACCGCTGAGGGCATCGTATGCCGACACACAGCATGCTCCCGTAGCCGCAGCCAGCTGCACGCATTCCTCTATGGAGCATCCCTCCAGCATAGCCGTCAGAAACGCAGCAATACTGGTATCTCCCGCACCGGTACCGGAGCGCACCACATCCGGTACGAAGCTGAGCTCAAATCCTTCTTTATCTGCCCATGCATGCGCGTCCAGCTCCAGACGTTCACTGATCTGACCGATGACCTCTTCCTTCGCAGTGCGATAATAGATACCCGGAGCGCCGGATTTGATCAACAGTACCTTTGCCCCCATTCTCATGCACTCATCCGCCAGAGGTCTGATATCCTTCTCTACATCCAGCACCTCCGTAATGTCTTTATTGCCCGCACGCTTTTTCCATTCCGCCAGCCGCTCGGGATCCAGCATATAGCAGAGCTCTTCCACACTCGGGACAAAAAAATCCACCAGCGGAAGCACCCTCTCCAGCAGTCTTCGCCATGAAATCTTCGCAGCCTCCGAGCCCTCGCTCACCGCCGCCATATCCAGAGAGGTCGCTACGCCGGCCTCCCACACCCGGGTCATCATGTAAACCAGCTCGTCACCGTCATTTTCATACATTCTCTTCATCAATGAAGGATACCCGAAGTGAAACAGCGCTGCATCCTTCAGCGCCTCCTGAGGTACATCCTCCGCTCCAAAGGTATTGTTGGCGCCGGGATTGTGTAGAAAGATACGGTCAATTCCTGGGATCGCCAGTACAATGGTATAGGATGTGCTCTCACCCTCCGTCACCAGCATATTTTTGCCAGCATCGTATTGATCCAGTACCTTCATCACCATCGAGCCGTATGCGTCCCTGCCGATCTTTCCCATCAGGGAAACATCCGCGCCGAGAATCTTCATCCCCAGTCCCGTATTCGCTACGGAGCCTCCGGTATGTACCTCTGCCTCTCCAATCTCTACCAGATTTCCCGGAACCAGAAGCTCTTCGATCCGCTCCACCTTCCGATCCGCAAAAACCGGAGTCATATCTATACAGATAAGTCCTGCTGCAATCACTTTCTTTTTCATAAGATCCCCCTTTATGCTTTCTCTTTTGCACTCCATGATAGAGTGCTTTTTATCTTTTTTATATTATAAATCAAATAGTTCTCCAAATGCAAAAAGAAATATCTGTTTCCAGATATTTCTCTTCTCATACGCTCTATTCCTTACCTACCGACGCCTTATACCACAACAATAATGCCGCCGTCATTGGCATACATACTGCTGATCCCCGCCGTATCCACGATCAGTATGTTTCTGTCTCCCAATTTTTCAAGCAGAGCCTCCTTGACAAGCTGCGCACGATCCGGACAATTGCAATGTGAGATCGCGATCGTCTTATTCTTCTCAGCTGCAGTCTTTTCCACAATGGATTCCACCATCTTGACCAGCGCCTTGTTCATTCCGCGCGCCTGTGTCAGCTGTTCGATAGCTCCCTCTGGTGTGGAGACCATCACCGGCTTGATCTTCAGCGCCGTTGCCAACACTGCCTTCACCAGACTCAGCCGTCCATTCTTGCGCAACGTCTCCAGACTCTCCAGTACAAACCATGTCATCTGCTCGGAAATATATTCTTCAACGGTTTTGATCACCTGTTCAAACTCCATCCCGGCTTCTTCGCATTCCTGAATTTTCAAACCGATCAGTGTCTCCCCAATGGAGGCGGAACGGGAATTGAACACATAGATCTTCTTCCCGGGATGCTCCTCCAGCACCAGATTCTTCCCCAGCTCTGCACTGTTATAGGATCCGCTCAGCTCTGCCGAGAGTGTTACGCCATAGACATGATCTGCCTCACAATCCATCATATCCCGATATATCTCCGGAGACGGGCATGCCGACTTCGGTCCGTTCGGACTCGCCGCAACCCGCTTCAAAAAATCTGCCTGATCAAAGGTCTCATCATCCACAATGTGTACATCATCCACGATCATAGTAAGGGAAGCCGTCTCAAAATGTCCGCTGCGTTTCATCTCCTCTGTCAGCTCTCCGCAGCTATCTATCACTATCTTATAACTCATAGGTTACCTCCGAAATCAACTTTCAAAATCATCTCATATTCATTCAAGAACGCCCTTTTGTCCCCTGATTCTACAAATCAGCGTCCCTCGGCTCAAGAAGTAGTTTCGAATACTACATTATAATAGCACAGATATTTCTCTTTGAAAAGAGGTTTTA
>JAUNCG010000108.1 GCA_030526715.1 Eubacteriales bacterium
GGGGGGGGTATCAGATCTATGGTGACCGACTTCCACTCACATATTCTGCCCGGTATAGATGATGGCAGTAAACACACGCAGATTTCTATTCAGATGATGGAAAGAGAGATGGCAGACGGGGTTAACAAAATTGTGTTGACCCCGCATTTTTATGCAATGAAGGATAGCGTGGATCGTTTCCTTGACCGCAGACAGTCATCCTATAACAGACTGACCGCAGCGATAGCCGGGAGGTCAGATCTGCCGCAGCTTCTGACAGGCGCAGAGGTCTACTATTTTCCCGGAATGGGAAAGGCGGAGCAGCTTTTGCAGCTATGTATCAGCGGGACAGATATCCTGATGCTGGAGATGCCTTTTGCACAGTGGACAGAAGCTATGGTGCAGGACGTGAAAGACATGATATATCGTCGGCACCTGTCTGTAATCATCGTTCATATCGAGAGATACTACAGGTTTCAGAAGAAAAAAGAATATTGGAATGAGATTTTCAGGCTCCCGGTGACAGCACAGCTTAATGCAGAATGCTTTACGGGAGGCTTTCGCGAGCGCCACTTTGGTATCCGCTATCTAAAGAGCGGGGCATCGGCGCTGCTGGGGACGGATTGTCACAATTTGGAAAGCAGAGCGCCGCAGCTGGCTAAGGCGCGGACGTACATTCAAAAAAAGCTCGGTCAGGAGACGTTGGATCGCATAGACCGGCTGGGCTCGGAGATATTAAAGCATGAAAAGAAAAATTGAGACATGGAAAATCGTCCTGACGCTCGTCGGCTTTGTCGCGGCGCTGCTGGCAGTATTCGCCGTGACACAGATCATCGAGGCGAAGAGCCGACAGGAGGTCGTGGTGACCAGAGAGGCGTATCAGTCACAGGGCAATCAGAAGAGCCTGCGCCTGTACGGTACAGAGTACACCTACGATCACGACTTTGAGACATATCTGTTTCTGGGAACCGACGGAAGCGGCAATGAGGAAGGTGAAGGGGAAGATTACATAGGAAGTATGGCGGATTTCCTCGGACTGCTGATTCTGGATAATACAGATCAGACCTACGCGCTGCTGCAGCTGAACCGTGATACGATCGCGCAGATGCACGTATTAGACTGGAAGGATGAAGGCGAGGCCACTGCAAAGCAGCAGCTCTGCATGGCGCACGCATATGGGGGCAGCAAGGAGAAGGGCTGTGAGAATACGATGGATGCGGTCAGTCAGTTACTGGGGCATCTCCCCATGGATGGCTACTATGCCCTGTCTATGAACGATCTTCCGCAGCTGAATCATGCCATCGGCGGAGTAACACTGACGGTGCAGGATGATCTGACGGCAGCCGATCCGGCTTTGAAGAAAGGCGCTACCGTCACTTTGACAGACCGGCAGGTCGAGATCTATGCGCGTGAACGCTATGCTCTGGGAGACGGAGAGAATCTGGGGCGGATGGAGCGGCAGAAGCAGTTACTGACAGCATTCGCAGAGCGATTCCGCGAAGCAGGCAGTCAGAATGCAGGATTTGCGTTGCAGGTATTCCATGAGTTGGAACAGCTGGCTACCTCGGATATCAACGGAAAGACGTTTTCCAGTCTGACAAAGAAGCTGTCGAATTACACAGATAGGGGAATTTATTCCTTTGCAGGTACAACGGAGCTTGTCGAGAGCGCGGTGGACGGTATCGAGCATATGCGGTTCTATCCGGAGGAGACCTCCGTGATCGATATAATGACTGAGCTGTTTGGGCTTGGCAGCAATGAAGAAAACAAAGGGGAAAAGAAATGAGCACAAAGACAAAGGCGTTGGAGATGCGCGAGGCAGAGGATCAGATCGAGATCGATCTGGTGGAGCTGTTCTACTACTATCTCTCAAAAATCTGGTTTATCATCATCGCATTCCTGATCGGCGCAGTGGCGGCGGGAATGATCACACATTTTATGATCACACCGAAGTACACAGCGACTTCCAAGGTGTATATGGTCTCTACGACGACGGGCTCCGCGCTGGATCTGAGCGACCTGAATCTCGGTACATCTCTGTCGGCAGACTATGTAGAGCTACTGAAAATCCGACCGATCTATGAGGATGCTATCGAGGAATTGAAGCTGGACTATAGCTACAGACAGCTGCAGAAGATGGTGACGATATCCTCCGTGAGCGGAACACGTATTATCACGATCTCCGCGCAGAGCACAGATCCGGAGGAAGCAAGGGATATTGCGAATGTACTCGCGGACAAGGCCGTGACCTACATCCCTGAGCTGATGGAGACACCGGCGCCGCACATTGCGGAGCATGCCCTCCTGCCGACAGTTCCGAGCTCCCCGAGCCTTACGAAGAATACCGTGCTGGGAGCGTTGTTGATGACGATCCTGTGTCTGGGTATCTTGACGGTACTGTTCCTGATGGACGATACGTTGAAATCCGAGGGCGATGTAGAGAAGCTCTTCGGCGTCATGCCTCTTACCGTCATTCCGGAGGGTGATTTTAACAAGTCCGGAATTCATATAAGAAGACGATTCAATAATATCAGAAGGAAGAAGAAAAAATGAGAAGAGTAAAGATGGGACAATTGCCCGAGCTGCCATACTCCGTAGAAGAAGCGGTGAACCGTCTGCGTGTGAATGTGAGCTTCGCGGGAAATGACGTGCGCCGGATTATGGTGATCAGCACCGTGCCGGATGAGGGAAAGAGCTTTGTGACAATGCATCTGTGGAGACAGATGGCGGGAGCCGGCAGTCCGTCTCTGCTGCTGGACGCCGATATGAGAAAATCCGTCCTGCTGTCAGACTATGGCATTGAGGCGGAGGATAAGCAGCCGTTGAAGGGAACGACACATTATCTGGCATCTGACGCTCTGGAGCTGGAGGATGTCATTTACCATACAGAGATCGAGGGGGGAGACATTCTGCCGAATGCAGACAATGTCATCAATCCGTCACTGCTGATCGAGGGAGAACGCTTTGAGCAGCTTCTGAAGAGTGCAAGTGAAAAATACCGTTATGTATTTATCGACGCGCCGCCACTGGATTTGGTATCCGATGGCGAGCTGATCGGCTCTCACTGTGATGGCGCGATTCTGGTCATCCACGCGGGAAGTACCCCGAAGAGGCTGATCCGCAATTCCGTACGTCAGCTGGAGCGCGCCAACTGTCCGCTGCTGGGCGTGGTATTGAACCGCGTAGAGGCGAGTAAGGGTGGTTACTATGGAAAACGCTATGGTGGCAAGTATTATGGAAAATACTATGTGACCGAAGAGGCTGACAAGAATTAATCTGTGGTTATTAGGGGCATTTGCCTTTGATAATAAATATTTGAGGGAAGGAGGAGATAACGATGAAGAATGTAGCTAAGAAGCTTGCCGCATTCGCACTGGCAGCAGTGGTAGCACTGAGCAGCGTTGCAGCTGTAGGTGCAGCAGAGCCGGCTAAGAGCCCGGCAAAGGCTCCGGTAGCAGAGCAGCAGACAGGTGTTGAGGTGAGCGGTGTAACCGTGAACACAGCAGCAGACGGTACTGCAGCAGTAACAGCAGCAAGAGTGACCGAGAAGTCTGATGAGGCTCCGGCAAAGGCTGTTGTTCCGACAAGTGTAACCGTGAAGGGCGTAACCTATGATGTAACGACCGTTAAGACCGGTGCATTTAAGAATGCAGGAGCAGTTACAAAGATCGTCCTTGGTGAGAAAGTAGTCAAGGTTGAGAAGAAGGGCTTCACCGGCGCCAAGAAGGTTAAGGTCATCAAGGTGAAGGGTAAGAAGGCTCTTGAGATCAACAAGAAGGCGTTCAAGGGTGTTGACACCAAGAAGATCACTGTAAAGGCTGTAAACATGAGCAATAAGCAGTTCAAGAAGACCGTTAAGGCTCTGCGTAAAGCAGGCTTCAAGGGTAAGATCACAAAATAATTTGTGAGTATCAGCCATGGGGAGAGATCCTCTCTCTCCCTATGGTGGATATCCAAAATGATTTGAACCCTCTTATCAGATTTTTGCG
>JAUNCG010000109.1 GCA_030526715.1 Eubacteriales bacterium
AAAAATGAAAAAATTCGGTAAGATCGTATGGTTGTGTCTTTTGGTGCTGCTGTGTATCGGAGGAATCACAGCAAATGCGGAAGGACAGGTAAAGAAGGGAAAGGCTGTGAAACTGGTTCAGACCCAGACCGTGAAGGCGAAGTGGAAGGGAAGAACGGGAACGATCACGTGGAGCTCCTCTGATGAGACGGTAGCGAAGGTTTCACAGAATGGAACGATCAAGGCGGTAGCGCCGGGGAAATGTAGAATTACGGCAGAGAATGCAGGGGATACGTATTACTTTAAAGTGAAGGTACAGGCCTTGGCGTTTCAGAAGCAGGAAGTGACTCTGATTCGCTATCGTCAGTACAAATTCACATTGAATAACAATAAGGCCGGAAGAAAGTGGAAAAGCTCCGACCCCAGAGTAGCCTCTGTGGATCATCAGGGCGTGGTCACCGCCAATGCGGCAGGAGAATGTATGATCACTGCAAAGTATAAGGGTGTGCAGTGCAGCGCGAAGGTGAAGGTGTTGAATATTTCCCTGAATAATCTCCAGATGGCTTATACACCGACCGTCGGAGAGGAAGAACGGATCGTTCTGGCGGGCAGCTCGTCTGTGGATTTCTGGAAGACGGCAGCGCAGGCGTTTGCACCGTATGAAATTGTCAATACGGCGATTGCAGGAACTACCGTGCTCCAGTGGCAGCAGTGGTATCCGTCACTGATCACACAATATCATCCGTCCGCAGTCGTGCTCTATGTGGGTAGCAACGATATTGCAAACGGCAGGATCAGCGGTGAGCAGAACGCCACAGAGACGATCAAGCTGTTAAACGGCATAAGACGATCGCTGCCGAAGGTTCCGATCTACTATGTATCGATTACTCCGTGCTATTCCAGACAGGGAGGATGGAACGCGATTGCGGTATCCAACACGCTGGTGGATATCTATTGTGACAGCATGGAGAATATGTATTTCGTAGATCTGGCTTCCCGGATATCGAAGGAAGACGGAACACCGGACGCCAGCTATTTTCTATCGGATGCGCTTCATCCGAATGAGAAAGGCTATGCGGTGTGGAAGAAGCTGGTAGCGAAGCCGGTGGTGAAGATGTTGAATAAGGCAAAGAAGATAAAAAAGGCAAAATAGTGTATGGGTCAAATAAAAAAACATACCGGTATAACAAAAAAAATAATATGCGGTCTGTTGGTTCTTTTTTTCATGACCGGTATCTGCGGGGTGGTCTACAAGGCTCAGATTGCGGATAAGCTGGGGGAGCCCCTGACGGCAACGATGAAATTGCTGCATAAGGAAAACGGTGTATGGGAGATGTCGGCGGACGCTCCGATGTTGGTGGAGGAGTTTCTGTGTGAAGTGCCGCAGCTCGTCAGAGTGAGTCTGGAATATAAAGCCAAGAACGTTTCGCCGGAGGCGGTAGCCGAGCTGGAGCTTGCAGACGCAGAGACGGAGGAGATTTATGCGTCCGAAGCGGTGAAGGGTTCCAAGCTGTCCTCGGGCAAGCTGACGCTGCACCTGAAAGAAAAAGGCAGGGATCTGGAGGGAAAACATCTGCGGCTCACGGTTCGGCTTGTAGATGCAGGGAGCACGAAGCTGCGATTGACCGACAACCTGAAGTGGGGGATCGTGGACAGCTTTAACGGTGATCCGGCAGATAAGACGAACGTCATCAGCGAAATGAAATATGGAAACGGATGGAGTCTGCGTAAGCTCTATGCGATTCTGTGTGTGGCGCTGCTAATCTTTGCGGCGCTCGGCTGGTATCTGCTGATCATTCGAAGGGCAACGCTGCCGACAGCCTACGTGCCGTTAGCTCTGGTGTTGGGATTGATATTTAATTTTGTCATTACGGTGCATGGCGTGCCGGATGAGCCGTGGCACATCAGCACGGCATACCGCTATTCCAATCTTCTGATGGGAGTGGGAGATACCGACGTTCCGAACACGATTTATATGAGAAAATGTGATGCCGTGATGACAGATATGCTGGCGAATCGGCTGGAGGGCAACTCCTACGATCAGCTGAGGCGCTATCTCTTGGAGCGTCCGCAGGATACGGAGCTGGTATTGGCGAATTATGTAAAGACAGATTATCTGGCTCCGACACTGGTATATGTTCCGACCATACTGGGAATCACGACAGGCAGGCTTCTGGGTCTCTCAGCACTGCTGACACTGAGCCTCGGACGTATCTTCGCATTGATCGTATATGTGCTGCTGACCCGGTACGCCATTTTGCTGATCCCGTATGGCAAGCATGCGCTAAGCGCGGTATTGCTGCTTCCGGTGTCCATGCAGCAGGCGACCTCAGCATCCTACGACGTGCTGATCAACGCATTTTTGATCTTGTTTGTGGCGCTTTGTTTTTGTGAGGGAAGTGCCACAAAGGGAGAATACAGATTTCGTCAAAATAAAGGTGGGAGTGTGGCGGGAGCTGCTTTGTGGTATCGCGGGCGTCGTTTCCTGCATGGCATCTGTCTGCTTTTGCTTATGTATTTTATTGCCATTACGAAAGGCGGAGTCTATACGCCGCTGTATTTATTGCTTCTGTTCCCGCTATGGCGCGTGCTTGAGCAGAGGAGAGTACACAATGCAAAAAGACTGAGTAAAAAGTGGATCGCAGTCGGTGCTATCATACTTGCAGCGCTGGCGGCGATCGTGTTTCGGAAATTCTGGCCGATGTTTTCGCAGCTTCTTCACGCAGGAACCAGTGTAGCTTCCGATGGCACGCAGATATACAGCGTTGAGTATTTTGTAAGGCATCCGCAGCATTTTATTTATGTGTACTGGGAGACCTTTGTTCGCCACGGAGATCAGTATTTGCGGGGAATGCTGGGAGGCATGCTCTCATGGCTGGACATCAAGATCCCATGGATGTATTTGATCGGATTCTTTGCCTGCGTCGTGCTGCTGGCGCATGTGGAGGGTGACCGCTTTGAGGGAGATCGGAAGCGCAGAATGATTCTGGGACTTAGCGCGTTCGGAACCGTGGTATTGATCTTGTTATCAATGCTTTTGGCATATACCTCAACTTCTCGGGAAGCAATCAGCGGTGTGCAGGGAAGATATTTCTTTGCGATCTGGCCGTTGCTGCTGTTTTTGCTGAGCAATACCATGATACATGTGAAAAAGAAGCAGGGGGCGGCGATTGCGATGTGTCTGCTTCTGCTGGATGTGATGGCGGTGCTGAGCGCTGTGACGCAGGTACTCTGAGGAAAGTGCATAAGGATGAAGAAAGAAAATAGATCTGTAAAATTAAAAATGTATTTTGGAGCGGCCACAGCATGCGTGCTGTGGCTGACCGTTTTGTATAAGAGAAGCTCGCTGCTGAAAAAGGGCTTGGGAGAGCTGTGCTTTTGCCTGCTGATGGGAGCGGTCATCCTTGGCTATTCTGTCTGGAATTACCGGGTATTAAAACGGCAGGGAGATCCAAGGTGGGCGGAAAACGGACAGAAGGTACAGAGTGCCAGAATGCTTCGCGTTATCAATATGTTCCTGCTGGTGTTCCTGCCGGCGCTGGAATTTGTTGCATTTGAGAGTCTGACGACCTTTCTGGGGACGATTGGCAGTATACGCTATGTGGCATGGAATCTGTTCTGTATTTACTTAATCGTTGGAATCTTGTATGTGATTTTTAATCGTTCCGGGATAGCCGGACTGATCAGCAATATAGCGCTTTCTGTTTTGGGACTGACGGAGTATTTTGTATCGAAGTTCCGGGGTCAACCGCTTCGTATGGGCGATCTCCTTTCATGGAATACGGCGCTGGAGGTATCGGGACAGTATAAATACAATATCAAGGCGGAGATGCTAGTGGGTATTTCCATTATGCTGTTTTTGATGGTGTGGTGTCTGTGGTATTCGGTCAGGATCAGACATATTATGAAGCATTGTTCGGAAAAGCT
>JAUNCG010000037.1 GCA_030526715.1 Eubacteriales bacterium
GGAGCACTGGAATACCGTAATCCTGAATGGGACAGTGCCGGACGAAGATATTAAAAGGATGATTGGGGAGAGCTATGATCTTGTGAAATGAGGACATAGAAAAAACACAATCATATTTCGGGAAAGAATTGAATCGCTCACGATAAGAGAGTATACTACAAAGTAAAAAGAGCAGAGAATATTTGCTCGACAGGAGAAATCCTGATTCTTGCTGGGAGGTGTTGATATGCAGCTATTTGTATATATCTCCGGCAATCCCGAAGTCGTTCCACCGCTCATGTCCGAATTGTTAGCAAAGGGCATCCACGGCGCAACCTCCGTCGATTGTAAGGGGATGCTAAGATCCATTGAGGAGGCTTCGGATATAGAAGCGCCGCCGGCCTTCGGTGCGCTTCGTTATCTGTTGAACCCGGAGTTCAAGTCCGGGAAGATGGTATTTATTGTACTCCGGGATGAGGATATCCCGACTGTCAGGGAAGCAGTTCACAAGATTTGCGGAAACCTGCGCTTGCCAAATACAGGTGTATTCTTCTCCGTTCCTGTGATGAATTGGGAAGGAGTTTCACATAGAGAATGAGTACATTATATTACGTTGGTATTGCTATGATTGCGGGACTGATCTTTTCCCGCATTGTGAAAAAGATTCATCTGCCGAATGTGACCGGTTATCTGGTTGCGGGTCTGCTTATCGGACCGAGTGTTTTAAAATGGATTCCCGGTGAGGGTTTGGAAGATATCAGTATCATCACGACAGCGGCGCTGGGCTTTATTGCCTTCTCCATCGGCGGAGAGTTCAAGGTATCCAGCATCAAAGCTATTGGGAAAAATGTCATTGTCATCACACTGTTTCAATCTCTGCTGGCAGCATTTGCGGTGGATGCCGTGCTGCTGCTCTGCAGATTTAACGCCGCGGAGGCAATTATGCTGGGAGCGATTGCCACTGCGACGGCACCGGCGGCGACATTGATGGTTGTGCGCCAATACAAGGCGAAAGGAGAGCTGACGAATACGCTGCTTCCGGTGGTTGCAATGGATGATGCGGTTGGTTTAATGGTGTTCTCGGTATCGGTTGCGATTGCAAAAACGCTGAGCGCAGGAGAAGCAGTCAGTGTCAATACCATGCTGGTAAAACCGCTGATCGAGATCGCGCTATCGTTGCTTTCGGGAGGCCTTCTTGGTCTGGCAATTTCGTTTTCTATGCGTTTTTTCCATTCCAGAGCGAATAAGCTGATGATCTGTATTGCCGCAGTTGCCATCGGAGTGGCAGTCGCGCAGCGGTTTGGATTGTCAGATCTGCTGGTTTGTATGGCAATCGGTGCGGTATTTATCAATCTCAGGGAGGATGCGCTGGACGTAATGGGGCTGTGCGATAACTGGACGCCTCCTCTGTTTATGCTGTTTTTCCTGATTTCCGGCGCTGACCTGAATCTGGAGATTTTGACATCTGTCGGAGTCTTGGGTGCGATCTATATCGTGGTTCGTGCATTCGGCAAATATTTCGGCGCTTATCTGGGTGCGGTTGTTGTAAAGGCATCCCCTAATATTCGAAAGTACCTTGGCATTACGCTGCTGCCGCAGGCGGGTGTGGCCATCGGTATGGCACAGATGGCGCTGACTTTACTGCCGGAATATGGAGACCGTATTCAGGCGGTCGTGCTGGCTGCTACGCTGGTTTATGAATTGCTGGGTCCGGTGGCAACCAAGATTGCCCTGACCAGAGCAGGCGAGATCTCTGTGGCAAAGAAAGTTTAGTTAACATAATATTTTGAAACAGGCAGTTGTCGGGACTGTCTGTTTTTTATGCTTTTACGGATATCATTATATAAGCGACCCGGTAAATAACGGGTCGTAAGTATTGTAGAAAATACATGAAAATATATGGAAAGCGGTAGAAAAAACCGACATTATATGCTATAATGGTCGAAGGTTTATAAATACAAAGTAAGGAAGGTGAGCAATTGGAAGACTATACTAAGTACAAGCTCAAAGAGAGGGATGAACTGGTGTCGCTCCTCGCGGACAAAGACCACCTTTTCATCGTAGCCTGTAACAAGTGCTTCAAGGAGTTTCAGACATTTGAAGAGCCGGATTGTGACGAGTTTACCGAACTGGCCACATCTTTAGGGAAGCATGTGACAGGCAGCGTGTGCCTTGATTTCCTCTGCAACAAGACGAAGACGACGAAATCTCTTCAGGAAATGATTCCGGAAGACACCGAGCACGTGGTTGTGATTTCCTGTGGTCTTGGTGTGCAGACGGTTGCTGATCTGGAGAAGGAGAAGTTCCCGGTCTATGCGGCAGCGAATTCTCTGAACTACAGAGGACATCATGGAATGGCACTCACAAAGAAGAGCTGCGATGCCTGCGCACAGTGCTATCTGAATGTGACCGGCGGTATCTGCCCGATCGTGGACTGCTCTAAGAGCCTGCTGAACGGACAGTGCGGCGGCGCGAAGAACGGTAAATGTGAGGTGGACAGCAGCAAGGACTGTGCATGGGAGAAGATCTACAGACGCTTGGAGCAGCAGGGACGTCTGGAGGAGTTTGAGAATCAGCCGGTTCAGATGCGTGATTTCTCTAAGGTAAACTTTAAGACTACGAATGAGTATGTGAAGTCTATCCGTGAGAACAGATTTGAGGGATATTATGGCGGCGTTCATCCGTCAGAGCGTAAGGAGCTCTGTGAGCATGCAGAGCTGAAGCGTTTTCCGGATCCGGAGATCGCGGTACTTCCGGTATCTATGCATCTTGGCGCTCCTGCAACGCCGATCGTTCAGGTTGGGGACGAGGTGAAGGTAGGACAGAAGATTGCAGAGGCATCTTCCTTTATCAGCGCACCGGTACATTCCAGTGTCAGCGGTAAGGTCATCGCCATCGAAGACAGACCGCATGCAACCAGAGGTGTCTGTCCGTCTATCGTGATCGAGTCTGACGGTAAGAATACTCTGGATGAGAGTGTGAAACCGAACAAGCCGCTGGAGGAGCTGACTCCGGAGGAGATCATTGAGATCGTGAAGAATGCAGGTATTGTCGGCATGGGTGGTGCGGGATTCCCGACCTGTGTAAAGCTCAAACCGGCGACACCGGTAGATACGATCCTGCTGAACGGATGTGAGTGTGAGCCGCTGCTGACCGCAGACCATAAGACTCTGCTGGCATTTGCGGATGATATTATTTTTGGACTGCAGGCGATTCTGAAGACGACAGGAGCCGAGAAGGGTATCATCGTTATTGAGGACAATAAGCCGGATGCGATCGCTCTTATGGAGGAGAAGGTAGCGGATCTTGCGAATATCGAGGTAGTGACTGCGAAGACCAAGTATCCGCAGGGCGCAGAGAAGATGCTGATCAAGCGTGTTCTGAACAGATGGGTGCCCAGCGGTAAGCTTCCTGCAGATGTAGGATGTGTGGTTGACAATATCAGTACGGTCAAGGCGATCGCTGATGCGATCAGGACAGGTATGCCGTTGATCGAACGTGTAGTTTCCGTGACCGGTGAATATATTAAGAATCCGGGCAACTTTATCGTGAAGCTTGGTACAAGCACAAAGGCGTTGATCGATGCCTGCGGCGGAATTACTGCCGACAAGGACGTTACGGTTAAGGCCGGTGGACCGATGATGGGCTTTGTGATGAATGATCTGGAGGCTCCGATCATGAAGGGCTCGAATGGTATCATCGCTATTGAGACGGATCATACGCAGGCAGTAGAATGTATCAAATGCGGACGCTGCGTGGATGTCTGCCCGATGGAACTGAAGCCGCTGTACTTTGCGAAGCTGGCAGATGAAGAGAACTGGCTTGGCATGCAGGGGATGAATGTCATGGATTGCTTTGAGTGCAGATGCTGTGAGTATATCTGTTCCTCTAAGATTCCGATTGTAACAAAGATCAAAGCAGGTAAGAACGCGATAAGGGGGATGAAGAAGTAATATGTTGATTACACAGTTAAAATCAAAAGAAACGATCGCATCTCTTGCAAGCGGAAAGGCTTTTATCATTATCTGCCATGGATGTAAGGAAGTGAGCTTTCCAGAGAAGGAAGTTGCAGCGCTGGTGAAGGAGCTGACCGAGAGCGGAAAGGTGACGGGAAGCATTACGACAGATTATATCTGTAATCCTGAGAACATGAAGCTGCGCCTTGAGAAGCATATGGGTGAGATCGAGGAGGCGGATGTTGTGCTGGTATGCTCCTGCGGAGTCGGTGTACAGACGATTGCGGAGTATCTGGAGAATAAGAAGGTATGCGCATGCTGCGATACCTATCCGCTGCCGGGCGGTCAGGGTGTGACGCCGCTGGAGTATGACTGTCAGCAGTGTGGTGAGTGTTATCTGAACCTCACCGGAGGTATCTGCCCGATTACTGCATGTTCCAAGTCTCTTGTGAACGGACAGTGCGGTGGCTCTAAGAACGGCAAGTGCGAAGTGGATCCGGATATGGAGTGTGGCTGGGAGCGTATTTACAGACGCCTTGAGATGGTAGGTCGTCTGGACGTGCTGAAATGCCCGACACAGATCCGCAATTTCGCAACGGATGTAGATGTTAAGTGACGATAAAATATCAACTTTAATTAAGGAGTAATGTGATATGAGAATAACTGAGTTATTTGATAGTGGTGAATTTGTTGTTACTGCTGAGGTGGGACCGCCAAAAGGATTCCATATTGAGGGTCTGTTAGAGGAAGCAAAGACTTATCTGAGCGATATCACAGCAGTCAATGTAACAGATAACCAGTCTTCCGTTATGCGTCTCGGATCTCTGGCAACCTGTAAAGCACTGAAGGATGAGGGACTGAACCCGATCTTCCAGCTGACCTGTCGTGATAGAAACAGAATCGGATTGCAGTCTGATCTGCTGAGCGCTGCTATGTTCGGTATCGACAACGTGCTTTGCCTGACCGGCGATCACACGAAGCTGGGCGATCATCCGCAGGCAAAACCGGTCTTTGATCTTGATTCCGTATCCCTGCTTCATGCAGTGAAGCAGCTGGAGTCCGGATATGATCTTGGCGGCAATGAGCTGGTTGGTGAGGCACCGAAGTTTGCAAAGGGCGCTGTGGTTTCTCCGTGCAGCGATTCTATCGATGCGCAGCTGGCTAAGATGGAGCGTAAGGTAGCAGCAGGAGCTGATTATTTCCAGACGCAGGCTGTTTATGAGCCGGAGAAGTTCATTGAGTTTATGGAGAAAGCAAAACAGTTCGGCAAGCCGGTACAGCTCGGTATCGTTATTCCGAAGTCTGTAGGCATGGTTCGCTACATGAATGCAAATGTAGCAGGTATCCATGTACCGGAAGAGATGATCGAAGAGCTGAAGGCGGACAAGGAGAAGACCAAAGCAGGTATCACCGGTGTTGAGATCGCGGCACGTATTATCAAAGAGTGTAAGCCGTACTGTCAGGGCGTACATATTATGGCGCTGGGCTGGGAGTCCAAGGTTCCGGAGATCCTGAAGCTTGCCGGTCTCAGATAATTTATAAGATAGTATGACGGCAGTACGTTCGCAGAATGTGATTTGTTTGTTGTATGGTGCAGGAGGCGACACGATATCGTGTCGCCTCCTGTGTTCATAATAAGAAATCGATGCTTTAGAAACGTATAAATGAAATATCTGCTAAAAAGGAGGCGCAGTTATGGACATTTTTGTACACGAAACGACGAAAACCTTCCACCTTCAGAATGATCTGATCAGCTATGTAATGACGGTAT
This sequence comes from Eubacteriales bacterium, assembly GCA_030526715.1. Classification (GTDB taxonomy): domain Bacteria; phylum Bacillota; class Clostridia; order Lachnospirales; family Lachnospiraceae; genus Marvinbryantia. The sequence continues at coordinate 5,707 of JAUNCG010000037.1, forward strand.
TGCCAAATGGACATCTCGGACAGCTTTATTTTGGAAAACGGATCCATGACAAGGAGGATTTCGGATATCTTCTGGAGAGATGCATCCGGTCTCATTCCGCACTGACGGAGGACAACGAGACGGGCGTATCATTGGAGCATGTGAAGCTGGAATATGCGGTATATGGAAGCTCGGATTTCCGAGACAGCGCTTTGGAGATTGTACAGGAGAACGGCAGCAGACTGACGGATTTTAAATATGCCGGGTATGAGCTTCTGGCGGGAAAGCCAAAGCTTCCGGGACTGCCGGCGACCTATACAGAGAGTGATGATGAGGCCAGCACACTGATCATTACCCTGCGAGATGAGGTGGCGGGTCTTTCGCTGCAGCTGCTGTACACGATTTTTGCGCAGGGCGGTGTGATCGCCAGATCTGCGAAGATTTCAAATACTGGGAAGCAGACGGTATATCTGACCAGAGCTATGAGCTTCTGTCTGGATCTGCCGGATGCGGATTATGACTGGATACAGCTGTCCGGCTCATGGGGAAGAGAGCGTTATCCGCAGCAGCATCGTCTGCATCAGGGGATTCAGGCGGTCGAAAGCATGCGGGGACATTCTTCGCATCAGCACAATCCCTTTATCATACTGAAAAGACCCTCCGCGGATGAATTTCAGGGGGAGGCGCTCGGATTTTCTCTCGTATACAGCGGCAATTTTCTGGCAGAGGCGCAGGTGAATACCTATGACGTGACTCGCGTACTGCTGGGAATCCATCCGAACTGGTTCCGGTGGAAGCTGACCTGTGGACAGGAGTTTCAGACACCGGAGGTAGTGATGGTGTATTCCGGTGACGGCCTGAACGGTATGAGCCAGACCTTCCACAGACTGTATCAGAGACGGCTGGCGAGAGGTATCTGGAAGGAACAGCCCCGTCCGATCCTGATCAATAACTGGGAAGCGACTTATTTTGATTTTAACGAAGAAAAGATTTTGAATATTGCAAAGAAGGCAAAGGAATGCGGCGTAGAGCTGTTTGTTCTGGATGACGGCTGGTTCGGTGCCAGAAGAAGCGATCATGCAGGTCTGGGAGACTGGGTGGCATGCAAGGAGCTCCTTCCGAATGGTATCAAGGGGCTATCTGAGAAGGTGACGGAGGCGGGAATGAAGTTTGGCCTCTGGTTTGAGCCGGAGATGGTGAATCCGGATTCTGATTTGTTCCGTACACATCCAGACTGGGCGCTGAGTATTCCGGAGCGCAGCTCTTCTCTCGGCCGTCATCAGATGGTTCTGGATTTTTCCAGAAAGGAAGTGGTAGATTTTATCCATGATATGATCGCCGAGATACTGAGAGAGTCGAAGATTTCTTATATTAAGTGGGATATGAACCGCAGTATTACGGAATGCTATTCCAAAGCGCTTCCGGCAGATCAGCAGGGAGAGGTTTTCCACCGTTACATTCTGGGAGTGTATGACCTCTATGAGCGGTTGATTCAGGAGTTTCCAAAGATCCTGTTTGAATCCTGCGCGGGAGGAGGCGGAAGATTTGATGCGGGTCTGCTGTATTATGCGCCGCAGGCTTGGACGAGTGACGATACGGATGCAGTGGAGCGTGTGAAGATCCAGTACGGTACCTCTTACGCTTATCCGGTCAGCAGCATGGGCAGTCATGTTTCCGCAGTACCGAACCATCAGGTGAACCGTGTGACTCCGCTGAAGACGAGAGCAGATGTGGCATATTTCGGAACCTATGGCTACGAGCTGGATCTGAACCGTCTGACGGCAGAGGAGCAGGAGGAAGTGAAGCAGTATACGCAGTTTATGAAGGATCATCGCGCGCTGCTCCAGTTTGGTACATTTTACCGCCTGCAGTCTCCGTATGGGAAGAATGAAGCGGCATGGATGACCGTCAGTGAGGACAGGACGGAGGCTATCGTCGGACACTACAAGACGCTCAGCACACCGAATGCGGATTTCAGTCGTTTGAAGCTGCAGGGGCTGGATCCGGAGAAGCTATATGAGGTGGAAGGATATGGTTCCTTCTATGGTGATGAACTGATGAATCTCGGTATCGTGACCAGTGACGCGGATTCCGGAAAAATCGGTATGGAGGTACGTCCGGCGGGAGATTTTCTCTCTGCGTTGTATATCCTGAAGGAAAAAAAGTAGGAGAGCGGCTATGGCGCACAGAAATGAAGATGAAACATCCTCGGATAAGGTCGAGTTATTTTTGCATGAGGATCTCTCTATCATGAGCAAGATGTTCGGAATGTCTCCGATCATGCTGGATTATTGCGGAAAGGAAGAATGCCTTCCCGGTCATTCCTTTGGTCCGGCAACACGCACGGGATTTTTGCTGCATATGGTTACGAAGGGGAAGGGCGTGCTGCATCAGGGAGAGGAGGTCTGTGAGATTTCGGCAGGACAGGCATTTTTGATTTTTCCGAATGAAGTGACGACCTATCATGCGGACTATGACGATCCGTGGAGCTATATGTGGATCGGCTTTCACGGGATGGGAGCAGAGCAGATGATGGCCATTGCCGGGTTGGACCGGGAGCATGTGGTACTTCATTGCGGCAACATGGGAGCACTGAAGGAGGCGATGGAGGAGTTGCTGAGTGTTTTGAACCTGACGTATCTCGACGGGCTACGCAGAATGTCTCTGCTACTGAAAATCATAGCTTTGCTGACGGAGAATAATGAGCATATACGGACGCAGATAAAGACCACGACGAGAGAGGGTCAGATTTCGATCTATGTGGATCGGGCGGTGAATCTTCTCATGGCTTCCTCAGGAGATCGAGTGAAGGTCGCAGAGGTGGCAAAGTCCATCGGTGTGAGCCGAAATTATCTGGCGGCTATGTTTCAGCAGGAGCTTGGGATGTCTCCACAGATGTTTTTGATGAATTACCGCATGGAAAAAGCCTTGAATCTGCTGAATCATACGACGAATCCCATCAATTTGATCGCGGAGGAGGTAGGATACGGCGACGCCATGTCTTTTACGAAAGCATTTCGCAAGAGATTCGGGATTAGTCCGTCAAAATACCGTGAGCTCGGCGATACCATAGAAGTGTAAATTGTGCAAAATATATATAAAATCGACACAGATATCGTTTGAAAAAACGAAGCAAATAACAAAAGGGTGCATTTGGACAGGTATACATTACATTTTTCTATACAATTTGACGGAATGCAACGGTATAATAGACATATCAAGTGCAAATGCACTAAATAAGGGAGGATGACTATGAACGCAAAGAAAGTATTAACAGCTACTTTGACAGCAAGCATGGCTATGGGTATGGTGATCGCAGCGCCGGCTGTAGCAAATGCATCGGAGTTTACGACCAGTGAGCTTCAGGTAAACATCTGGGATAACAACCAGCTGGCAGGTCTGCAGCAGATCGCAGATGAGTGGAGCGAGACATCCGGAGTAAAGGTAACCATCAACGTGGTGGACTGGGATAATTACTGGACACTGCTTGAGGCAGGCGCTTCCGGCGGTCAGATGCCGGATGTATTCTGGACACATTCTAACACCGCTCAGATGTACATGGAGAACGATCTTCTTCTGAATCTGGATGACTATATTGCAAATGATGATGCAATTGATCTGTCCAATTACTACGAAGGTATTGTTGAACTGTACAACAGTGACGGCGTTCAGTATGCATTGCCGAAGGATCATGATACGATCGCATTGCTGTACAATAAGGCAATATTTGATAAATACGGTGTGGATTATCCGACAGACGACTGGACATGGGAGGATGTTCGCGACGCGGCTGCAAAGATCACGGAAGCGGGCAAGGACGACGGTGTATATGGATATGCTATCAATACCTCCAACAATCAGGACGGCTGGTATAACATCGTTTACGATTACGGCGCACAGGTGATCACAGATGATCATAAGGGAACTACCATCGGTTCTGACGAAGGTAAGGCCGGCATGGAGATGATGCGTCAGATCCTTGAGGTGGCTGCTCCTCAGGCAACCGTAGCTGAGACAGGTACCGATTCTCTGTTTAACTCCGGTGTCGTTGGCATGATCACACAGGGCTCTTGGATGATCAACAACTTCTATACCGCTGAGAATCATGAGGATTATGCATGGGCTCTGATGCCGTATGCAGATGTGAATGGCAACGGTCAGTGCGATAAGGGCGAGCGTTACAGCGCTTACAACGGTCTTGGATGGGCTGCGGCAGCTAATACCGCAGATCCGGCAGCAGCATATAGCCTGATTTCCTATTTCTGTGCAGAAAAGGGTCAGCTTGAGCAGGCTGAGCTTGGCGTTACCATGGCTGGTATGATCGGTGTTTCTGATGCATTCGCAAACGCATTTGACGGCATGGACGTATCTCCGTTCACACGTGCAGAGGAAGAGTGCGAGCTGTACTTCCGTCCGTATACCCGTAATACTCCGGTTTGGGAGGACGCACTTCAGCAGGCAGGCGGATTCCTTGACGCTTGGCAGGATCCGAGTGATCCGGCTCTGATGGCTACCGCATGTGATAATGCACAGGCAATCATCGAGAACGCAATCGCAGCAGAGTAAAAATGAGTGTAAGCTTTGAATAGTTGAAGCTTTAAGCCCGGGGGCGGGCTGCCGTATGGCACCTGCCCCTTGTTTTGTTATTCTTACCGTATATTCAGAGCTGCACACAAGAAAAGGAGGGGGATTCATTTGAAACAGAAAATGACACCTGCGCAAAAGAGTGAGGCCAGATGGGGGCTCTTGTTCGTAGCTCCAACGATGATCGGATTGATCATTTTGAATTTTTATCCGATTTTTAAGACCATTTATCAGTCTTTTTGTAAGACGGGAGATTTTGGAAAGGGAAATATTTTTGTCGGACTGAAGAACTACAGTGTCGTGTTGAACGCCAGTGAGACATGGCAGTCGCTTTGGAATACCGTGAAGTATGCGTTGATCGAGGTACCCTTTGGTATTGTCATTGCATTGATACTTGCAGTCTTATTAAATAAGAAAATAGCAGGACGTTCTGTATATCGCACGATTTTCTTCCTGCCGATGGTCTGTGCTCCTGCAGCGGTAGCTATGGTATGGAAATGGTTGTATAATACGCAGTTTGGTCTTCTGAATAATATATTTCATACAAAGATCGCTTGGATCTCAGATCCGAAGATTGCATGGATCTTTGTCGGTGTAATCGGTGCATGGTCTATCATCGGTTATAACATGGTGCTTTTTATCTCCGGACTTCAGGAGATTCCGGGAGATTATTATGAGGCGGCTGAAATCGACGGCGCAAGTGGTCTGCGTCAGTTCTTTTCCATTACACTGCCGCTGTTAAGTCCGACGACCTTCTTTATCGTTCAGACCCGTATCATCGGCGCGCTGACGGTATTTGATCTGATGTTCATGGTAATGGATAAGACGAATCTGGCTCTGAAGAAAGTGCAGTCAGTGGTCTATCTGTTCTATCAGTATGCATTCACCAACGGTAATAAAGGATATGGAGCTACACTTGTGGTAATTCTTCTTGTTTTCATTCTGATTCTCACAGCAATTTTGCAACGACTGGAGAAGAAGATCGTATATCAGAATTAAAGGAGGAGAAGTTATGGATAAGTCAATAAGCAGAGCAAGGAGAAATAAGTTTTTTTCACATCTTGTTCTGATCATCATGTCGTTTATTATGCTGGTTCCGTTTGCATGGATGATCCTGACGGCATTGAAGACAAATCAGGAATCGATCTCTGTAAACCCGTTTTATATTTTCCCGGCGCACGGATGGCACTGGAGTAATTTCGGAACGGTTTGGAAGAGCTATAATTTCATTGTGTTATATAAAAATACATTGTTGATGATCGTCTTCCGTGTTATTGCAGCGTGTCTGACGGCGACGATGGCGGGCTATGCGTTTGGCCGTCTGAAATTCCCGTTAAAGAAGGTACTGTTTTCTCTTGTGCTGATCCAGATGATGGTTCCGGCACAGATCTTTATCATTCCACAGTACCTGATGGTGTCCAAGATGGGTATGCTCAACACCACATTTGGTCTGGTATTTCCGGGTCTGGTTACGGCATTTGGTACATATCTGCTAAAGGTTGGATATCAGGGCTTGCCAAAGGATATGGAGGAGGCCGCCGCTATCGATGGCTGTAACGTCGGGCAGCGGTTCCTGAAGATCATGATGCCGCTGACCAGAAGCTCCATGGTATCGCTGGGAATCTTCACGGCGGTATTTGCGTTCAAGGATCTGATGTGGCCAATGATCGTCTGCACCAATGCAAACACGACGACTCTTTCCGCAGGTCTGGCTAAGATGGAGGGACAGTATCTGAGTGATTATCCTGCTATGATGGCGGCAGCCGCTTTGGCGGTTATTCCGATGATCGTGATTTATGTAATCTTCCAGAAACAGTTTGTGGAAGGTATTGCAACATCTGGCGGAAAGCTGTAAAATAAATATAGTTACGTACAGGAACCGGGAGCGTATCGCCCGGTTCTTGTCATATAGGAAGGAACTGGATTTTTGAAGAAAAAGATAATGGAATGGTATCGGACGGAGCAGGAGAAGCTGGCGTCCATGAGTGTAAAAGAAAAGACAGCATATATCGCGGAGTACTACTGGCTGTGGATCCTTGGAATCGTGGGGGGAGCCGTGCTGCTGGGATATATGGTTTATCGAGCGAATTTTACGCTGAAGGAGAGCTGGTTCTATGCGGTGTATGCCAATACTACCGAAGACGGTGGAGAGGGATCGCAGCTTTGGAAGGATTTTGAAGCATATGCGGGATTTGATCTGACCAAGAAGAAGCTGGTGATGAATGCAGAATCGTATTTTGACCCTTCTATTACGGGAGGTACGAACAACAGTTATTTTCAGGCGTTTGTAGCGTTAGTAGAGAGTGGGGATCTTGATGTGATCACCATGCGTCCGGAAGGGATCGAAGCCCTCGGTGTCAGTGGGAGACTGATGGATCTGACGGGAGCGGATGCCGGAGAGCTTGGTGCGCAGTATACAGATCGACTGATCTATGCGCTGCCTTACGATACGGACTATAGTACAGAGCCGGTGCCTATCGGTATTGATATCTCTGACAGCCTGCTGGTCACCCGTTATCATCTGTATGAGGGAGAGTGTGCCATAGGGATAAGCGCCTATTCCGGCCATCCTGAGAGCGTACGGCAGTTTTTGAAGTTTATTTTGGAGGAGGAAGCGTAGATGGGGAAGTTTATCTACAGCATGCTGAATAATGACAGTCTGATCGGTCAGATCATGACCAGATGCGGTATTATCATCGGTGCGAACCTGATGTTTTGTATCTTCTGTCTGCCGGTGGTGACCATCGGTCCTTCTGTCGTGGCACTGTATCATGTGATGTTTCGGGTGCTGCGCAGTGATGACGGGGTGATCAATCCGTTTAAGGAGTTCTGGATCGGATTTCGCAATAATTTCAGGCAGAGCGTGGTCAGCTGGATCGGATTTCTGGTGGTGGCGGTGATCGCCGTGCTGGATCTTCGGTTTGCGGATTATATGGGCGGAGCCATGGAGATTTTTCGCTACGGAATTTATGCGGTAGGAGCGGTAGCGCTTATGGTTATGGCGTATTTGTTTCCGGTGATGGCATGCTTTGCAGATACGATTCCGCATCTTATCCGCAATGCGATTTTTTTTATTGCGAAGAATCCTATCCGTATGCTGGCGATCGTGGCGGTGGATATCGTACCGCTGTATCTGAGCTACAGAGACGTACAGAGAATGCCCCTGTGGGGATTTTTGTGGGTATCCTTCGGATTTGGTGCACTTGCGATGCTTGGAGCTTCCCTTCTTCTAAAGGATTTTGCCAGATTTTTGCCGGATAAAGATGATAGAAAAGGAGAGCGGGAGTGAATAAAGAAAAAGAACGGTTAAATGACAGAAAACCGGTCGCAGATCGTCAGATGCTTCTTGGTACAGGGAGGATACCTCATCTACTGTATCAGTTTGCGTTGCCGAGCATCATAGCGATGCTGGTCAGCTCTCTTTACAATATCGTGGATCAGTTTTTCATTGGAAGAAGTGTGGGAGAGCTGGGCAATGCAGCGACGAATATTTCCTTTCCGCTCAGTATCTCCTGTGTGGCGCTGGCGCTGCTGTTCGGAATAGGCGGAGCCTCCGCATTTAATATCAGCATGGGACGTGGAGAAAGAGAAAAGGCAGTGCATTATCTTGGAAACGCGGCGGTCATGCTCTTTGGCAGCGGTGTACTCCTCTGTCTGTTCACCCAGCTCTTTCTTGACCGGTTGATGCACGCATTTGGTTCGCCGGCGGATGTTCTGGAATATGCGAAGACCTATACGGGGATCGTTTCTCTGGGATTTCCGTTTCTGATCTTTACTACCGGAGGCGGACATCTGATCCGTGCAGATGGCAGACCGAGGATCGCGATGCTCTGCAATCTGGTAGGCGCTATCGTCAACACCTGTCTGGACGCTATGTTCGTGTTTGTGTTCCGCTGGGGGATGGCGGGAGCTGCCGCGGCGACGGTCATCGGACAGGTGGTTTCCTTCGCTCTGGCCTTCTGGTTCCTGAGCCACTGCCAGAGTGTGACTATCACGAGAAAGGAGCTGAAGCTGCGCAGAGATATCGTGGGCTATCTTGTCTCGCTGGGAACTGCCCCATGCAGTAATCAGCTGGCTATGATGGTGGTACAGATCGTCATGAATCGTTCTTTGAAGTACTACGGAGCGCTGTCGATATACGGTGAATCGATTCCCATCGCCTGCGCAGGTATCATTACCAAGGTCAATATGATCTTTATGTCCTTTGTGATCGGTATCTCGCAAGGGCTGCAGCCGATCACGAGCTTTAATTACGGCGCAGAAAATTACCGCCGTGTAAAGAAGGCGTATCGGTGCGCGCTGGCTGCGGGAGCCGTGTCCGGAAGCATTGCATTTTTGCTATTCCAGCTGGTTCCGAGGAATATCATTTCCATTTTCGGAAACGGTTCCGAAGAATACTATCTGTTTGCGATCCGCTATTTCCGGATATATCTGTTTTTTACGTTTTTGAATTTTATACAGCCGATCACGTCGAACTTTTTTACCTCCATCGGGAAGCCTAAGCAGGGTATTTTCCTGTCTTTGACCAGACAGATCATATATCTGCTTCCTCTGCTCCTGATTTTCCCGAAAATACTGGGAATTGACGGAATTATGTATGCGGGACCTATCGCGGATTTTCTGGCGGCAGCTACCACCTTGCTTATGGTTCATCGGGAGCTGAAGCAAGAAGCATATAAGCGCTGATCGGTACGTTACAGATCGAAATTTTCGAAGATTCATATTGAAATATATGGGATTTTATTGTAAACTGCAAAAAGTAAATGATATGGTTGTATTGAAATAGTTTTTGGAGGATGCGTTCATGATCCATATAGAAGAAAAACAAGAACAATATACTGAGATGACCTCTTGGATCGGGACGAATCAGCAGAATGCGATTCTTGGGAGCGTTGCTGGAATTTATCTGGTGATGTATCTTATCCGGCTTGCGGATAACAGCTTCTGCAAGCTGGCAAGTATTCAGAATGTCAACGATATCGTGTCTCACTATGAAGATGCACAGACGGCGATGAATCAGGTCGTGGAGCGTGTGGTACGCCCCTCGTCTCAAAAAGCCATGCATGACTTTGTAGATCTTAAAACTCTTCCGAAGCGTCTGGAAGGGAAAAAATATGTGTCGATGGATTATCAGGGAAGCCTGATAGGCTGGTGCTGTGCTAAGTTTATACCGGTTTCCTATGATGCGTCGGGGCATCTGAAAGAGGTTGTCTATGCGGTAGAGCATATACATGACAGAAAAATGGAAGTCCAGATCTATCAGAGAGTTCTGGAACGCAATGCTGACTTTATCTATTATTTTGATCTGACAGAGGGTATTGTCCGGAAGGATGTACAGCAGTCTAAAAACCATCTGATCCCGGAGCGTTCCGATATTGATCTGCCCTTGGAGTATGATCAGTTTGTGAGAGCTTATTTTGCGGCCATCGGCTGGCAGCCTATCAAAGACTATACCCGGATCTATACGAGAGACGAGATCCTGAATATGTATGCCAATGGCGTGACTAGATTAAAGACAGAATACTATGCGTCTGTTATGGATCGGTATTTCAGCAGCGAGTTCTACCTGCTGGAAGACAGTGAAAACGGTCATATCATCGCTATGGTCGTCCGCAGCGATATCACACGGGAATACCGGCAGGAAAGAGAGGATGAAAGGGCTCTGGAGCAGGCGCGTGAAGCAAAACGGCTTTCCGATGCGGCGCTAAGTGCTTTTTCACAGAGCTACCTTAATGTATTTATTGCCGCTCCGGCGGAGGACATTGCCATCATCATTAAGAAAGAGGGGTATATCCCGGAGGGACTTACCTACATTAGTGAGAATAGGATCGTGTATAGTCGATCCTTTGAACAGTATATCGAGACGCGGATCGCCGAGGAGGATAAGGAACGGGTGCGCCATTTGATGCGCTCTGAGACGATCACACAGAACCTTGCGGATAAAGAGGAGTACAGATTTACTTATCATGTTCAGGAGAATGGAAGACACCATGATTTTGAAGCCCGGATTATTCGCACACAGCGAGAGGGATATTATGTCATTGGATTTACCAACATCGACGATTTGCTTGCAGAGGAAAAGCGGCAGAAGGAGTTTTTCCGTCAGGCTGCGGAGAATTTGAAAAAATCCAAGATATATCTGGATGCTATCAGCAGATCCTACGATTATATGGTGCTCTCCAACCTGACCCGGGGAACCTATACGATCCCATTCGGCAGCAAGGTGATGGGCTGGAAGGCTCGTGAATTCGGCGATTATGAAGATCTGATCGGGAAAATGCTGTCGGCTTTCCCGGAGAATGTACAGCAGGCTCAGAGGGAGAATCGTACTATTGCCAGACATTTGGAGCGTTACCGCAATGGGGAACGGTATTTTGAAGAACGGTATCAGCTTCGGGATATTACCGGAAAGCTGCATTGGATATCTGAGCGGATCATGTACGCGGCAGATGAAGAAACGGGCGATATACTTGGAATTTCCGTTATCGGCATAATCGATGATGAGGTACGCAGAGAGAAAATCTCCGGACAAGTTTCGAAAGCTCTTTCCAGAGACTATACCAATGTCTATCTGATCAAGCCGCAGAAAAATGAGGTCAGTCCCGTGTTCCTCAAGGGCTATGTAGTGGACGGACTTGATAGGACGGTCGGTTCAGTATCACCCTATTGGGAGCTTGTGAAGGCCTATGTCAGAGCCAGAGTATTTGACGAGGATCGGGAACGTTTTTATTCGGTGATGTCCCCGGAGGGAATGGAAAAGGCTTTGAAAGATAAGGACGAGTTGGTCTGTCCATACCGAATTATTGAGGATGGTACTGTTCACGATTATCAGATCAAGATCATCAAGACGGGAGAAGACGATACCTACATTTTAGGCTTTAAAAATATTGACGATCTTATGGTGGAGGAACGCGCCCGACAGAAGCTGGACGCAGAAATGGAACAGCTGACCATCCGAAACAGGATGTTGGGCGCATCTGTTATGACGATCGCCCGTCTGGTGGACGCCAAAGATGTTTATACGGCGAAGCATTCTGCACGTGTGACGAAATACAGTCTGTTGATTGGCCGGGAGATCGGATTGTCTGAGGAAGAAATGACGAATCTGGAGCGTTCAGCTATGATGCATGACATCGGTAAGGTAGCGATTCCGGATGGTGTGCTGACGAAGAAAGGAAAGCTGTCAAAGGAAGAATACCGTATTATGAAGTCTCATCCGATTTTTGGCTATGAAATTCTCAAAGAGATGGATTTTGCGCCCCAGATCAGTGAAGGTGCCCATTATCATCATGAGCGCTATGACGGTATGGGTTACCCGAACGGACTGCGGGGCGATGAGATCCCTCTCTTTGGACGAATCATCGGAATCGCAGATGCCTACGATGCCATGAGCAGCACCCGTGTCTATCGCCCCAGATGTGATCATGAGTATATTCTGAAAGAGTTCCGCAAGGGTCGAGGGACTCAGTTTGACCCGCAGCTTTGTGATATTTTTATAAGACTGCTGGAGGACGGGAGGGCTGCGGCGGAGGAAGAAGAGGATGACGTGCTGACGCTGGAAAAGATATTTGAGCGTTTTGGGGGACGATACGGCATCATCAAGCAGCGTTTTAAGAAGGACGAGCGTATTTACTCTTATCTGGAGGAGTTTTTGGAAGACAGAGAATTTGGTAAACTGAAAACAGCTCTTTCGGAGGGGGATGACCGGACGGCTTTTAGGGCTGTCCACACACTGAAGGGGGTTGCTATGAGTTTGGAGATGGTTAATATGGAAAAAATCTGTATTTCCCTGACAGAGAACCTGCGAAACAATCCTATCAATGCGTTGACAACTGAGCTTTTTGAACAGCTGACGAAGGAATACACAGAGGTCTGTGGCATGATCCGGCAGCTCTTACAGGGAAATAAGCATAAATAAGGTGAAAACTATTCGGATAGGAGAAGCAAGATTATGAGTTGGTTAAGAGAAAAAAGCCTGCACGCTGCAATCGGCAAGCAGCTGATCGGAGAAATTGACCGGAATGATCTGACTGCAAAATTCACGGTTCTGATCCGGGTGTATATTCTGATTATCTGCATTCACCGCCTTATACTCGGTGCGTCATTGATGATTTTCCGACAATGGACTCCGGGAGTGATTGCGCTGATCTTTAGCGGTTTGAATTACCTGTTTTACAAAATGTCAAATGAAGATAACCGCAAGATCATGAAGAATCTATACACGGCAATGGCGCTTTTATGGATCGTGATGACGGTTTATCTGCTGGGCTGGAATATTGGCGCACAGCATTTTCTGTTCTCCTTAATGGTCTTCTGGGTTGTGACCGGAGATGAATCTCTGTGGGCTAAAATGAGCGTAGGGATCGGATTTTGCGCGATACGTCTCCTGTTGTACTTATATATTCAGGATCATGCTCCGATATATGTGCTAGATCCGGGAGTGACCAATGGCGAGCAGTTTGTCAACACGATTTTTATTTTCCTGAGTGTTTTGTTTCTGACGACAGTCTTTTGCAGAGAAACGATTCTGGCCGAGGAAGAACATTCCCGTCAGGAGCTTCAGAGAGCGTTTCAGCAGGCTGAGAATGCGAATAGAGCAAAAACAACGTTTCTGAGCAGTATGTCCCATGACATCCGCACCCCGCTCAACGCTATTGTGGGCATCATTTCTCTCGCCAGACGGCGGACAACGGATGCCGCCTATATGGATGATGCGCTGGATTCAATCGGTAAAGCGTCCGATCAGCTCCTCACTCTGATCAATGATATTCTGGATATCTCGAAGATAGAGTCCGGAGAGGTGACACTCAACGAGGAGCCGTTTTCTGTTAGTGAATTTGTAAATCGTATGGTTTCTATTATCACGCCCAGTGTAAAGGAAAAAGGACATAACCTGAAGGTCGATATTCACGACATTATCCATGACCGCCTGAACGGTGATCGGCTGCGACTGAGCCAGATCTACATGAATCTTCTGTCCAATGCTGTCAAGTATACTGATTCCGGCGGACAGATTTATTCGGAGGTCTATGAAGAGACGATTTCAGACAAGCCGGATCAGGTTCGTCTGGTGCTGACGGTCAAGGATAATGGAGTAGGTATCAGTGAAGCGTTTCAAAAGAGAATGTACACAGCTTTCTCACGCGAAACAGATACCAGAACGAACAAGATTCAGGGTTCCGGTCTGGGACTTGCTATATGTAAGCAACTGGTAGAGCTGATGGGCGGAAGCATTGATTGTCACAGTGTGGAGGAAAAGGGTACTACCTTTACGCTGAAGATCGATTTGTCAGCTCTGGCGGATGTGCAGTCGGACGGAACGATGGTTGAGGAGACCGATGCCATGTCGCTTAGAGGATTGCATTTGCTGGTGGTTGAGGATAATACAGTTAACTGGCGGATTATCAGAGATCTGTTGGAGGACGAGGGCATCACCGCAGAGCGGGCTATGAACGGTCAGGAATGTCTGGAGACGCTCGCTCGGGCGGAAGCACATCAGTTTGATGCCATTCTGATGGATGTGGAAATGCCTGTCATGAATGGCATAGAGGCGACGCATCATATTCGGGAGTCGCAGACAGAATGGATTCGCACAATCCCGATTTTTGCCGTCACAGCGAATGCTTTTGCGGAGGATGTCCGTGCCTGTCTGCAGGCAGGGATGGACGATCATATCTCCAAACCGGTGGATGTGGCTATCGAGATACAAAAGCTCTCGAGATTCAAAAACTGAAACGGAGCATCGGAGCATAGAAACAATGATTTGAAACAGTTGATACATCACTTTTAGAGGAGGATAACATGAAACAGGTATATGATTTTTTGAAAAACGCCGGAACTTATTATCTTGCAACGGTTGAGGGGGATCAGCCGAGAGTACGCCCCTTCGGTACGGTAAATATTTTTGAAGACAAGCTGTACATTCAGACCGGTAAAGGAAAGAATGTGGAGAAGCAGATCATGGAAAATGGTAAGGTGGAGATCTCTGCTATGTATCAGGGTGAGTGGATCCGTCTGGCAGGCAAGCTTGTACTGGATGAGAGAGTAGAAGCACAGGAAGCCATGCTGGATGCTTATCCGCAGCTCAGAAATATGTACACCACAGGTGCAGAAGGAAATACCGCCGTGTTCTACTTTGAGAATGCGACCGCTGCGATCTGCTCCTTTACACATGAGCCAATCATGATTGCGTTTTAGAAGGATACAAAAAAGTGCGTTCTTGTCATATTTCATACTTATGTTACAACAAAAAATAAGCATCATGGAAATATAGGCATGGAGGAAGTATATAATGAAGGTTTTAATGTTGAACGGAAGCGCTCACCAGAGCGGCAACACCTATCAGGCGCTGGAGGTTGTAGGAGAACAGCTGAAGAAAGAGGGCATTGATTACGAGATCGTACAGATGGGAGCCGGACCGATCAGAGACTGTATCGGATGCGGACAGTGTAATGCGCAGGGCTGTGTATTTAAGGATGATCAGGTAAATGAATTTATCGCCAAGGCCAAGGAGGCCGATGGTATCGTATTCGGCACACCGGTTTACTATGCGCATCCAAGCGGAAGAATCCTTTCTTTTCTTGATCGTGTATTCTTCAGCTCCGGTGCAGCGCTGGCTTTCAAACCGGGAGCAGCGTTGGCGATTGCAAGACGCGGCGGTACCACAGCCAGCTTTGATGTGCTGAACAAGTATTTTGGGATCTCCCAGATGCCGATAGCAGGCTCTACCTATTGGAACATCGCTCATGGCGGTGCGCCGGGAGAGGTGATGCTGGATGCGGAGGGCGTTGAGACCGCACAGAATCTGGCTAAGAATCTTGCATGGATGATCAAATGCTTTGATGCCGGAAAGAAGGCAGGCGTATCTCTGCCGGATACCAAAAAGGAAGCATGGACGAACTTTATCAGATAACGAAATCATAGAGGAAAATGTAGCACCGAAACGT
>JAUNCG010000005.1 GCA_030526715.1 Eubacteriales bacterium
GGAAAACGGACATGGAACAAGATTCAGGAAATCTATGTGGGAGTGACGAGGATCGCGGAACTGAATCCGTGAAGCAACATTCTTTTTTAAGAAACACTTGCATTTTTCGATTTTTCGATTACAATGGAAGTGTTTCTTAATAAGAGGATATTTTTTGAATGAAAGAGGTAAAACATGATCAGTGCAAATAACGTGACCTTGCGCATCGGCAAAAAGGCATTATTTGAAGATGTGAACATCAAGTTCACCGAAGGCAACTGCTACGGTCTGATCGGTGCGAACGGCGCCGGGAAGTCCACCTTCCTGAAGATTCTTTCCGGTAAGCTGGAGACCACCAGCGGTGATATTGTGATTACTCCGGGACAGAGACTCTCCGTGTTGGAGCAGGACCATTTTAAATACGATGAATTTCCGGTGCTCGACACCGTCATCATGGGCAATCAGCGCCTCTATGACATTATGAAGGAGAAAGAGGCCATCTACGCGAAAGAGGATTTTACCGACGAGGACGGTATCCGTGCCAGTGAGCTGGAGGGAGAATTCGCAGAGATGAACGGCTGGGAGGCTGAGTCCGACGCGGCGACGCTTCTGAATGGGCTCGGGATCGACACGGAGCTGCATTACACTCTGATGAAGGATCTTACCGGAAGCGAGAAGGTGAAGGTACTTTTGGCGCGCGCGCTGTTCGGTAATCCGGACATTCTGCTTTTGGACGAGCCGACCAACCATCTGGATCTGGCGGCTATCGAATGGCTGGAGGAGTTCCTGATCAATTTCCCGAACACCGTCATCGTGGTTTCCCATGACCGTTACTTCCTGAATAAGGTATGTACGCATACAGCGGATATCGACTATGGCAAGATCCAGCTCTATGCCGGCAACTACGACTTCTGGTATGAGTCCAGCCAGCTGATGATCAAGCAGATGAAGGAAGCGAACAAGAAAAAAGAGGAGAAGATCAAGGAGTTGCAGGACTTTATCTCCCGCTTTAGCGCCAATGCTTCCAAGTCAAAGCAGGCGACCTCAAGAAAGCGCGCGTTGGAGAAGATCGAGCTGGATACGATCAAGCCGTCCAGTCGTAAGTATCCGTATATCGACTTCCGTCCGAATCGTGAGATCGGTAACGAAGTTCTTTTTGTAGAAAATCTGAGCAAGACCATCGATGGAGTGAAGGTGCTCGATAATCTGTCCTTTACTCTCGGTCATGATGATAAGGTAGCCTTTGTGGGTGGCAATGAGTTGGCCAAGACTGTACTCTTCCAGATCCTTATGGGAGAGATGGAGCCGGATTCCGGAAGCTATAAATGGGGCGTGACCACATCTCAGGCGTACTTCCCGAAGGATAGCGGTAAGGAGTTTGATAATGACCTGATCATTGTGGACTGGCTGACGCAGTATTCCGAGATCAAGGACGTTACTTATGTGCGAGGCTTCTTGGGACGTATGCTGTTTGCAGGCGATGACGGCGTAAAGAAGGTAAAGGTGCTCTCCGGTGGAGAGAAGGTGCGCTGCCTCTTGTCCAAGATGATGATCTCAGGTGCGAATGTTCTGATCTTTGATGAGCCGACCAACCATCTGGATATGGAATCGATCACCGCTTTGAATAATGGCATGATGAAGTTCCCGGGTGTGATCCTTTTTGCATCCCACGATCATCAGATCGTGCAGACCACTGCGAATCGCATCATGGAGATCCTGCCGAACGGTGTCCTGATCGATAAGATCACCACCTACGACGAGTATCTGGCAAGCGATGAGATGGCGCTGAAAAGACAGGTTTATACCATGGATGAATCTGTGGAGGATAACTAAAAGACGGATACAGAGACTGACAGCTGCAGATACCCTGAGTGGGGAAGCAGCCGGTCGGTCTCTTTTCGTTCCAATCAGACTGGGGAGAATAGAGGAAACAAAGGGGAGAACATTATGGCAAGAAGACGTAAAAAACCGCGATTTCGTTGGCTTAAATTTTTTCTGGAGGTGCTGATTCTGGTGATTCTGGCGGCGGCCTTGTTTGTCGGGTACAAGCTTGTGCAGATCAAACGCCTGAATGTTACACAGGAGGAGATCGCTGCGAATGAGAACATCCCTGTGGAGGAGCTTGGGAGTATGACCGGATATCAGACCCTTGCGCTGTTCGGTGTGGATTCCAGAGAGGGCGCGCTTGAGTCCGGGACGAACAGTGATACGATCATGGTCTGTGCGATCAACAAGAAGACCAAAGAGGTAAAGCTGGTATCGATATATCGTGATACCTATCTGGATGCGGGGGGAGGAGATTACCGAAAGGCGACGGAGGCATATGCCATCGGCGGAGTGCAGCAATCGATCTCCATGCTGAACCGGAATCTGGATCTGAATATTACGGATTATGTGACGGTAAATTTTGATGCGCTGGTGGAGATCGTAGATCTGTTCGGCGGAGTGGATATTAATCTTTCCGAGGGCGAGGTACAGTGGCTCAACGGATATCTCGTGGAAGCGCGTCAGGTACTGGGACGGGAGAGCATGGATGTGCCGGGACCCGGCATGCAGCATCTGAACGGTATGCAGGCGCTGGCCTATTGCCGTATCCGTTATATCGGACTGGATTATGAGCGTACACAGCGTCAGAGAACTGTGCTTTCGCAGGTGATGGAGAAGGCGAAGGGGAGCAGTATCTTCAGGCTGAATGAGGCGCTCGATACGATCCTGCCGAAGATATCCACCAGTCTTTCCGTGACGGAGCTTCTGACACTGGCGGCCTCCGCCGGAAGCTATACCATGGGAGAGACACAGGGATTTCCTTACAATAAAGCAGAGCTTACGCTCAGCGGTGCCGGAGACTGTGTAGTGCCGGTGGATCTTGCGGCGAATGTCAGTGAGCTGCATGCGTTCCTCTATGGCAGTGAGAGTTACCTGCCGTCCCTCACCGTGCAGGAGATCAGCAATACCATCGCCTACAATACCGGGGCATATTAAGCGCTGTTTTTGCTGTAAATACGGGGAAATGTGGTTTTGTGTCGATTTATGTAGGAAGATAGTTCTAGTCAGAATATGACTAAAAAATCAATCTCAAATTATGGCTGTCTTATAATTGGATTTACTAAAAATCCGGGGAGGCAGTCATAATGAGAGAGTATCATCGCATCCGTGATCTGCGGGAGGACAAGGACATGAGTCAGACACAGATCGCGCAAATGCTGGGGATTTCACAGCGCTCATATAGTCGTTATGAGAATGCAGTCAGTATGATTCCAACCGATATTCTGGCGCGTATTGCAGACATTCATAACGTGAGCGTTGATTATTTATTGGAAAGGACAGATGTTACGCGCAGATATCCCAGAGGACGTGCGGAACAGTAGATATTCAATGCAGAACAGAAAAGTGGCTCTTTACGGAGTGCTGATCGCACTCGCTATGATATTCAGTTATATTGAAACCATGATTCCATCCATAGGGATTCCCGGAGTGAAGCTTGGACTTGCCAATCTGGCGGTACTGGCGGCGCTCTATTTAATGTCCCCGTTGGATGCTTTTTTTATTTCCGTTGTACGTATTTTCCTGACGGCGATCACCTTCGGCAATATGTTCGCTCTGTGGTACAGTCTGGCCGGAGGTCTGCTGAGCCTTGCAGTGATGACCGTCTGTAAAAAGAAAAAATGGCTGGATCAGATGGGCGTGAGCATTGCCGGAGGCATTACCCACAATCTCGGACAGCTTTTGGTGGCCTGCATGGTGCTTGAGAGTGCGGCGGTGTTTACCTATCTTCCAGTACTGCTGTTTTCAGGTACGCTGACCGGTGCGCTGATCGGTCTGTTAGGCGGCATGATTCTGCGGAGGCTGCCCCAAAATTGGTGACGCTCAGTTTGTAAATTCGGTATAGACAAAGGGTACGCCGATTTAAAAAAGAATCAAACAATGCTAAAAGTTTAACAAAAAGTCCTGAGTTTTTTGGGGCTTTTTTGTGTTTTTTAGTCGATACATGCTAGTTTACGGTTGAAATAATGTACAAAAAAGTTTAAAATAAATGAGAATAGTTTTTGGTATCACCAGAAAAGGAGATCAAAGATATGAAATTAGCGACTTTTAAGGGAGGAGTGCATCCCGACGATGGGAAGAAGTTCACGAAGGACAAGCCGGTTCAGACGTATCTGCCGAAGGGCGAGCTGGTGTTTCCGGTGTCTCAGGGTATCGGCGCGCCATCGAAGCCTATAGTAAAAAAGGGTGATCAGGTGCTCATGGGACAGAGGATCGCAGAGGCCGGCGGTTTTGTCTCAGCCAACATTGTGAGCTCAGTTTCCGGTATCGTAAAGTGTATTGAGCCGCGTCTGACCGTATCCGGTGCAAAGATAGAGTCCATTGTGATAGAGAACGATGGTAACTATGCTCCGATACAGGGACTGGGGCAATATCGCAACTATGAGATCATGTCAAAGCAGGAGATTTTAGATGAGGTGAAGGCTGCCGGCATCGTAGGACTGGGCGGCGCGGGCTTCCCGACCCATGTGAAGCTGATGCCGAAGGATCCGTCGAAGATCGATTACATCATTGTGAACGGTGCGGAGTGTGAGCCGTATCTTACCAGTGATTACCGCATGATGCTGGAGTGTCCGGAGAAGATCGTCAGCGGATTGAAGGTTATGCTGAAGCTGTTTGACGGTGCAAAGGGCGTGATTGCGGTGGAGGAGAACAAGCCTGTCGGCATCAAGAATCTGGAAGAGCTGGTGAAGAATGAGGATCGGATCGAGGTGTGTCCGCTCAAGACCAAGTATCCTCAGGGTGGTGAGCGCAATCTGATCTATGCCGTGACCGGAAGGAAGATCAATTCTACGAAGCTTCCGGCGGATGCGGGCTGTATCGTGGATAACGTAGACACGGTGATCGCGATCCATATGGCCGTGTGTGAGAGTACGCCGCTGATGCGAAGGATTTTTACCGTGACAGGCAACGGTGTGAATCAGCCGGGCAACTATAATGTAAAGATCGGTACCTCTTATGCAGAGCTGCTGGAGGCCAGCGGTGGACTGAAGGACGGAGTGCAGAAGGTCATCTCCGGCGGTCCGATGATGGGTATGGCGCTCGCCACTGCGGATGTTCC
Source organism: Eubacteriales bacterium (assembly GCA_030526715.1). Lineage (GTDB taxonomy): Bacteria > Bacillota > Clostridia > Lachnospirales > Lachnospiraceae > Marvinbryantia. The sequence goes on from JAUNCG010000005.1 coordinate 5,084, forward strand.
GGTGGTAAAGACCTCCTCCGCACTGACCTGTCTGATGGAGGATGAGGCTGCAAAATATGCCGAGACGGCATGCATCCGCTGCGGAAGATGTGCGCAGGTCTGTCCGTCCAGACTGGTTCCCGTGAAGATGATGGAAGCAGCAGAGCAGCATAGTATGCAGCGATTTACCGACATTCATGGCATGGAGTGTTATGAGTGCGGAAGCTGTACTTATATATGCCCTGCGAGACGTCCGCTGACTCAGGCGTTTAAGCAGATGCGTCAGGCTGTTATGGCAGAGCGACGCAAGAAGGGATAGGAGGGATCATAAGTGAACGGATTTTTGAATGTGTCTTCGTCACCGCATGTGCGTTCGGATGAGTCTACGAAGACGATAATGTACGATGTGGCCATTGCGCTTGTTCCTGCAGCTGCTTTTGGTATCTACCGTTTTGGAGCATACAGCGCAGCGATCATGCTGGTATCGATATTTTTTGCAGTACTTTCTGAGTATATGTTCCAGAGTCTCACCAATCAGAAGGTGACCATCGCGGATGGCAGCGCTCTGGTTACGGGACTTTTACTGGGTATGAATCTGCCGCCGACGGTTCCACTCTGGATTCCGGCGCTTGGCAGTATGTTCGCGGTTCTGTTTGTAAAACAGTTTTTTGGAGGACTCGGACAGAATTTTATGAACCCGGCGTTGGCGGCCCGCTGTTTTCTGTTGATTTCCTTTACGGGAATTATGGGAAATTTCGCGGTGGACGGTATGTCTGGCGCCACCCCTCTGGCAGATCTGGCAGCTTCCGGCAAGACGGATCTTGCAGCGGCATTTCTGGGATTTATCAGCGGATGTATCGGTGAGGTATCCGCTCTGGCATTGCTGATCGGAGGAATTTATCTGCTGATCCGTAAGATCATTACTTGGCATATTCCGGTATGCTACATAGTAACCTTTGTGATTTTTGAGGCATTGTTTGCGGGACACGGGTTGGACATTCCTTTTCTGGCCGCACAGATCTGTTCGGGCGGTCTGATGCTCGGCGCATTTTTTATGGCGACGGATTATGTCAGCAGCCCGATCACCGAAAACGGTAAGATCCTTTTCGGTATCCTGCTGGGTATCCTGACAGGTGTTCTCAGAACCTTCGGAGCGACAAATGAAGGCGTTTCCTATGCGATCATTCTGGGTAACCTGCTCGTTCCGTTGATCGAGCGCGTGACCATGCCGAAGGCATTTGGATTTGAAGCCGGAGCGCTGGAGGGCAAAAAGCCGATTCCGATAAAAGCGTATCGTTCCGTGCTGATGCTTCTGGCGATCACACTGATTTCCGGCCTTGCGTTGGGCGGAGCATATCAGCTGACGAAGGGACGCATTGCGGAGCAGGAGCTGGCGGCAGAGGCAGCGGCATATGCGGCGGTTGCGCCGGATGCAGCATCCTTTGGTGCGGCCGAGGAGCTTGAGACAAGGATGACTGAGCTGACTGCGGAGGATGGAACCGTGGCAGACGGACAGTTTGGCAAGGTGGTCTATGACAGCGCTTATGCAGCGTTGGATGAGAGCGGCAGCGTGATCGGTCATGTGGTAAATGTGACAACGAAGGAAGGCTTTGGCGGAGAGATCTCCATCAGCACAGGTATTGCTTTAGACGGCACAGTTACCGGTGTTGCGTTCCTGACCATCAATGAGACTGCAGGCTTAGGTATGCGTGCGACGGAGCCGGAGTTCTATGAGCAGTTTGTCGGCAAGAACGTAGAGTCTTATGAGCTGACAAAGAGCGCGGCCTCTGCTGATAACCAGATCGAGGCGCTCAGTGGTGCATCCGTTACTTCGAACGCAGTGACCAATGCCATGAATGCAGCATTGTATCTCGTTCAGAGTGCAGAAGGTTAGGAGGTGTCGAAGTGAATAACAACAATAAATATGTAGAGAGACTTTGGAATGGTATTATAACGGAGAATCCGATCTTGATTCTGGTGCTGGGTATGTGTCCGACACTGGCGGTAACGACCTCTGTTTACAATGCGATCGGCATGGGACTTTCCACCACCGTGGTATTGATCCTGTCCAACCTGTTGATCTCGGCGCTGCGCAGCGTTATTCCGGATAATGTGCGTATGCCGGCCTATATCGTGATCATCGCGTCTCTGGTTACCGTGGTTGAGCTTCTGATCAAGGCTTATGTACCGGCAGTTTATGACGCGCTTGGTCTGTACATTCCTCTGATCGTGGTAAACTGTATCATTTTCGGCCGCGCGGAGGCGTATGCGTCAAAGACGACGCCGATGCTGGCTGCAGCGGATGGCGTCGGTATGGGTATCGGATTTACGGTAGCGCTGATCCTGATTGGTGCATGCCGTGAACTGATCGGTGCGGGAACTCTGCTTGGATTCCATGTTCTTCCGGGCGGATATGTTCCGGTTGGTATTTTTGTTAAGGCGCCGGGCGCATTTATCGTACTTGGCGCACTGATCGCGATCATGAATGCGCTGAACATCAAGAATAATTCTGCCAAAAAGGTGGAGGGCTGCGACGGCAATTGCTGTAGCTGTGGCAGCTCTGCGGGATGTTCTGAGAGCGCTGAGAAAAAAGAGGCATAAGGGAGGGAGAGAGACATGTCAGAGTTGGTATTAATTATTGTCGCTGCGGCGCTGGTGAACAATGTCGTGCTGAGTCAGTTCTACGGTCTGTGTTCATTCCTTGGAGTGTCTAAGCATACCAAGACTGCAGCAAGCATGGGATATGCGGTTATTTTTGTTATCACGATCGCATCCGCGGTGTCCAGCCTGATCTATGATTTTGTATTAAAACCGCTGGATCTGCAGTTCTTGGAGACGATCGTATTTATTCTGGTGATCGCGGGTCTGGTACAGTTCGTAGAGATGTTCCTGAAAAAGAACGTTCCGGCGCTGTACACGGCGCTTGGCGTATATCTGCCGCTGATTACGACGAACTGTGCGGTACTCGGAGTTGCTCTGAGCAATGTAAAAGAAGAATATAATTTCATCCAGAGCGTGGCAAATGGTATCGGAACCGCAATCGGCTATACTATCGCCATCGTAGTGCTGGCAGGCGTCCGTGAGCGCATGGAGCAAAACAATATTATCGCACCGTTCAAGGGCATGCCGATCGTGCTGTTTACATCAGCCCTGATGGCAATCGCTTTTAACGGATTTGCAGGATTGATCTAAGGAGGAAAATGAGATGAGTATCGGTGGAATTTTTGTGACAGCCGTCATTGTCGGTGTCGTTGGCCTTTTCATCGGCTTCCTCTTGGTGACCGCAGGTGAGAAGTTTAAAGTAGAAGTAGATGAAAAAGAAATCGCGGTGCGCGCAGAGCTTCCGGGCAACAACTGCGGCAGTTGCGGATACCCGGGTTGTGACGGACTGGCTGCTGCGATCGCAAAGGGAGAAGCGGCAGTGAATGCCTGTCCGGTTGGCGGAGCTCCGGTTGCGGCGAAGATCGGAGCCGTGATGGGCGTGGAAGCCGGTGCCTCTGTGAAGAGGGTTGCGTTTGTACATTGCATAGGCGACTGTGACAGCGCCAAGGATAAATGCAATTATGTCGGTATTCAGGATTGCCGCGCTGCGGCAGCGATTCCCGGAGGCGGAGCCAAGATGTGTACCAAAGGCTGTAAGGGCTTTGGCTCCTGTGTAGAGGTGTGTGAATTCGATGCGATCCATGTAGTGAACGGTGTTGCCGTCGTAGATCGCACGAAATGTAAGGCCTGCGGTAAATGCGTGAAGGTATGTCCGAACGCTCTGATCACGCTGATTCCGGATGAGGCGGAATATGTGGTGGCCTGCAGCTCACCGGAGAAGGGTAAGGCTGTGAAGGATGCCTGCTCGGCAGGATGTATCGGATGTACGCTGTGTACCAAGCAGTGTGAGTTTGATGCCATTCATATGAACGGCAATGTCGCACAGATCGATCAGGAAAAATGTCAGAAGTGCGGCAAGTGCGCAGACAAGTGTCCGGTGAAGGTCATCGGAAGAGACGCGAAGATCCGTCAGAACAGAGCATGATAGGAGATTGTGTACGCAAATGGTTTAGTATTAGAAGAAGGGAGCTATAGAATTAGATGAAGAGTAAAGAAAAGGGTTTCATTTCTCTTGGAGTAATGGTGGGGATATCTGCAGTGCTGATCGCTGGATCGGACAGTGTGTATCAGGCGCTGTCCTCTATCGGAAAAAATGCAGCTCAGATCGGCGGACTGGTACCGGGCACCTATGAAGCCGGCGCTCAGGGCTTCGGCGGAGAAGTAAAGGCGGCTGTGACGATCGGTGACGATGGCGCAATCGCGGATATTCAGATTACAGACTGCAGTACAGAGACGGACGGTATCGGTCAGAAGGCGGCGCCGGAGCTGGCGGCGGCTATGCTGGAAGCGGGATCTGTGGAGGTAGACAGTGTGGCAGGCGCGTCGATCACCAGTGATGCTGTGAAGGAAGCTGTGACAATAGCGCTTGAGATGGCAAAGACCGGGGAAGGCTCCGCACCGGCTGCGGAGGCTGTGACAGAGACGGAAGCTGATGCGGCAAAGACCGAAACGGAAGAGACTGAGGCAGCTTCAAAAGAAGAAACAGAAGCGGCAGAGGCTGAAGAGACAGAGACGAAAAAGACGGAAACTGAAGCGGCAGAGACTGAAACTGCAGAGACCGAAGCAGCAGAGACCGAGGCGGCAGAAATAGCAGAGATCGAGCCGACGGGCGGCTATCTCGCAGGCACCTATGAAGCGCATGCAGAGGGCTTCGGAGGAGATGTAAAGGTAGCGGTCGTGATCGGTGATGCGGGCGAGCTGCAGGCAGTACAGATCGTGGATTACAGCTCTGAGACGCCGGATGTGGGACAGGCAGCTGCACCAAAACTTGCAGCAGAGATTCTGAAGGCACAGAGCGCAGAGGTCGATGGCGTGAGCGGGGCAACGATAACCAGCGATGCGGTTAAGAAGGCAGTATCGGATGCTCTTGCACAGGCTATGAGTGGTGAAGCGGCATCGGAAAAAGATACAGAAGAAGCAGCAGATAATGCAAAAAAAACTGCATCTGTAGGTGAATATAAGGCCGGTACTTACGAGGCGTCAGCAGACGGCTTCGGCGGTAAGGTTAAGATTGCCGTGACTATCGACAAAAAGGGTAAGATAGAGAGCGTACAGGTTCTGGATTACAGCTCTGAGACTCCGGATGTGGGACAGAAGGCAGCGCTGCAGCTGGCAGGGGAGATCGTAAAGACACAGAGCGCAGAAGTAGACGATATTTCCGGAGCAACCATGACTAGCACGGCCATCAAGAAAGCAGTGGAAGAAGCACTGAAAGAGGCCGGGGCTTGAGTAAGAAGATCTACGGAGGCTTATTACTTGGCATGATACTGTTCTGCTGCTTTGTGTGCAATTTGCAGTCTGGAGCAAGGGGACAGCAAAAATACGACAGTACGCTGCTGTATTTTGACACGGTAGTGCAGATATCCTTCTATGCAGGAGAGGACGGAGAGAATATCATGCAGCACTGCCGTGAGATCTGTGACGAGATCGAGAACACCTTCAGCAGAACCAGAGAGACCAGCGAGCTCTACCGGATCAATCATCGTACAGAGAATACGGTACAGGTCTCGGACGGGATCGCAGAGCTGGTGGAGATGGGACTGAGGTTTTATGAGATCTCGGGAGGAAAGCTTGATATCACGATTGCTCCGCTCAGTGACGTCTGGGATTTCAAGAGCGAGGATGCCACAATCCCTTTGAGGGAGGAGATCGAGGAAGCGGTAGAAAAGGTGGATGCTTCCAGAGTACATCTGGACGGAAATACACTGAGCTTCGACCGGGATGATACGATGCTGGATCTTGGAGCTCTGGCGAAGGGGTACGCGGCGGATCGCCTGCGGGAATATCTGAACACTCAGGGCGTGACTTCGGGAATCATTAATCTGGGTGGAAATGTGCTGACTCTTGGAACGAAGCCGGATGGAAGCGCATGGAGAATTGGGATTCAGAAGCCCTTTGATGAACGCGGGGATACTATTACGGTGGTGGAGGCAGACAATGAGTCCGTGGTGACCTCCGGTATCTACGAGCGGTATTTTGAGCAGGACGGCGTGATCTATCATCATATTCTGGATCCGGATACAGGATATCCGATCGAGAATGACATCTGGGGCGTGACGATCCTGAGCAGCTCCTCTCTTCTGGGAGATGCGCTCAGTACGACCTGTCTGACGCTTGGGGTGGACGCAGCGAGGGAGCTGATCGATTCCATGGAAGACGTGGAGGCAATCTTTGTGAAAGATGATCTGAAGCTGATCTATACAGAAAAAAAGTAAGACAATTAGAATGCCGGGGGAATGGAACCTCCGGCATTTTGACTGTCTTATTTTGGCAAGTACATATGTACCTTGTCAATGCGATTCTTATCTACAGATTCAACCACAAGACGGATATCATCCGTGACGGTGACCTCCTCGCCCTCTGATGGCAGGTGATCCAGAGATTCGATGATGAGTCCTCCGAGAGAGTCATAGTCTTCGGAATGCAGATTCAGTTCAAGAGCATCGTTGATATCGGCCAGCTTCATAGAACCTTCGATAAGATATTCCCCTTCTCCGACATTCTGAATAAGCTCTTCTTCATCGGCATCGTATTCATCCCGGATCTCACCCACGATCTCCTCCAGCAGATCCTCCAGAGTGATCAGTCCGGCGGTGGCGCCGTACTCATCCAGAACAATGGTAAAATTGATGGAATTTTTGCGCATCTCCTCCAGAAGCTCGGAGGTATTCTTATATTCATAAGTAAAATAAGGCTCGCGCATCAGATGGCGCATATTGAAGTCTTCATCGGTACAGAAAAAGACATCCTTGAGGTTCAGCACACCGATCACATTGTCAATGCTCTCCTCATATACAGGGAGTCTGGAAAACTTTTCTGCCTTGAAGACCTGAAGAATCTCCTGATAGGTGCTGTTCACATCTACAGAGACGATATCCACACGGGGAACCATGACATCCTTCGCCTGTGTATCCCCGAAATCAAATACATTGTAGATCATCTGCTTTTCTTCCTGCTCGATTACACCATCCTCATGACTGACATCTACATAGGTTCGCAGTTCATCCTCCGTCATTACATCCTCTCCGGCATCCGGATTCACATGAAGCAGCTTCAGAAACAGTCGCGCCAGCAGGTTGATGATAAATACCACCGGGCTCAGAAGCTGGATCAGCATATAGATGACCGGAGCATAGGCGAGAGAGAATTTCTCTGCATGAGCGGTGGCAAGCGTCTTGGGAGAGATTTCTCCGAAGATCAAAATTACCAGAGTGAGCACTCCGGTCCCGATGCTAACACCGAGATTCCCCACAAGCTGCAGCATTAGCGTGGTGGTCATGGAAGAGGCTGCCAGATTTACGATATTGTTGCCGACAAGAATTGTGCCGAGCAGTCGTCCGGGCTCATCCGTGATCTTTAAAAGCGTCTCAGCCCGACGGTTTCCCTCTTGGGCGAGCGTTCGAATTTTGATCTTGTTGACAGTTGTCAGTGCGGTCTCAGCAGAAGAAAAGAACGCGGAAAGCACAATCAGTATCAGAATTATGCCGGCTTGGATTCCTTCACCGGTACTCAATTATGATCATCTCCTTATACAATAATATAGTAGTTTTCTCTTCATCATACCGTATCTATCCGGAAAATTCAACTGCGCATTTTATCGTAGACTCATAGAGCGTGTTTTTGAGCTTATCTGTAACAAAACGATTATATGCATAATCGGGACAATGTCTGCATAAGATAGGAATAGATCATTGTGTAAAAGGGGAATACATATGACGGCAGGAAAATATTTCAGGATCATACTGTGCGCAACCATTACGTCCTATATCGTTACGGGAGCATTATTGCTTTTGACGGCGTTTCTGCTGTATCAGCTGGAACCGAGACAGAGCATGATCACGCTGGGGATTCAGGCGATTTACATCTTCAGTAGCTTTTTGGGGGGCTTTGTGTCGGGAAGATGCGCGGGCAGCCGCAAATTCCTGTGGGGCATGGCGACGGGATCTCTGTATTTTATCCTTCTGTTTATCGTCTCTTTTTTCACCGGGGGCATTCATGCCTACGGCTCCAGAATCCTTTCCACGGCAATCATGTGTATCGGCGGCGGGATGCTCGGAGGCATGCTGTCCTGATAAAAGGATTGCATTTTACAGGGGGCTGTGCTATAGTTTCAATATCTTTAGTAGTTTCAGGTCAGTTCGACAATTATCCAGCACAAAGAAAAATTTGTGAGAGAAAGGCTGCATGAAGCCGATGCTTATGCGCATGTGTATCTGTGATGTGCAAAAGCATGGATGGAAAACGGGAAAGGAAAATATATGACAAAAGAACAGTATGAATCTTTATCAGCCGCACAGCTGAAGGAGGTTGCGAAGGCGAGAGGTTTGAAGGTAACTGCAGGCATGAGAAAAAGCCAAGTGGTGGAAATGATGCTTGCGGAGGATGAGAAGGAAGAAAAGAAGGAGAAAGAAGAAAAGCAGGAGACGACGCCGGCACAGACAGAGCAGACTGCGGAGAATACGCAGGAGGAGACAACGCCGATGAGGCAGGAACGCCCTGCTATGGATATGGCACAGCTTGACAGTGGACAGAGTGTGAACGGAATGCTTGAGGTGCTGCCGGACGGTTACGGATTTATTCGAAGCAACGGATATATGCCGGGAGAAAATGACGTGTATGTGTCACCTTCACAGATCCGTAAATTTAATCTGAAGACCGGAGATATGATCGCGGGCAATACCAGAATCAAGACGATGCAGGAGAAGTTCAGCGCTCTGCTGTATCTGACGACCATCAACGGGATGGGACCGAATGAGGCTATGAAGCGATACAACTTTGAGGATATGACGCCGATTTTCCCGAACGAACGTCTGCGTATGGAACGGGGAACCAGAGAGACGTCTATGCGGATCGTGGATCTTATCTCACCGATCGGTAAAGGACAGCGAGGCATGATCGTATCGCCGCCGAAGGCCGGTAAGACGACCCTTCTGAAAGATATCGCGAAATCCATTCTTGCCAATAACGCGCAGATGCATCTGATCATTTTGCTGATCGATGAGCGTCCGGAGGAAGTGACGGATATGCGGGAGGCTATCACGGGTCCAAATGTGGAGGTGGTGGATTCCACCTTTGATGAGCTTCCGGAGCACCACAAGAGAGTTTCCGAGATGGTGATCGAGCGGGCGAAGCGTATGGTGGAGCAGAAGAAGGACGTGGTGATCCTTCTGGACAGCATTACCCGTCTGGCGAGAGCCTACAATCTGGTAGTGCCGCCCAGCGGACGAACGCTGTCAGGCGGTCTCGATCCTGCAGCGCTGCATATGCCGAAACGTTTCTTTGGCGCTGCGAGAAATATGCGGGAGGGCGGAAGTCTGACGATTCTTGCTACCGCGCTGGTAGACACGGGAAGTAAGATGGATGATGTGGTCTACGAGGAGTTCAAGGGAACCGGCAACATGGAGCTGGTGCTTGACCGTAAGCTCTCCGAGAAGCGGGTATTCCCGGCGATCGATATTCCGAAGTCCAGCACCAGAAGAGAAGATCTGCTTCTGGATCGGGATGAGATGGAGTGTGTGGAGATCATGCGCCGCGGATTGAACGGCATGAAGGCAGATGATGCTGTGGAAAATATCTTAAATCTGTTCGTTCGCACAAAAAATAATCAGGATTTTGTACAGCTTGTGAAAAAACAAAGACATATCTGAAAAATGCTTGCAAATGCGGGATGAATGTGCTATAATTCTCGCGATGTTTAACTGTAGGGACTTACAGGGATAGTCCGGGATATCTTGCCGCGGCAACATCAGAGTGGCATTGGCCGGGAAGGACTGGGAGTTGACTCCCAAAGGCAGTTCACAAAATATGAAAAACAGAGGTGAAAATCATGAGAGAAGGAATCCATCCGGAGTACCATCAGGCAACCGTAACCTGCAACTGTGGCAATACTTTTGTAACAGGTTCTACAAAGAAGGACATTCACGTAGAAATTTGTTCCAAGTGCCATTCATTCTACACAGGTCAGCAGAAATCCGCTGCGGCTCGTGGACGTATTGATAAGTTCAATAAGAAATACGGCATTAAATAAAGACTATAGTCAAAGGTTGAGGTTGCAAAAATCTCAACCTTTTATCATAAGGAGAAGACATATGAAGGGATCGGGAATTGGCGGTCAGGCCGTCATGGAAGGAATCATGATGAAAAACGGCGACCGATATGCGGTGGGCGTTCGAAGACCTGATAAAGAGATTATTGTAAAGACATCCGAGTATCCGAGCTACATCAAGGGGAAGAAGGTACTGTCCCTTCCGTTTGTGCGGGGAGTGTTTAATTTTGTAGATTCTCTGGTGCTCGGGATGAAGACGCTGACTTACTCGGCGGGATTTTTTGAGGATGAAGAAGAGGAACAGAAGCCCGAGAAGGAGCCGTCGAAGCTGGAGAAGAAGCTAGATGCTTTTCTGGATACCAAGAAGGGTATGGATATTCTGATGGGGATCACGATCGCCATCTCGCTGGTGTTTTCTATCGCTCTTTTTGTTCTGGTGCCGTACTTTGCCTCTACGCTGCTGAAAAAGGTGACTGACAATATGACGGTCATTGTGACCGTGGAGGGTATCCTCAAGATGATCATTTTTCTGGGATATATCTATGCAATCTCCCGCATGAAGGATATCCAGAGAGTGTTCATGTACCATGGTGCGGAGCACAAATGCATCAATTGCATTGAACACGGACTGGAGCTCAACGTAGAGAATGTCATGAAGAGCTCCAGAGAGCACAAGCGCTGCGGCACCAGCTTTCTGCTGATCGTTATGGTAGTCAGCGTATTTATACATATGTTTGTACGTGTGGACTCCAGAGCGCTCGGCTTCGCCATCCGTATTCTGCTGTTACCGGTGGTTGCAGGAGTATCCTATGAGTTTATCCGTCTGGCGGGTTCCAGTGAGAACCGATTCGTGGCAGCGCTCAGCCGTCCGGGAATGATGCTTCAGCATATGACGACGAGGGAGCCGCAGGCTGGTATGGTAGAGGTGGCGATCGCGGCAGTGGAAGCGGTTTTTGACTGGAAGAAGTTTTTGAATGAGAATTTTGACGCACACTATGAATTGACAGAAAGAGAATATGTCTGCGGAGAGTTTCTGGTGCGGGAAGGCGGTCGTCTCATGCCGATCGAAGCAAAAGAGACGCTGGATGCGAAGGTGAAGGCATGACATACCGCGAAGCGCTGCGCAAGGGGACGGAATGTCTGCGCGATGCCGGAATATCTGAAGCGGAGAATGACGCATGGCTGCTGCTGGAATATGTGACCGGGATGAATCGTGCGCACTATTTTCTGGAGCAGAGCGAATGCTTGACCAAGGAGCAGCAGACGACCTATGAGGCGCTGCTTCGAAAGCGGGCAGGACGTATTCCGCTACAGCACATCACGGGAGTACAGTCCTTTATGGGACTGGAGTTTTCGGTAAATGAGCATGTGCTGACGCCGCGGCAGGATACGGAGCTGCTGGTAGAGACTGCGCTTGCACGTATCGGAGACGGCATGAGCGTGCTGGATCTGTGTACCGGTTCCGGCTGTATTGCGATTTCCATGGAGCGTTTATCCCAAAAGAAGCTGCAGGTATATGCGGCCGATATCTCGAAAAAGGCGCTGGAGACTGCAAAGGAGAACGCCGATCAGCTTGGTGCTCAGGTGTTTTTTTATCAGAGTGATCTGATGGAGAGCATACCGGGACAGTTTGATATGATCGTGTCCAATCCTCCGTATATTGCCACGGCTGAGATTGCACAGCTGATGCCGGAGGTACGGGAGCATGAGCCAGTTGGCGCGTTGGACGGACATGAGGACGGATTGTATTTTTATCGTGAGATCATCGCTCAGGCAGAGAAAAAGCTGAAGTCTCAGGGAATGCTGCTGTTTGAGATCGGATATGATCAGGGAGCTGCGGTATCGGAGCTGATGGTACAGTCCGGATATCAGAAGGTAGAGATTAAAAAGGACTATGCGGGACTGGATCGCGTGGTTCTTGGGTATAAAGTGTGAGATCGGCAGAGATGTCGAATGGAGGAAGAAAGAGATATGTATGATAAATTAGAGGATCTTCTGGTTCGCTTTGAAGAGCTGCTGAACGAGCTGAATGAGCCGACGGTGGCGGGAAATCAGGCGAGATTTCAGAAGCTGATGAAGGAACAAAGTGATCTGCAGCCGATCGTGACTGCATATCAGGAATATAAAGAGTGTAAGCAGACGGTGGAGGACAGCCTCTCCATGCTGGAGAGCGAATCTGACGAAGAAATGCGCGAGATGCTCAAGGAAGAGCTCAATGATGCGAAAAAGCGTATCGAGGAGCTCGAGCAAGAGCTGAAGATCCTGCTGCTGCCGAAGGATCCGAATGATGATAAGAATGTGATCGTCGAGATCCGTGCAGGTGCTGGTGGAGATGAGGCGGCATTGTTTGCGGCAGAGATGTACCGTCTCTATGTGAAGTATGCAGAGAAGCAGCGCTGGAAGGTGGAGCTGGTAAATGCGGACGAGATCGGCATCGGAGGCATGAAGGAAGTGGAGTTTATGATCACGGGTCAGGGAGCCTACTCGAAGCTGAAGTATGAGAGCGGCGTACACCGTGTGCAGCGTGTGCCGGAGACGGAGTCCGGTGGAAGAATCCATACCTCCACGATCACGGTGGCCGTGATGCCGGAGGTTGAGGATGTGGAGGTCGAGATCGACGAGAAGGATATCCGTATCGATGTGATGCGCGCGTCAGGTAACGGCGGTCAGTGTGTCAATACCACAGACTCTGCGGTTCGTCTGACCCACTACCCGACAGGTATTGTGGTATACAGCCAGACAGAGAAGTCTCAGCTGCAGAATAAAGCGAAGGCGTTTGCGCTTCTGAGAGCGAAGCTGTATGATATTGAGCAGCAGAAGGCGCATGATGCAGAGGCAGAGCTGCGTCGCAGTCAGATCGGTACCGGCGACAGATCCGAGAAGATCCGTACCTACAATTTCCCTCAGGGACGTGTGACAGATCATAGAATCAAGCTGACGCTGTATAAGCTGGACGCAATTATGAATGGAGATATCGACGAGCTGCTGGATAGTCTGATCGCTGCGGATCAGGCGGCTAAGCTGGCAAAGGTAAACGAATAAGGAGGAAGAAAAATGGGCAAGTATTTCGGAACCGACGGTTTTCGCGGTGAGGCAAATGTGAAGCTGACCGTGGAGCATGCGTACAAGGTAGGACGTTTTCTAGGCTGGTACTACGGAAGAAACCATAAGGCGAATATCGTGATCGGCAAGGATACCAGAAGAAGCAGCTATATGTTTGAATATTCTCTGGTGGCGGGATTGACAGCTTCCGGTGCGGATGCCTATCTGCTTCATGTGACGACGACTCCGAGCGTATCCTATGTAGTGCGCACAGAGGAGTTTGACTGCGGTATTATGATCTCTGCAAGTCACAATCCGTACTATGACAATGGCATCAAGATCATCAACGGCAACGGTCATAAGATGGAGGCCAGTGTGGAGGAGATGATTGAGAAATATATTGATGGTGAGCTGGAGGAGCTTCCCTTTGCAACGAAGGAGGCCATCGGACGCACCGTAGACTATGTAGCCGGACGCAACCGCTATATCGGTTATCTAATCTCTCTGGCGACACGTTCCTTCAAGAAATACCGCATCGGTCTGGACTGCTCTAACGGAAGCGCGTCCTCTATCGCAAAGAGTGTATTTGATGCGCTCGGCGCCAAGACCTATGTGATCAGCAACGATCCGGACGGAACCAATATCAACCGCGACTGCGGCTCCACACACATTGAGGCGCTTCAGCAGCTGGTAAAGGAGAAGAAGCTGGATGTCGGCTTTGCCTATGACGGCGATGCAGACCGTTGCATTGCAGTGGATGAAAACGGCGAAGTAGTGGACGGCGATCTGATCCTCTATGTATGCGGCAAGTATCTCATGGAGAACGGAAGACTGAAGAATAATACCGTAGTTACCACTGTAATGTCTAATCTGGGTCTGTACAAGGCATTTGACAGAGCCGGGATCTCGTATGAAAAGACGGCGGTCGGAGATAAATATGTCTATGAGAATATGTCAAAGAACGGTCACTGTCTGGGCGGTGAGCAGTCCGGACATATTATTTTCAGTAAGCATGCCACCACAGGCGACGGTATCCTGACCTCCCTGATGATCATGGAAGTGCTGACGGAGAAGAAGATGAGTCTGGGTACTCTGGCCGGTGAGGTGAAGATCTATCCACAGCTGCTGAAAAATGTGCGCGTAGCCGATAAACAGGAAGCCCGCGAGAATGCGGCGGTGGTGGAGACCATCAATACGATCGAGGTGGCGCTCGGAGATGAGGGACGGATTCTCGTGAGAGAGAGCGGTACAGAGCCGGTGCTCCGTATCATGGTAGAGGCATCCGAGGATGCGCTCTGTGAGAAGTATGTAAATCAGGTGATTGACGTTCTGACACGTCAGAATCTTGTCGTAGAGTAATAAATGACCTCCGGGAGATAGCGGCAGGGTCAAGATCTCCCATGTTTAGCATAAAGAAATTGAGGATTACATGAATATAAATTTTAAAAGACCGGAGCTGGAAGATCAGGAGATTATTAAGAGCTATCTGGGAAAAGTAAAGACAAGAAGCTGTGAATGCACCTTTGCCAATGTTTATTTGTGGAGCCGTTTCTACTTTGTAGAGTATGCGGTAGTGAACGATGCATTGATCTTTAAATGCGGAAAGGGAGAGGAGACCTTTTTTGACTTCCCGTTCTGTGATGAAATGCATAGGAAGCCGGCCATCGAGATCATCAAGGCTTATTGTGAAGCTCAGGGAATGGCGCTAAGATTCGGTATGATGACGCCGGAGCAGTTTTCCCAACTGGAAGAGCTGTATCCGGGCGAATTTGAGATTGCTTATGATCGTGACAGAGCGGATTATGTATATGAGACGGAGAAGCTGGCAAATCTTTCCGGCAAAAAGTATCACGGTAAGAAAAATCATGTCAATAAGTTTAAAAAGACCTATGCAGACTGGAGCTACGAGACGATCACAGAGGATAATCTGGAGGATTGCTTCCAGATGGCGTTGAAGTGGCGCAATATCAACGGCTGTGAGGAGGATGAAGAGAAAAACGCAGAGCTCTGTGTGACGCTGAATTCTCTTCGACTGTTTAGGGAGCTTGACCTGCGAGGCGGATTACTGAGAGTGAATGGAGAGGTGGTTGCATTTACCATCGGCGAGCCAGTCTGTGACGACACCATGGTGGTGCATATCGAGAAGGCCTTTGCGGATATGGACGGAGCCTACCCCATGATCAATCAGCAGTTTATTCAGCATGAGGCTATAGAGTATAGGTATGTAAATCGTGAAGAGGATCTCGGCGAGGAGGGACTTCGCAAGGCGAAGCTTTCCTATCGTCCGGTGTTTCTGGTAGAGAAAGGATTTGCGACAAGAAAGAGAGGATAAGAGATGATTTCGGAAAAAATGATCGGTATGGTGCAGAACAGCTCTGCGATTCGTGCAATGTTTGAAGAGGGCAAAAAGATGGCGGCGATCTATGGCGCGGAGAACGTCTATGATTTCAGTCTCGGCAATCCGAACGTGCCGGCTCCGCAGGCGGTCAAGGAAGCAGCCATAGATATTTTAGAGCATGAGGATGCGCTGATGCTCCACGGCTATATGAGCAATTCCGGATATGAGGACGTGAGAGCGGCCGTTGCAGCCTCTCTGAACAGCCGCTTCGGCACCGCGTTTCATGAGGAGAACATCCTGATGACCGTGGGTGCGGCCGGCGGTCTGAACGTGATCTGTAAGACACTTCTGAATCCGGGAGATGAGGTATTGACCTTTGCCCCGTATTTCGGAGAGTACCGTTCCTATGTATCGAACTATGACGGAGTCTTGAAGGCAGTTCCTGCAAATACCATTGATTTCCAGCCGAATCTGGAGCAGTTTTCCGAGATGATCACGGAGAAGACGAAGGCAGTCATCGTGAATTCACCGAACAATCCGACCGGTGTGGTATATTCGGAGGAGACGATCGTGAAGATGGCAGAGATCCTGCGCGGCAAGCAGCGGGAATTTGGAACCAGCATCTATCTGATCTCCGATGAACCGTATCGCGAGCTGGCATACGATGGCGTAGAGGTGCCGTATCTGACAAAATATTATGAGAATACGATCGTGGGATATTCCTTCAGTAAGTCCCTCTCGCTTCCGGGGGAGCGTATCGGGTATCTGGTGCTTCCGGATGAGATGGATGACAGTGAGCTGATTCGCGGCGCGGCGAATGTAGCGAACCGCATTCTCGGCTATGTCAATGCTCCCTCTCTGTTCCAGCGTGTCATCGCGCGCTGTCTGGACGCCAAGGCAGACGTGGAGTATTATAACCGCAACCGTGAGACACTGTACAGCGGACTGCAGAAGGCAGGCTTTACCTGTGTCCGCCCGCAGGGAGCGTTCTATTTGTTTGTAAAATCTCCTATGGAGGATGAAAAGCAGTTCTGCGATATGGCGAAAAAATATCATCTGTTGCTTGTGCCCGGTTCCTCCTTCGGATGCCCGGGATATGTGCGTCTGGCATACTGCGTCGCATATGAGACGATCGTGAATGCGCTGCCGAAGTTTGACGCTCTGGCGCAGGAGTGCGGGCTGAACTGATTTCAGCTAATAGAGTAAGTGAAGCATGAACGTTGATGAGGAAAAATATATGGAAAACAGATGGGAAGAGAATGTCCGCAGAGTTGTCCCGTACACTCCGGGAGAACAGCCGGATTTTCCTGATATGATAAAGCTGAACACCAATGAGAACCCTTACCCGCCCTCACCGCTGGTAGAGCGGGCTCTGCGCGGTATGGAGACAGAGCCGCTGCGTCTGTATCCGGCTCCCGGAGCGGACGCTCTGGTGGAGGCGCTGGCGCAGTACCATGGGCTGAAGAAGGAACAGGTATTTGTGGGGGTAGGCTCAGATGATGTGCTGGCCATGGCGTTCCTGACATTTTTTAATTCCGGAAGACCGATCCGTTTTCCGGATATCACGTATTCCTTTTATGATGTCTGGGCAGAGCTGTTTCGGATTCCCTTTGAGAGACAGCCGCTGAATGAGAGGTTCGAGATCGTAAAAGAGCATTATTTCGGAGAAAACGGCGGGATCGTATTCCCGAATCCCAATGCCCCGACAGGTATAGAGCTGTCCTTATCAGAGATCGAGGAGATCATCGCTCATAACCGGGACGTGATCGTGATCGTGGATGAGGCATACATAGACTTCGGCGGTCATACAGCGTTGCCGCTGATCGAAAAATATGAGAATCTGCTGGTGGTTCAGACCTTTTCAAAGTCCCGGTCCATGGCTGGACTGCGTATCGGATATGCCATGGGACAGGAGAAGCTGATCAAGTATTTAAATGACGCGAAGTATTCCTTCAATTCCTACACCATGAACCGGCCGAGCCTGACGATGGGAACGGCGGCGCTGAGGGATGAAGCGTATTTTTGCGAGACCAGAGATAAGATCGTGGCGACTCGCGAGCGTACAAAGAAGGAGCTGGCGAAGCTTGGCTTTACCTTTGGAGATTCCAGAGCCAATTTTGTGTTTGCTACACATTCTGAGGTACCGGCCAGAGAGCTTTTTGCGGCGCTCAAGGAAGCGCATATCTTTGTGCGCTATTTTGACAAGCCGCGTATCGACAACTATCTGAGAATTACCATCGGAACGGATGCTCAGATGGATCAGCTAGTTGCATTTTTGAAAAAATATTTAGAAGACAGGAGAGCAATATGACCGGATTATTGAGTTGGTTCAGCGGTACGCTGGGAGCAGTGCTGACAAAAGAGGCTCTGGTTTTCGTGATTTCCATGATTCCGATTCTGGAGCTGCGCGGTGCCATGATCGTCGCATCCCTGAAGGGGGTGGAGATGTGGAGAGCTATCAGTCTGTGCATTATCGGAAATATCATCCCGGTACCCTTTATTCTGCTGCTGATCACACCGATCTTTAACCGGATGAAGCAGACGCGTTTGCTGAAGCCTTTTGTGGAGAGAATAGAAAACAAGGCGATGACCAAGAAGGATCGGATAGAAAAATATGAGTTTCTGGGACTGATACTGTTTGTGGGAATTCCGCTTCCGGGAACCGGAGCATGGACAGGTTCTCTGATCGCGTCCATGCTGGGGATCAAGTTTAAAAAGGCGTTTCCTGCGGTAATGATCGGTATCTGCATGGCTATGGTGATTATGACGGTAGTATCTTATGTTATTCCCGGATTATTCTGGTAGGAGGAAGCGTGATGGCGGCATATAGTGAATTTGCATCGGTATATGATATGTTCATGGATGATATTCCCTATGAGACATGGCTTGCGAATGTCACGAAGATCCTGCAGGAGTGCGGAATTTGCGAGGGACTGGTGCTGGAGCTTGGCTGCGGGACCGGAACCTTCACAGAGCTTCTGGCACAGGCCGGCTATGATATGATCGGAGTCGATAATTCCGAAGAAATGCTGGCGGAGGCGATGAGAAAAAGAGCGCAGAGCGGTGCGGATATTTTGTATCTGCAACAGGATATGCGCTCTTTTGAGCTATATGGAACCGTGCGGGCTATCGTCAGTGTCTGTGACTCCATGAATTACATCGGGACAGAGGAAGAGCTGCAAGAGGTGTTTGAGCTGGCAAATAATTATCTGGATCCGGGAGGTATCTTCCTGTTTGATCTGAAGACGGCTCATTATTTCCGTGAGGTCATGGGAGATGCTACCTTTGCAGAAAATCGTGAGGAGGGCAGCTTTATCTGGGAAAATGCGTGGTATGAGGAGGAGCAGATCAATGAGTATGATCTGACGCTCTTCGTAAAGCAGCCCTCAGGTCTGTATGAAAAAAGTGAGGAGACACATCTTCAGAGAGCCTATGACACAGAGACGGTGATCCGTCTTTTGGAAGCGGCCGGAATGGAATTTGTGGCGGCTTATGATGTGCAGACAGGGGCAGCCGTGACGGACGAGACGGAGCGCATCTATATCCTTGCGCGGGAATGCGGCAAACAGTCGCAATGATAGATGCTTTGGAAACCAAAGAAAGTATAATAGAGAGGTTAACATAATGTCAGATTATATTGTAAGAGCAACTGCAGCGAACAATCAGATTCGCGCGTTTGCGGCAACGACAAGAGAACTTACAGAATATGCGCGTCAGGCGCATAATACTAGTCCGGTGGCAACGGCGGCGCTTGGCCGTCTGCTGACTGCCGGCGCTATGATGGGAAGCATGATGAAGGGGGAGAAGGATCTTCTGACGCTTCAGATTCAGGCAGGCGGTCCCCTGCAGGGCATTACCGTGACGGCGGATTCGCATGCGAATGTCAAGGGCTATGTAGGAAATCCGAATGTGCTGATCCCGGCAAACAGCAAGGGAAAGCTGGACGTGGCGGAGGCTGTCGGCGTCGGTTTGCTGACGGTGATTAAGGACATGGGAATGAAGGAGCCGTACTCCAGCCAGACGGTGCTTCAGACCAGTGAGATCGCGGAGGATCTGACCTATTATTTTGCAACCTCCGAACAGGTACCGTCGGCGGTAGGTCTGGGTGTGCTGATGAATCGTGACAATACGGTACGTCAGGCCGGAGGCTTCATCATTCAGCTGATGCCGTTTACGGAAGAGACGGTGATCGCACGACTGGAGGAGAAGCTTCAGGAGGTGACCTCTGTGACATCTATGCTGGATCGTGGAGATTCTCCGGAGCAGATTCTGGAGAACCTGCTCGGCGAATTTGGGTTGGAGATGACCGATACGATCCCGACACAATTTTACTGCAACTGCTCCAAGGAGCGGGTAGAGAAGGCCGTGATGAGCATCGGCAAAAAAGAGATTCAGGAAATGATCGATGAGGGCAAGCCCATTGAGGTAAACTGCCATTTCTGTAATAAGCATTATGAATTCAGCGTCAACGAGCTTCAGGACCTGAAAATGAGGATCTAAGTCAGGAGGCGGGGCTCAGCGGACGCGCGCGCGATGGAGCGCGTCGTTGATGGCCTCGATCAGCATCTGAGAGGTGTACTGACTGCTGCTCTCATAGTAGATATTATCTGTACTCTGTGTTTCGTAGATCTGAGAGGCGATGCTGTCCAGAGAAGGTTTCATGAGTGGAAGCGTAGTGGTTACGGCTTCGCCCGCGTTGACAAGGCGGATATCATGGATCAGATCCTTATCGACCCGAACCTCCAGCTCCATGGCGTTGCCGCCGAGCAGGAGCGGCGAGCAGTAGACGCCGGGCACGAAGGTCTGAACCGTCTGATCCGGAAGTGCAGGTGTGTTTGGGTGAAACATCAGGATCGTGAGGATCAGCAGTGTGACGCCCAGAGCAATGAAGATGGCGGTGTAGATGATTTCGCGTTTTTTTAAAATCAGAATTTTGGTTTTAGAGCTCATATGGATATCCTGTTTTTTTCTAGTCTATGCAGAGAATCCTACAGAAATGACTGCTGTTACATATCCGGGGAAACATGGAATCTTCTTTACAATTTTGTGGAAGTATGTGAAAATGAAAATATCAGAAAAATTGGAGGGAAAATCATGAGTTATGTAATTACAACAGACACAACATCGGATCTTCCGGAGAGCTTTTATCAAGAGCATGAGATGACCGTGCTGTCTATGTCATATTTTTTGGAAGACGAGACATATTGTAGGGGAAAAAAGGAACTGGACTGGCATGAGTTTTATGAGAAAATGAGGGGCGGTTCTATGCCAACGACTGCTCAGGTAAATCCGGAGACAGCAAGAGAGGGCTTTGAGCCGTTGCTGAAGGCGGGTAAGGATATCCTGCATATCGCATTTTCCAGCGGTCTGAGCGGAAGCTATAACAGCATCTGTATGGCAGCGCAGGATCTGATGGAAGAGTATCCCGAGCGTAAGATCATCGTGGTCGATTCTCTATGTGCCTCTATGGGAGAAGGGTTCCTGGTGTACAAGGCGATGCAGCAGCAGGCAAAGGGAATGACGCTGGAGCAGACGGCAGCCTGGTGTGAGACACATAAGCTGAATGTGGTGCACAGCTTTACGGTGGACAATCTGTTTCATCTGTTCCGGGGCGGACGTGTGTCCAGAGCCAGCGCGATCGTGGGTACCATGCTGAGCATTAAGCCGATCCTTCATGTGGATGCGGAGGGGCATCTGAAGCCGCTTTCTAATGTCCGCGGAAGAAAGAAGGCGCTTCAGGCTCTGGTGAAGAGTATGGAGGAGAAGCAGGGCAGTTATCTTGGAAAGAACGATATCGTCTTTATCAGTCACGGCGACTGCAGGGATGATGCGGAGTATGTTAAGAAATTAATTCAGGAAAAATACGGGATTCAGAGCTATATGATCGACATGATCGGTCCGACGGTCGGGGCGCACTCCGGTCCGGGAACGGTAGCGCTGTTCTTTATGGGAGACCAAAGATAAAATGAAGGATATGACAAAAGGAAGCCCGATGCGGCTGATTCTGCAGTTTATGCTTCCGGTATTTTTGGGGAATCTGTTCCAGCAGATGTACAATCTGGTGGATACAATGATTGTTGGAAGACTGCTCGGAGTCAACGCGCTGGCGTCCGTTGGCGCTACCGGGTCTCTGATCTTTGTGGTACTTGGATGGGTCATCGGTACGACCAGTGGATTCGGTGTCATGATATCGCAGAGCTTCGGTGCGCAGGATGAAAAAAGGATGAGGGAGCAGCTGGCAGCCGCTGTCGTCTGGTGTGTGCTCCAAAGTGTGGTGATGACGATCGTATTTGTACTTTTCAATGACCGGATCCTGCATCTGATGAATGCGCCGGACACGATTTTTGAAGGTACAAGGGCATATATGCATGTGATCTACTGCGGGATCTGCGCCTCCTTTTTGTACAATATGCTGGCGGCGACTTCCCGTGCGCTGGGGGACAGTAAGACGCCGTTGTATTTTCTGATCATATCATCGCTGTTGAATATCGTGCTGGACTATACGCTGATCGCGATCATTCCGCTGGGAGTGGCGGGAGCAGCTTGTGCAACGGTGGCTAGTCAGGCGGTATCCGGCGTGCTGTGCTTTCTTTATATTCGTAGAAAATATCCATTGCTGCGTTTTTGCAGATCAGACTGGGAGCGTGCGCCGCAGCATCTGCTGAGACTGATGAGCATCGGAGCGCCCATGGGACTGCAGTTTTCCATCACGGGCATCGGAACTATGATCGTACAGACCGCATTGAATCTTCTTGGCGCGACGTATATCGCGGGATTTTCAGCGGCGATCAAGGTACAAAATACAGTAACACAGGTATTCCCGGCCATCGGAGTTACGGTGGCGAATTACACCGGACAGAATCGCGGTGCCGGGGATCTGGGGCGGGTACGTGAAGGTGTGCGCAGCGGTCTGCTTCTGACAGTGATCTGCGCGATCCTCTGTGCAATATTCGTATTTTTTGGAAGTGATCCATTGACACAGCTGTTCGTCAGCGGAGACGGTGCTGATGAGGTGATTGCGGCATCTCGGACGCTGCTTCATATCAGCCTGTGGTTCTACATTCCGTTGGGTACGATTTTTATTTTCCGAAATGTACTTCAGGGACTCGGCTATGGCCTCGTGCCGATGATGGGTGGCATCTTTGAGCTTGCGGCCAGAGCGGTCGGTACGGTGCTGCTGGCTTCGCCCTTTGGATATGCAGGCATCTGCTTCACAGATCCGCTGGCATGGGTGAGCGCATTGATTCCCCTGATACCTTATTATATTGTTAAAATGAAAAAAATTGTTCTGGAAAGTCAGGGACAGCAGAAATGACTGCTGCCTTTGGCTTTTTTCTTTTTGCGGAAAACAGAGCCTCTCTGAAGCAGATGTGAAAGGTAAAGCATGATCATATGTATAAAATCAACAAAAGCAGAGATACTGTCATTGAAAACAAAATTTCAAAATGCTTTACGATGGAAAAGGAGTAAAAAGATGAAAAATACAGGAAAAGGTTTACTGAGTCTGCTGACACTCTGCCTCATTTTGGCAGCTACCGGATGCGGTAAAAAAGATGACATGAACGGAAATCGTACGACAGAGAAAAGGATAACGGAAAAGGCACAGACGGAATCCGGGATGACGGAGCAGGAGTCTATGGATGGAAAAGTCACGAAGGATGGCGGGGTTCTGGGAGATCTCGGCGAGGACGTTGAGGATGTCGCAGATCATGTGGCAGATGGCGCGAAGGATATGGTAGATAATGTAGATGACTCTGTAGATCACGCGACAAAGAAGAAATAAAAACAGGCTTAAGGGAAAAAATATCCCCTGCATCGAAAAATTCGCTGCAGGGGGAAGCTCTGTGTACGGATTTGATATTTCCCGGGGATCCGGCTCAAGAGTATATAGTGTAGATCCAATGCATTTTAGTAATAAAGAAATCGAATCAGCATACAAAAAGCAGAGAAGCGGCGTCAGCTCTGGTATTCAGAATCAATTCCCGGGGGAAATCTAGCTCCTTTATAAGCGCTTCCGCATAAGTGAAATCACCTACGTGGGCGGTTCCGTGACTGTCGCTGGAGAGCAGAACCGGGTAACGATACTGCATACAGAGACGCAGGATTTCTTTATTATTCTCCCGGGTATCACCCCGATAACTATCCGGAGAAAGAGAAGCATTATTGATCTCAAGAAATACATGATGCTCCATAGCTGCCTGAAGTATGGCGGGATAATCAGCGGGATAACGGGTATCGTCACAGTGACCGATCACCTTTACATAAGGATGCTTCATCGCCTGAATATAGGCCTCGGTATTTTCCTGACGGGAACCGGGCTTAAAATTCGGCAGATGAAGACTGGCAATAGCGTAATCCAGATGCGCCAGAGTGGAAGCGTCCAGATCCACCGTGCCCTTCGTATCCAGAATATTTAATTCTACGCCATACCTGAGATCAATACCGCATCGCTGCTTCGGAGCCATGGCGAGGCTGCGAAAATAAGACGTCGTTCCGGAACAAAGAGTGGACGGTGCATGATCTGAGATACCGAGCAGCTTCAATCCGCGTGCAGCGGCAACCTTCGCCATATCGGCAATCGTGGCAGACGTACCGTGACCACTGGCAATAGAGTGAGTATGAATATCTAAGCAGTACATAAGAATACCTCGAACGTATATGATAAATCTATTTTAGACATACAGAGCTCTTTCGTCAAGCTGCGAAGTGATTTTGTGCAGGATCTAAGGAGGGCGTTACTTCATATCGGTAGAATTTTTAATAGCGATCGTTTTCAGAAAAGTTTTCATCAATTCTTCTGCAAAAGGGATATAGGGTTCATCAATATTGGAAACCATCTCTATATTCCCTCTTTACTTCTCTTTCGTGATAATAAGTAATTTTATTGTAGTAATTACCCGTAGAAGCAAAAATAATCTGTCAGATATTGATAAATAAAGTCTGGTGGGCTTAATATAACTATATCTATTAGTGACAAAACAGGAGGAAATGTGCATGGAGAAAAAAGTATGGCAATTTTGCTGTCGGCATTATTAGCACTAACACCAGTTTAAGGTGCAATGGCAATAGAGGAGAGTATTGCTGCTCCACTGGCAGAAATGGTGCAAAACCCGGGAGAAGCTGCCTTAGAGGAGGCTGCAGATAAAAATTTTGCAGAGACAGCGGTTGCGGAAGAAGCTGATGATGATAGTCTTTCAATATGGACAGGTGAGAGTGATACAGAGAAATTTAATATTTTGAAGGAAGCAGATAAGAAAGGGATGATAAAAGCAAAGGGAAGAGGTACAGCATTGATTACAGTGAAATCAGGAAATAAGAAGATAAAATGTCAAGTCACTGTACGATAAGTGGAAATATATTGTTAGCATTGAGAAATTGCTGTAAATTTAAAGCACTTGAATGGTTT
This sequence comes from Eubacteriales bacterium, assembly GCA_030526715.1. Classification (GTDB taxonomy): domain Bacteria; phylum Bacillota; class Clostridia; order Lachnospirales; family Lachnospiraceae; genus Marvinbryantia. The sequence continues at coordinate 29,996 of JAUNCG010000005.1, forward strand.
ACCTACTCATATACGGTATAATTAAATAAGTTATAAATTCTGGAACCTCTGCAGTAGTTGCAGGGGTTCTTTGATATAATGTGTATTATTAAAAAGTGTTATAAAAATAAAATTGACATTATGAAAAACGTATGATAATATGATGAACATATAAATTAGTTCTAAAGATTTATTACATTTCTGGAATTCCGGCAGTCGCCATTGATTCCGAAAAAGACAACAGAATAATTAAATGGTGCAGCGTGTCGGAAAGACTCCTGACAGGTATGCGCTTAGACAGGAGGAGTATGGGAAAGAAAGACGTTATCCAGAAGATATTCTGGGAAGATAATCGTAGATTTGCCGATTTTATCAATGTAGTAATGTTTCGGGGAGAACAGATCATCTCGGCAAAAGATATTGAAGATTCAGATGCTTCCGAATATATGCTCTCAGAAGACAGCAGGACGAAGATGGAAGGATATCGTGACATCGTGCGTAAGGTGTCTGCTGATGCAGGTTTTGCCTTGATAGGAATCGAGGATCAGACAGAGATACATTATGCGATGCCGTTGCGGGTATTGATCTGGGACGCCATGTGCTACGATGAGCAGCTGCGCGGAATCGCGAGAATGCATGCGGAAAAGAAGGATCTGACAGGTGCAGAATATCTCTCACGTTTTGCCAAAACTGACCGTGTATTGCCGATGTATACCTTTGTACTTTACTATGGATCAGAACCATGGGACGGCGCGAGGAATGTGACGGAGCTGATCGATGATCGTTTTTTTACCGGTGTAAGATCGGATGGAAAAATGCTTCCTCCGTTTTCTTATCCAATTCATTTGATAGAGATACAAAAATATCAGGAGACAGGATTCTTCCAATCAGATCTTCGTGAAGTATTTGAGTTTATCCAGAGAGCCAGAGACAAGAATGCATTAAAGGATTTATTGAAAACACGTACAGAAAAGTATGAACATATGTCAGTGGACGCAGTACGATTCATAGCGACCGTGACAAGGACAAAAGAACTTGAAAGGATAATAGAGAAACCGGAAGTATCCGGGAAGAAAGGAGAGACAAATATGTGTAAGGCAATTGATGATATGATCGCGGAAGGACGAGCAGAAAGTGAGGAAAAAGCACGAAAGCTTGAGAAAAGATTAAAAGCTGTAGAAGAACAGAATCGACAGTCGGAACAGAAAGCACATCAATCAGAGGAAAAACTACAGTGGTTAGAGAAAAAGAATCAGGTTGTACTTACATTACTTGCGCAGAATCGTAATGAAGACATTGTCGCTGCATTGCAGGATGACGGTATTTGCCGGAAGCTGATCGAGGAGCTTGGAATCGGAGCATAGCTTAGAAAAGAAAGATATTCTGAAATAAAAATCGAAACGTAAAGTCTATATGACTGGTAGTTTCGATTTTTATTTTTAATGTGCAGTTGTATAACCGTAAAAGTATGGTAAAGTTTCCATTGACCTGTCCTGTTGAAATTGGTAAAATGATGTAGAATTAAATATTGAGCAAAACAGTCGAAAGATTGTTACGCAAAGCTATAGGGCCTGTAAAATGGCAGCCAGTTGCACGAAATATATGTATTTGGAGGGTTGTCTTTGCCGTGTATGTGAGGGCGCTCTTTTTTTCGATAAGAACTATTTATAAAGAGCGGTTAAAATGGGGAATTGTTCTATGAGGGAAAACAAAAAAATCAGATGGTTATCGGTTAGCACTGCGGTTATACTTTTGTGTGCCGGTTTGTGAGGATGCGGAAATAAGCAGGATCCGCATGATGCTGCGAATAGAAAGGTGACGCTTCCGCTGAAGGAGTTGGTGGAGCTGACGATTGCTGCGCCGGATAGAGGCGAGTATTCGCTGGAGAATGAGCTTCCGCTCTGGAAGGAAATTGAGAAGAGGTGGATGGGTATGAAGCTGTTTCATTTCCCATATACGATGCCAGAGTACAGGAGAATGTTTCGGCAAATGTATCGTCGTCTGTTTCTTGTGTTTACCGCAGTATTTCTTGTCGCGGCGGGCATGTATTACTCGATCCATGCGCAGAACCGCAGAAACGAAGATGCGCAGATTGCGGAAAAGGTCAATAGCTATGCAAGTGCGGCGCTTATGAAGCTGAGAGATCTGACCTATAATCTCGGTGCTTCTCAGGAGATCACGGAAATGAGGAATGCCGCGACTGGGGAATTTGATCCGACCTATTATTATGCCGCGCAGCGAGAACTGATCTCCTACAAGGTATTAAACAGGCAGGTCAACGGCCTTGCAGTGTATATCTATGATGCGATCTACGTGGCGACCGATAAAGAGGTAGTGAGCGTGGAGGATTATCAGGAGGCTCTGGCTCCGGGCGTTGCTTTTTCACAGTACGCAAATCGATCGGTGACGCACGTTTTGTTGCCGCAAAGGATAAAGAAATGCAGCTGGACTACGCGATGCCGCTGATCAATTCTGCCGGGCATAGATATGCGACGTTGTTCATAGAATTAAAGACATCGGCGATCCGCAGGGAGATAGAAGAGTTGATTCCGAAGGAGTTTGTATATCTTCTTTTTGACGAATCCCATACGCTTATTTTGGGCAATTCGCTGACAACCGGGAAGTCTTCGTGGCCAACCTATGAGGAGACTCTTGCGGATCGGTTCTATGCGTCGGACGATGAGGATGGGATCGTCTGCTTTATAAAACAGACCGATTCCGGCTACCGGAATCAGCGCATTCGGACAGCCATATTGCTGATCGCATTGTTCGCCCTGCTTCTTGTACTGTCGGTACCGTGTTCTCACTTTTTCTGTAAGAGAAGCTATGAAGAACGGGAGGAGGTAAGGCATGAGCTTGAAGAACAGAAGAAGATGGTGGAAAACAGCAGAATGCAAATGGAGCTGGCACAGGCGAGGGAGAACCGGATCCGGGTAAAAAAGGATTTCCACGGAGTGAACCATTGGTATGTCTCCGGAGTTTCTAAAAAAGTTTTTTTTGCCGTTTGAACGAGAGCATATGTATTCCGATGCCAAGCATTCCGGAACCGATCTCGGAATGGCGATTACCAAGGAGCTGGCAGATCTTATGAATGCCGAAATCCGCGTCACCAGCGAGGTGGGCAGGGGAAGTAGGTTTGTCATGACGGTTCCGTTTGATCTGGCCGCTTCGGTGGGAGCGACGGAGGAGACAGGAAACGAGGATGTCTCATTGGAGGCGCACCATTTTGCTGGCGGAAGACAACAGTCTGAACCGGCAGGTGGCGGAGTATGTGCTTTGTGACGCAGGGGCAGAAGTAGTCGCCGTGGTCAACGGTCTGGAAGCGATAAAGACATTTGCAAAAGCGCCGACAGGCACCTTTGATTTTGTGATCATGGATGTACGGATGCCGGAAATGGACGCTCTGGAAGCAAACGCGGAGGATCCGGGCATTATCCTGTGTGGATGCGAGGACAGTACCGATCATTGTGGCATCTGCGAATGCATTTGCGGATGATGTCAGAGAGTGTCTGGAAGCGGGAATGAACGATCATGTGGCGAAGCCGATCGATATTGCAAACCTGCTTTTGGTCTTGAAAAAATATCTATAGAATATCGACAGTAGTACCTCTGTTTCTTCGAATGAAGGAGGATACTGCAGAACCGTCGGGATGATGAAAAATAATGGATAGTAGGTAAGGTAGAGATGAAGGAAAAGAAAATGATCGACAGAAGTGAAAAACCGGCTTCGGAAATGCTGGGCGAATATGTGGAGCAGCTTAAGAAACAGGAGCAGGAGCTGAAAGCGGCGCTCAATTCGGCGATGGATGCCAGCAAGGCGAAGAGCAGGTTTTTATCTAATATGTCGCATGATATCCGGACACCGATGAATGCGATCGTGGGATATACGGCGATCGCATCCGCACATATTCATGAACCGGATATCGTGAAGCAGAGTCTGGGAAAAATAGCGCTGGCCAGCGAGCATTTACAGGGACTGATCAACGATATTCTGGATATGTCCCGCATTGAATCGGGAAAAGAGACGATAAATCTGAACCGCACCTCTGTCCCGGAGATGGTAAGAGGTGTTTTACCGATGATACAGGCGCAGGTCGATCGCAAGCATTTGGAGTTGTATATCGATACGATAGATTTAAAGGATGAAAGAGTATATGCTGACACGCAGAAAATGCGGCAGATCCTGATCAATCTGATGAGCAATGCCGTGAAGTTCACCGGAGAGGGTGGACATATCGGAATCCGTGTGAAACAGATGAAGAGTAAAAAAGAGGGGTATGCGACCTATGTTTTCCGGGTGAAGGATGACGGAATCGGTATGAGCAGGGAGTTTCTCAAACGGATTTTTGATCCATTCGAGCAGGAGCATACGTATGAGGAATCCGGAAAGGAAGGTACCGGACTCGGTATGACGATCACAAAAAGCTTTGTGGATATTCTTGGCGGAACGATCGAAATAGAAAGTGAGCTTGGTAAGGGCAGTGAATTTATTATATCGTTGGAGCTGAAGCTTCAGGAGGACGTGCAGCCGGATGCAAGGCTGGAAGAGCTGAGAGGGTTTCGCGCGCTGGTCGTGGATGATGATTTTTCGACCTGCGACAGTATTACGAGGATGCTTTCCGATGTCGGGATGCGATCGGACTGGACGGTTTCGGCTAAGGACGCCCTGCTGAGGACTCAAAAGGCCATCAGTGATGACGATCCGTTTTTTGCCTATATCATAGACTGGATCATGCCGGAAATGAATGGTCTGGAGTTGGTTCGCAGAATCCGGAAGTTTATAGGAAACGACATACCGATCATCATTCTGACGGCATATGCGTGGGGAGATATTGCAGAGGAAGCGAAGGAGGCAGGCGTGACAGCGCTCTGTACAAAGCCGCTGTTTGCCTCAGATCTCACAACGATTTTTCTGGATAATATCAATATTGATGGAACAGCGCGCATGGCGAAAAGAATGATGGACAGCGTAGATCTGAGGTTTGAGGGGGAACGTGTGCTTCTGGCAGAGGACAACAGGTTGAATCGCGAGATCGCGGAAGTGGAAATGCAGGAAATGGGGCTGGAGGTCATCTGTGCAAAGAATGGTAAAGAGGCGGTGGAGATGCTGGAAGCATCCGAAAACGGGCATTTCGATTTTGTTTTGATGGATATGAGAATGCCGGTCATGGATGGGGTCAGTGCTACGCTGAAGATCCGTCAGTCCCAACGCCGGTATCTGAAGGAAATTCCGATCATAGCGCTGACTGCGAATGCGTTTCAGGAAGACGTGAATGCCTGTCTGGAAGCAGGGATGAATGCGCATGTGGCAAAACCTTTTGATTCTGACGACCTTGCGCTGGTATTGAAAAGACAGCAGAAGAAAAAACGATGTGAGTGATTTGTGATTTCGATGAGGAATATGTATGACAAAGAAAGAAAAAACGGTTTTAAATCCGCTAGATGGGCTTTACATGGATGCAATCGCAGCATCTTATGAATTCAGTATGATTTATAATCTGACAAAAAATACATTTACGATCCGAAGATATCATCACGCATTTCTAAGCGGGGAGTTTCCTTTAAGTGGGAAATACGATGAGTTTATCGATTCGGTCAGTATGCAGCTTCTGAAAAATGACAGACGGTATCAGCCATCCGTACGTTGCAGGAAGGAACAGCTCAGACGCTATCGCGCAGGTGAGAGGTATCGGGAGGATCGTTATCAGATCTATGACAGAAAAGGCAAGCTTCACTGGGTTCGGGAGCGTATCGTGTATATTGAGGATCCGGTCAGCGGGGACGTCATGGGATTATCGCTCGCGGCGGTGATTGACGAGGAAATACAGAACGAAAGAAACAACCACAGGATTCATGATGAACTCACGGGAGTTTTCAGCAGAGCGTATTTTTATGAGCAAGCAAACAGGGTTCTGCGTCAGGCAGAAGCGGAGGGGTGTGTCACAGAATACGCGCTGATTTTTAATAACATTCAGAACTTTAAATATTATAATATAAAATATGGACGCCAGTCGGGCGATACGCTTCTTCAGCATGTGGCGAATTCGATAGAAACCGTTGGCAATGATTTTTTGCTAGCGAGGTATGGAGACGATCATTTTATCTCCATTACGCGGGATCCGGATATGATTGAATCGATCACGACCGGGAATCGTATGTTTGAACAGGAGTTCGGAGCCTTCGGGATAAAGCTTAAAACGGGTGTCTATCAGATTACGAAAGAAGGCATGACGGCAGAAACGGCCGTGGATATGGCCAAGATCGCCTGCGATTTCGCCGGAAATTCGCAGGATGCTGTCTGGCTATATGATGAAAAGTTGGAAAAGCAGCTGGAACGCAACAGCTACATTGAGAAAAATTTTGATCGTGCATTGAAAAATGGTTATATCAAACCGTACTATCAGCCAGTGATCCGAACGAATAACGGGCAGCTCTGCGGCGTTGAGGCGCTGGCAAGATGGATCGACCCGGAGTTGGGATTGTTGTCTCCGGGAGATTTTATTCCGGTATTAGAGAAAAATCAGGAGATCACAAGACTTGATCTGTATATGCTGCGTCAGATCTGTAAGGATATTATGACCGGCGTCCGGCTTGGAGGAGAGTTCCCTGCGCCGGTTTCTTTTAATCTGTCGAAGCTGGATTTCCTGAAGGGCTCAGTTTTTGACGAGGTGGAAGAGATCGTGCTGGAAAGCGGGGTTCCGAGGGATCTGATCCGTATTGAAATTACGGAGTCTGCTGTCGTGACTGATCCGACGTATATGAAGCAGGTGATCTCGAAGTTTCAAAATGCGGGATATCAGATCTGGATGGATGATTTTGGCAGCGGATTGTCATCGCTGAATCTGCTGACAGAATATCGTTTTGATGAGATTAAGCTGGATATGCTGTTTTTGCGTTCCTTTGATGAACAGGCAAAGGAATTGATCCGCTCGGTGATCCAGATGGCAAAAAGGCTCGGGATCCAGACGCTTGCCGAGGGTGTGGAGACCAGAGAGCAGTATGCATATCTCAGGGAGATCGGCTGTGAAAAGGTACAGGGCTATTATTTCAGCAAGCCGCTGTCGTTTCAGGGGCTGTTTGAATACAAAGAACGTACCGGTCTGACGATCGAGCAACGCGCCATGGCGCCGTATTATGACAAAATGGGGAAAATCGACTATATTACGGATCGCTCTCTTGCCATCGTGGAGTTTGATGCAAAAAAGATCCGCATAATATATAAGAATTCCGAGTTTGATAAAATCTGTCGGAACATCGGGAATGGGGAGGATTTTCTGACAGAGTATATTCTAAATGCGCCGGCGTCCACACTTCGACGGAAGTTTCTGGCGCATCAGAATGCCACGTATGCCAGCATAGACTTTATACATATGGATTATTCCTACAACGGAAAGTATTTTCGCATCCGTTCTAAATGTATCGCCAGATATAGGCAGTATGCGGTAAATCAGGTTGAGATCCAGAATATTACGATGGATGAGCAAATCAGGGATGGGAAAGAGCTGGATCATATTTTCCGTATGATGTATTCCATGTATGACAGCATCCATGTGATAGGCAGGGACGGTTCTTTCTTTGAGGTGATGAAAAATAATACGACTGGGAATCATCTGTCGGAAAACAAGGAGAGCATCAGCCGCAGAAAAGTGGCTGAGCGTTATATTTTCTGGATGGAGCACGGCGAGTTTATGGAGTTTACAGATCCGGCTACACTGAAAGAGAGATTGAAACGAATAGAACGAGGCTATGAAACACGGTATTTCAGAAGCAGGACGGAGCAGGGCGGTTATGCGTGGAAGGCGCATACGATCCAGTATATTCCGGATAACGATATGCTGCTTTATTCCACGCGGCCAGCGTTTTTTTATCAAAACGGTCTGATTGACAGGCTCGTTCCGTCTTATATGGAAGAATATAAGCAGGGAATGAGCGGACTGCTGTGCTCAAATCTGTTTCAATCGGAAATCGTCAGTCTGTTCTGGAAGGATAAAAATCGGAGATTTACGGGGGCAAACCGGAAGTTTCTGGAGACCTTCGGCTTCCAGTCCGAGAAGGGACTGATCGGAAAGCTGGATGAAGAGATGGGATGGCTCGTGGATGGGATCCCTTTCCGGAATGATGAGATCGATCTGCTGGAAAACGGAACGGTAGTCAGACATCGGATCGGAAAATGTATTATAAAAGGGGTACTTCATACGATACTTGTTAAAAAGGAACCGATTTTCCGGGATGGAGAGATCGTCGGATTGATGGGCTGTCTGATCGATCTGAATGAACTGACGGATGCATTTGGAAGCATTGCGCTGAACGATGTCGATCCTGTGACGGGGTTGCTCTCTGCACAGGGGATGACAGGCGCGATCGCAGAATATATGGAAGGCTGGAATGGCAGAAGAGAAAACTTTGCGGCCATTCAGCTTATATTCCGTGAGTACGGCAGGGTATATCGGACCTATGGAGAGGATATCACCAGACAGATGGCCGGGGAAATAGGAAAGATTTTGGTGCGGATCTGCGGAGATCAAAGTCCGATCGCGCGTCTGTATGCCGGGAGATTTACGATCCTGAAAAAATACAGTGATAAGGATGAGATCCTCCTGCTTCAGAAAGAGCTGTCGCATGCAATGCAGGAAGTCCGTGCCCTTGCAGGATATTCGGTCACTCTCAATCCGGCGATCAGCGCGGAGTACGCAGCAAATAGTTGGAACGAAAATGCGCTGATCTATCTGGCAACCGGGGGAAGCGGTTCAAAGGTTACGCTTTTTGATCAACCGTGGACGGAGCAGTCTACGGCGGAAGTGGGACGGGCGACAGAGAAGGCGGTGGAGATTTCTTCGGAATTTGAGCTGAAGGATCTCTGGAACACCTACGAAAAGCTGAGTGAGACGCTTTATGCCGCAGATATGGATACCTATGAGCTGCTGTATATGAACAAGAAGGGGAGAGAGACCGTAGGAGTTACTTCTGTGGAGGATATCCGCGGAAGACGATGCTATGAGGTGATTCAGGGAAAGTCCTCACCGTGTGAATTTTGCAGTAACCGTCAGTTGATGGACGGAAAGCACGTGGAATATGATTTCTTTAATAAAAAGTACAACATGATGGTTCATGTGTGCGATCAGAGGATCGTGCATCAAGGGCGGAATATCCGTATCGAGCATGTCATGGAGTTGAATAAGGAAGAGAACATTCCGAAATTTGACAAGGCGGATCACGTGCGGAATGTGATTAATGAGAGTATCCGGATGGCGTTGGAGGAACAGGACGCAGACCGGGGGATCGATATACTGCTGGAATATCTGGGGGAAGTATTGCGAGCAGAACGGACATATCTGTTTGAGCTTACACCGGATGAGAAAGCATGGACCAATACGTACGAATGGTGCGCGAAAGGCGTTATGCCGGAAAAAGACTTTCTGTCCTACGTGCCGCTTGAGGATGCGGCAGTTTGGAAGCGTGAATTTGAAAAAGGAAACTATGTCAAGATCCGGGATGTGGAGAAAATCAGGGAGAGTGACCGGATGGTATATGATTATCTTGTTCCGCAGAACATTCATTCTCTTGTGGTAGCTCCGATATTTCAGGGAGAAAAGCTGTACGGATTTGTGGGCTTTGATAATCCGCCGAAGGAAATGATCGATATTTTGAGTCAGAAAATCCGGTCGGTAGCCCATGTACTCCAATCGATCATGGAGAGACGGCTGCTGAAAGAAAAGTTGGATGAGATCATTTATGTGGATAGTATGACGAAGCTTGGAAACCGACATGCGGTATCACGCTACTTTGAGGAGATCAATCGGGGACAGAGCATTGGAATCGCATTTTGTGACGTCTGCGGTCTGAAGTATGTGAATGATAATCTCGGACATCTCTCGGGGGATGCGCTTTTACTTACGATCAGTGATCTGCTTAGAGAGATCTTCCCGGTAGGGGAGATATTCCGTTGGGGTGGAGATGAGATGATGGTTCTCACAAGCGGTGTGGAAAAGCAAAAGTTTTATCAGTATTGCGAGACGTTGAAAAGACGTTCACTGGAACAGAATTCACCGGTAGCGGTCGGAGGAATATGGAGAGAGAGGGTCGATATTTCCTACAATGACCTGCTCAAAGAGGCGGATAAGAAGATGTATTTCCATAAGGCACTGTTGTACCAGCACTATGATGTTTACAGAATACTGATGAATAATTCGCAGATCGTTCCAAAATCATCGAAAAAAAGACAAATAATTTGTGATAATTTACAATGAATTTTGAAGACAGCAGCCTGTAAAAGGGCTGCTGTTTTATTTTATGTTGATCTTCTTCTCGTGAAAGGCTCTGCGGTATTGTCCCGGGGTGATTCCTTCGACCTTTTTAAAGACCCGCAGGAAGTATTTCTCATCCTTGAAGCCGCACATAAACGCGATGCTTTTGTTGGAAAACTTGGGCTGCTGTCTGGTAAGGAGATTCTTCGCCGCAATGATCCGATAGGAGGTAATATAATCCGAGACGGTATGTCCGGTATGCTTTTTGATCAGGGCGGTCAGATAGGTGGGATGATAATTGAACTGCTTCGCCAGTGAGGCAACGGTCAGGGGCTCCTCATAATGTACCCGGATCCATTCGATGATTTCCTTGATGCTGCCCGGGATCTTGTCACTGAAAATATCGTCTCCGCTGAGAAATTCGGCGGTAAACTCTGAGAGAAGAAGATTCAGGGCATAATGACAGCGCCAAGTGGCATGATAATTGTCCCGTTTGGCCATATCCAGAAGCTGATGGAACAGCAGAACCGTTCTTTTCTCATGGAAAAGACTGCTGTATTCCGGTAAAATAAAATAATCGCCGGTGGTGTGCTGTGCTTCGAGCATATCGGAATCGGGGAAGATTCCGGCAAAGTGAGAGAAGCTGTTGCTGCGCAGCAGGGTACGGCGGCTGTAGATTTTGTAATCAGGATCTGTGATATAAAAATGAACCCAGAAATAGGAGAGATAGCCGTCGCTCTTCTTATGACCGAAATGGGTCTGGTGGGGAAACAGCAGGATAGTCTGATTTTCCTGCACATCAAATTCCTGATTGTTTTGCGTAATATGCAGGGTTCCCTGATTGATCAGGATAAAGACCCATGAATCCAGATTCCGATTGGGGTGAAGAAATCCGTTTTCACTGATGAGGTTTCCGCTGCTGATGTATTTTAGAGGATATTTTTCGCCGGCGACACAATATAACATATGGGATTTGTCCACCTTTCCTTGAAGATTGTGAGTTGCTCTGAATATTCTGATAAATTATAATAATTATACCATTAAGGTCGGAAAACTTGCAAGTTTCAGTTTGAAAATCAAAACAATAATGTAACGGGGAAAAGAAGAACGAGAAATGTGGAAAGGTGGAGAATGAGATGAAAAGACGTATGATCGCAGGATCAATGACAGCGCTTATGGTGGTTTTGGCGTTAGGAATGGGAGTAGCTGTACAGGCAGATGACGTGGTTGAGCTGACCTTCATGGGATGGGAGGCATCACCTCTTGAGACACAGGCGGTGGAAGACGGTATTGCAGCGTTTGAGGCTCAGTATCCGAATATCAAGGTGAATTATACTCCGGGACTGGCGGGCTCTGAATATAATGCAAAGCTGCTTTCGTCAGCAGCGGCAGGATCTCTTCCGGATGTTATGTTTGTATCCTCAGAGAGCTACAGAGAGTTTGCTGCCAAGGGTGTGCTGATGGAGCTTACGGATCTGTTTGATGATAATTATTCTCTGGATGATTTTATCGAATCTTCTCAAACGATTATGTCGATCGACGGACATGTATACGGTGTTTCCGCATGTACGGTATCTCCGATCGTGTATTATAATAGGGATGTATTTGACGCAGCGGGAATTGATTATCCGAGTGCAGATCCGGCAAACTGCTGGACCATCGATGAATTCCGTGAGGTGGCAAAGCAGCTGACGACAGATGATATTTACGGCGTATACGGACTGGAATCCGTAGCAGATACATTGAATGCGCAGATTCTTTCCAACGGCGGAACGAGATATACCGATGATTTTATGCACAGTACCATGAATTCACCGGAGGTAAAAGAGGTGCTGGAGACGATCAAAGCAGTTCGTACTGAGGATGGCTCTGCTCCGGATGCTTCCACTCTGGACGCAGTGGGAATGTCGGCAAAACAGATGCTGCAGACCGGAAAGGTCGCTATGCTCGTGGATGGCTCATGGTCACTGCAGGAGCTGGCAGCTAGCGGAATGAATATCGGAATGGCTCCGCTTCCTTCCTACGGTGAAGTGCTTACCACAGGTCAGGCGCATCTGCATGCGATCGCTTCTACAACAGAGCATCCGGAGGAGGCATGGCAGTTCTTACAGTTCCTCTCCGGCATGGATTATCAGGGCGCGCTGGTAAAGACCGGTCTTTGGATGCCGAACCGTTATTCCATGTACGAGGATGCTGCTGTGGAGCAGTGGTATGACGAGAGCGTTCACGGTGACAGCTATAGGCAGATGCTGGATTACTTCATGAATGCAAAGGTAGATCCGTCCGCGCTTCAGCTGGCAACGCAGGCGAGAGATATTCTTATCGAGGAGACGGATATGTTCTTCAAGATGGATCAGGACATTGATGTGACGGTGGAGAACCTTGATACAAGAATCGATGCTGCGATTCAGGATGCTGTAGCGCAGTAAACGATGAGAAAGACTACGGAAGGCACCCGACACTGTGATGGTGTTGGGTGCTTTTCCACATAAGCAGGAGGAGGATTGGATGAAAACGAAGAAAAAAGGCAGGCTTCGGGATGACAGCAGATGGGCATGGGCGATGCTGCTGCCGAATATCGTCGGTTTTATCATGTTTATGGTGGTGCCGGTAGTGGCCACCTTTGTACTGAGCTTTACAAAATATGACATGCTGACGCCGCCGAAGTTTGTCGGAGTGCAGAATTATATCGATATGGCGACGGATCCCATCGTATGGCAGGTGACGGGGAATACGCTGCTGTACACACTTCTGACCGTGCCGGTAGGCATGTGTATCTCGCTGCTTCTGGCAGTCATGCTGGATCAAAAGATCGCATTCCGACGGTTTTATAGAGCAGCGTTTTTCCTTCCTGCGATCACCTCCATGGTAGTAGTCGCTATCGTATGGCAGTGGATCTATAATCCAGATTACGGTATTTTAAATTATTTTCTGTCCATATTCGGGATCAAGGGGCCGAAGTGGCTGCTGGATACCAGAACATCTCTGGTATCGCTGGCAATCGTGGGGATCTGGAAGAGCGCGGGGTACAATATGCTGATTTTCCTGTCGGGACTTCAGGGAATCTCTACGACGTATTACGAGGCGGCGGAGCTGGACGGCGCCGGCAAGTGGGCGCAGTTTCGGTATATTACGGTGCCGATGCTCAAGCCGACGACGTTTTTCATCTTCGTTATGTCGATGATAGGTTCCTTCCAAGTGTTCGATCAGGTGATGCTGATGACGAAGGGAGGACCGGGACGTTCTTCCTCCGTACTGGTGCATTATCTCTATCAGAATGCATTCCAGTACTTTAAGCTGGGCTATGCCTGCGCCATTGCGTATCTGCTGTTCTTTATCATTATGGCGATTACGTTATTTAACATGCGCATGGAAAAGAACATGCGTGAGATCTATTAGGAAAGGAGGAAACCGTGATGAGTATGAAGACGAAAAAGCTGCTGATAAAGATCGTCGCGCACGTGGTGCTGCTGATCGGAGCGTTTACGATGCTGGTTCCGTTTATCTGGATGCTGTCCTCCTCCTTTAAGAGTCTCGGAGAAGTGTTTGTGTTTCCGCCGACACTGTTCGGAGAGAAAATTATCTGGGAAAATTACACTAAAATTTCGAGTCGTTTCGATTATTTTGCCTATTTTCTGAACAGTGTAAAGGTATCTGCTTGGGTAGTGGTATTTCAGGTATTTACCTCGGCGACGGCGGGCTTTGTGTTTGCGAAGCTTAATTTTAAGGGAAGGGACAAGGTGTTTCTGCTCTATCTGGCAACGATGATGATTCCCTTCCATGTGACGGTCATTACGAATTATCTGCAGATGTCGAAATATGGTCTGGTGAATACGCTGTGGTCGCTGATGCTTCCGGCGTCTGTATCGGCCTTCGGTACCTTCCTGATGAGGCAGTTTTTTATTACGCTTCCGAATGAGCTGGTAGATGCGGCCAAGATCGACGGATGCAATCCGTTTACCATATTTATCCGGATCGCATTGCCCATGGCAAAATCTACGATCGCAACGCTTTCTATTTTCTGCTTTATGGGTGTGTGGAACGACTATTTTACGCCGCTGATCTATATCAATGATTCCAGAAAGTACACGCTGCCTCTGGGGCTGGCGAGTATGAAAGGTATGTATTCGACAGACTGGCCGGTGCTGATGAGCGCTTCTGTGATTGCGGTCCTTCCGGTACTGATCGCATTTCTGCTTGCACAGGATGCGTTTGTCAAGGGCGTCATGATGTCCGGTCTGAAGGAATGAGGAAGATGCAATTTGTGAAATGAAAAAGGAGATAAAAGATGTTAAATAAGAAACTGAAGCCCGTAGATCTGAATAACATCCGGATAGAGGACAGGTTCTGGAAACAGTATATGGAGTTGGTGAGACAGCATGTGATCCCTTACCAGTGGGATGCCCTGAACGATCAGATTCCGGATGCAGAGCCCAGCTACTGTATTCAGAACTTCCGTGTTGCAGCGAAGCGGGAGGAAGGGAAATTTCAGGGAATGGTATTTCAGGACAGTGATGTATATAAATGGCTGGAGGCGGTTGCGTATTCCCTGATGTGGCATCCGGACGAGGAGCTGGAACGAACGGCGGATGAGACGATTGAACTGATCGCCGCAGCACAGCAGCCGGACGGATATCTGGATACTTACTATATCATCAACGGTCTGGAGAAGCGATTTACGAATCTGATGGATCATCACGAGCTGTACTGTCTGGGGCATATGACAGAGGCGGCGGTAGCTTACTATCATGCGACGGGAAAGGATACCTTTTTGAAGGTGGCTATCGGATATGCCAACTGTGCATATGCGTGTCTCGGAACCGAGAGCGGGAAGATTCCGGGATATCCGGGACATGAGGTGGCGGAGATGGCGCTGGTGGCATTGTACGGGATTACGAAGGATGAGAGACACCTGAAGCTGGCAAAGTATTTTATCGATCAGAGAGGACAGTCCCCGCTGTTTTTTGATGAGGAGTGCAAGAAAAACCATAATAGCTGCTACTGGGATGACAGCTATATGAAGAAGCAGTATTATCAGGCAGGCAAGCCGGTGAGAGAGCAGGATAAGGCAGAAGGTCACGCTGTCCGTGCGGTATATCTGTATTCCGGTATGGCCGAGGTGGCGAGCGCGACGGAGGATCGCCGGCTCTTTGAGACCTGCGAGAAGCTCTGGAACAATATCGTGAATCGTCAGATGTATGTGACAGGAGCCATCGGTGCGACGCAGCATGGGGAAGCCTTTACCTTTGACTATGATCTCCCGAACGATACCGTCTATGCGGAGACCTGCGCGGCTATCGGATTGATCTTCTTTGCGCGGCGCATGTTTGAGATCACAAAGGACAGCCGCTATACGGATGTGATGGAGCGGGCGCTGTTTAACGGTGTTATCTGCGGTATGTCTCTGGATGGAAAGAGCTTCTTCTATGTCAATCCGCTGGAGGTGAGTCCGGAGCACTGCGAGAAGGATTATTTTCGCAGACATGTAAAACCGGTTCGTCAGAAATGGTTCGGCTGCGCATGCTGTCCGCCGAATGTGGCGCGTCTCCTGTCCTCTATCGGAGGCTATGCTTTTGAATGTAACGAATCCGCCGTGTATATGAATCTGTTTATGGGTGGCGATATGGAGCTTACTCTGAATGGAAAAAACAATGTATTTCACATTGAGACGGAGTATCCATGGGATGGAAAAGTGCGTATAGCCGTGGAAAATCAGGAGCCGTCTTCTTTTGCCTACGCAGTGCGTATTCCCGGCTGGTGCAGGGCATATAAGCTAACGATCAACGGGGAAGATGCCGTATACGAAATGGAAAAGGGATATGCGGTCTTGAACAGAGAGTGGAAGAACGGGGATCAGATTCTTCTTGAAATGGAGATGGAGATCTCTATGGTGGAGGCGAATCCGCTGGTGAGAGAGGATATCGGCAAGGTGGCAGTGATGCGCGGACCGCTGGTCTATTGTCTGGAAGAGAAGGATAACGGCGATCAGCTGCAGCAGATCTATCTTGAGGACGGACAGGAATTTACGGAAAAATGCGAGAAGGATCTGCTTAATGGAGTAGTGACGCTGACGACGATGGGAAAACGCCTATCCAGTGCAGAGTGGGCTGCGGATAGTCTGTATCAGACCTATCATGGCAGAAATTTTGTAGATCAGGAGCTGAAGCTGATACCGTATTATGCATGGGCAAACCGGGGCATAGGTGAGATGACAGTCTGGATCCATGTGAAATAAATATGAAATAGATGATAAGAAAAACCTCCGGCTGATCCGTATACGGATCGGTCGGAGGTTTTTCGATCATGGAGAAAGCTTATTTTTTGAGTCTGATCACATTCCAAGTAGCTTTATTCAGACGGCTTGTGATGATGCCGTTATCTATGCTGCTGCGGTCAACCTTCTTCGGAGCAACGTTTTCCGCGCCTGCGCAGTTGAAGAGCTTCATATCGGTTTCTTCCAGAACAATATGCTCTGCGATAGTGTAGTCCTCAAGGCTTCGGACGTCGATGCGTAGCTCAATATCATCTGAGAGATTGCGGTTTACCGCGAAAATGGTGGCTTCCCCGGTCTCCTCGTTCCATACCACGATACTCACGATATCGGATACCTGCTCATGCTCCTTTGTGTCGTGAACCGGTGTATTCAGGATCGGCTGAAGCACGACTCCCCGGCCGTATCTGGAGGCATGCAGGAACGGATAGAAGATCGTCTGTTTCCACGCCCTTCCGCCGCCGGGTTCTGTCATGATCGGCGCGATCACATTCACAAGCTGTGCCATGCAGGCCATTTTTACGCGATCTGCGTGCTTCATCAGAGTAATCAGCATCAGTCCTACCAGCAGAGCATCCTCAAACGTGTATTGATCCTCCAGCAGTGCAGGAGCTACCTGCCATGGATGATTCGTCATGGTATCCTCGTCCGCTTCGTTGGAATGGAACCATACATTCCACTCATCAAAGCTCAGATTGATATCTTTCTTACCGCGTTTTTTCGCTTTTACAAAATCACAGGTCGCGATGACAGAGCGGATAAAGGCATCCATATCATCGGAGAGAGCGAGAAAATCTGCGGTATCGTCATTGCGGTTACCGTAATACTGATGCAGGGAAACATAATCTACATAATCATAAGTGTGTGTCAGGGTGACGGCCTCCCAATCCGGGAAGGTCGGCATCTCACGGTTGGAGCTTCCGCAGGATACAAGCTCGATGGAAGGATCGATCAGCCGCATGGCCTTGGCGGTCTCGGCAGCCAGACGACCGTACTCCTCCATGGTCTTGTGACCCACCTGCCATGGACCGTCCATCTCGTTGCCAAGGCACCACACCTTGATATTGTGAGGATCCTTTATTCCGTGACGGATGCGCAGATCGCTGTATTTTGTTCCGGAAGGATGGTTGCAGTATTCCAGAAGATTCAGGGCGTCTGCCACACCGCGGGTTCCGAGATTGATCGCCATCATTACCTCGGAGTTGGCCTTTTTGGCCCATTTGGAAAACTCATTCAGACCGATCTCGTTGCGCTCCAGACTTCTCCATGCGAGCTCAAGTCGATGAGGGCGCTCCTCGACCGGCCCCACACTATCCTCCCATACAAAGCTGGAGACGAAGTTACCGCCGGGATAACGGATGATGGGAACATCCAGATCCTTCACCATATCGAGCACATCTCTGCGGAAGCCATCCTCATCGGAGAGCGGGTTGCCCGGCTGATAAATGCCGTCGTAGACGGCGCGTCCGAGATGCTCGATAAAGGAGCCGTAGATACGCTTGTCTACTTCGGAGACCTTAAATGCTTTGTCAATGATCATGTTCGCTTTTTTCATGAGAATGCCCTCCTTGGAAATTTTGAAATCATGTTTAGAAATTTTCTGGTGAAAAATTTTATGAAAAAATGCAGGGTCTAAAACCCTGCATTTTTGATGATCTCTTCCGCCTTCGCGGTATCGTCTGTGACACAGAAGACAACATAATTGCCGGCACTTTTAAGCACAGCAGATTCAAGCTTGGCTACCTCGGTCGCGTTGTAAGCGGCAAAGAGCTCGGACTGGTTCTTTACACGAGTCTTGAAGAGCTCCTCCACATCCTTTACATAGCTGCTGTCACTGCATTTCACCACAGCCACCTCGCAGGCGCTGGCGCCGGAATTCAGTGCGGCGGCGCTCTCTTCAATCTTGGACATATCGAAGAAATAGGTAGAAGCTATAAGATTAGAAGAATCCTCCGCCAGATCGCCGCTGGTGATGGTTCCCTTCAGATCCTCGCAGAGCTTTGAGATATCTACTGTGATATCCTTGTCATTCTTTTTACTTCCGCATGCGGTGCATACAAACACCAGAAGCGCTGCAAGCAAAAAAAGTGATACATTCTTTTTCATGATACATTTCCTTTCTGTATATAAGTGTAGTTACAAAATTTCGGGAGCACGAAGTGCGGAGAAATTCGGTATCAAAATGGGTAACCTTTCGTTATACCACCGGAAGATAGTGCAGCTTTGTGTAGCTCAGCCAGTCCTCACAGTATTTTGCATTCAAATGCACACCGTCGGAGGAGGCGCCGGAAATCAGAGAATGATTGCCATCGGAAAGCACCTCATTGAGATTGATATAATGATATCCTTCCTCCTGACACATCTTGAGTATCTCGAGGTTCACAGTATCTACGTTAGTATTGTTCACATAATCGGAATCGGTCAGCGCTTCCTCCACATAGACAACGGAATAGATATACACCGTTGGATCTGTGGTCGCGGCCGCTGTCTTGATGTCAGCCAATACCTTGCGGTAGGATTCCTTCACCTGAGACATATCCCAAGCGCCGAGCTCATTCGTACCGATCATCATATAAATCTTGGAATAATTCAGATTCTTCAATGCGTCCATTACCAGCACATTGCCCTTGGCTGTGGGAATCTGTGCGTCTGTATAGAAATTCTCAAGCTGCATACCCACGGCTGTGACGAAGCTACCCTTTGTGATACCGGAGAGATTGCGGAAGCCCTCCATGCGGGAATCGCCGATGAAGACAGCATCCTCAAAATACGATTCATCAATCGGAGTCGCCTGAGCCGGAACGACTACGGAGGCATATGCATCGCCGCCCTCCGGAAGACCGATCGCGGCAGAAGAAGTATTCTGTGCCGGCGAGGGCTCTGTCTGTACAGTCTCCGGCTGAGTCGCTGTGGTATCCTCCGTGACGTCCTCAGTTTCGGATTCCGTCTCTGCTAAAGACTGGATATTGGCGCTGGCAAATACCTCAGCCTCCTCGTCCAGAATCATTTCCTGAACGCTTTGCTTTGAAAATAAGCTGATCAGACTTTTGCCTTCAAAAACAATCAAGGCAAGAACGATCAGCGTCAGAACGTTTATCGCCAGTCTCGTACGGCGCTCTTGCCGTGTGAGACGTCTTTTGTTTTGCTCCATATTTCCCCTCGTTTTCCGTTGCTTTTATCCCCTGTTAAAAAAAGAGTCTGTCGCCAAACTCCCACCGCTAAAATTCTTGTTTTTTAGCATACTCTATTATATAATAAATGAGATAATTGTAAATAGGTTTCGACAAAAATAATTAAAATTTTGGATTTCCAAGGTATTCGGCAGAAGTCTGGAAATCTTTGATAGATACGGAGATTTTTATGGTATTCAGCAGTTTGTTATTTATGTTCCGGTTCCTGCCTGCAGTTTTGCTTCTTTATTATGTGCTGCCCGCAAGCTTCAGGAACATTGTGCTTTTTGTGTTCAGTCTGTTTTTCTATGCATGGGGAGAGCCGAAATATGTATTTCTGATGCTGGGCTCTATTACGGTGGATTACATAGTCGGACGCAGGATTCAGACCAGCAGACAAAAGGGAAGAGACGGGGCGGCAAAGCGGTGGTTGGCAATGTCTGTGATCTATAATCTCAGTGTGCTGGTATTTTTTAAATATACGGATTTTATACTTGGAAGTGTGAATGCTGTTTTTGGGACGGAGCTTGCGCTGCTGCATATTCCCCTGCCCATTGGCATTTCCTTTTTTACGTTTCAGACCATGTCCTACACCATTGACGTGTATCGGGGTGTGACTGCAGCGCAGAGAAGCTGGCTGGAGTACGGCACCTATGTGTCCATGTTCCCGCAGCTGATCGCAGGTCCGATCGTGCAGTATAAGACGATTGCACACCAGCTGAAGCATCGGCAGGAGACGACACACGATTTTGCGGAAGGTATTCAGCGCTTCATGATCGGTGTAGGTAAAAAGGTGCTGCTGGCGAACAATATTGGCGTATTATGGGATACGGTTTCCACTATGGGAGAGCTGCCGGTGGCAACGGCATGGCTGGGAGCCATCGCCTATACCTTCCAGATTTATTTTGATTTTTCGGGTTACTCGGATATGGCGATCGGACTTGGAAGGATGTTCGGCTTCCGTTTTCTGGAGAATTTTCAGTTTCCGTATATTTCCAGAAGTATTACGGAATTCTGGAGACGCTGGCATATTTCCCTCGGCTCATGGTTCAGGGAATATGTTTACATTCCGCTTGGGGGCAACCGGCAGGGCGTGGCAAAGCAGATTCGCAATCTGGCCATTGTATGGGCGCTGACGGGTATCTGGCATGGCGCCAGTTGGAATTTTGTACTGTGGGGCATGTACTATGGAGTGCTTCTGGTGATCGAGAAGTTTTTCCTGAAAAAAGTGTTGGATCGACTGCCGGGTATTCTGCAGAATGTGTATACGATATTTTTTGTGATCCTCGGCTGGGTACTGTTTGCATTTGACGATATGCCAAGGGTCGTGTTCTATCTGCAATCGATGTTTGGCGTTGCGGGACAGGAGCTGGCAGATCACACGAGCGTCTACCTGCTGTATAATTATGCGGCTCTGTTGATACTCTGTACACTGGGCTCTACAGGACTTCCGGGCAGAGCAGCACAACGGGTAATGCAGCGTATCGGAGAGCGCTCATGGCTGCAGGTCATCCTGCGTATGGTATTTTATGCGGGAATCTTTTTCCTGTCGGTGGCCTATCTGGTGGATGCGACGTACAATCCGTTTTTGTATTTCAGGTTTTAGGAGTAAGTAAGATATATGACAAAGCGACAGAATAGTGTGGTCATCGCAGGATTTTTGGCGATGATCTTCAGTGCGGCGGGAATCAGCCTGCTAAAGCCGTCCACTGATTTTTCGGAAAAAGAGAATCGTGTGCTGGCGCAGCATCCGGGGGTGACCTTGGAGGGGGTGCTGGACGGCAGCTTTTCAAAGGATTATGAGACATACCTTGCGGATCAGTTTTTTGCGAGGAATGCATGGATCGGTTTTAAGACGATGACGGAGCGAAGCCTCGGGAAGCAGGAGATCAACGATATCTATTTTGCAAAGGACGGTTATCTGATCGAGAAGCACAGCGGCGCGTTTGCTACAGATACTGCAGAGCGCAATATCGGCTATCTGACAGAGTTCGTAGAGGCGCAGCAGGTGGTCTGCAAGCCAGACCGGGTGAAGGTGATGATCGTTCCGAATGCGGTGGAGATCTTGAAGGACAAGTTGCCCCCTTATGCAGAGAACACGGAGGAGGCAAAGTATCTGGATCGGATAGCGGATGCTCTGCCGCCGGATAGCATGATCGATGTACAGGAGGTGCTGTCGGAGCATAAAGAGGAGGAGATCTATTACCGCACAGATCATCACTGGAAGACACTTGGAGCCCGTTATGCTTATGAGGCGTGGGCTGAGGAGATCGGTCTGGATATCATGCCGACAGAGGATTATGAGATAGAGACTCTTACGACGGAATTTTTTGGAACCATTGAGGCAAAGGTGAACTGCCGGGTACAGAGTGATTCCATCGAACGGTATCGTCCAAAGCAGGAGGTGCCGTACACCCTGACTTATAATCATCATGAGACGAGGGAGGATCTCTATGATCTGAGCTATCTGGAGAGCAGAGATAAATATGCCGTGTTTTTCGGTGGGAATCAGCCTCTGATCGAGGCGAGGACAGCATCGGCGAATGATCGCAGACTGGTAGTGATCAAGGATTCCTACGCGAATTGCTTTTTGCCCTTTGCCATACAGGACTTTGAGAAAATAGATATCATCGATATCCGGTATTTTAATGAAAGCCTGAAGGAGTATCTGGCTAACGAAGATTACACAGATGTGCTGGTGCTGTACAATGCCTCGGGCTTTGCGGGGGATACGGCGCTTGCAAGATTGGAACATTGATCTGTGTAGTCGATGACCTAGAAAAAATATACTGAAAAAGAGATTACAGAAGGATATGAGTTGGAGGAGGATATGAGCTACGCAGATAAGCTGTTTAAGGAGACCTGCCGTGATATTCTGACAAACGGCACGGATACCAGTGGAGAGCTGGTTCGCCCGAGATGGGAGGATACGGGAGAGTTTGCATACACCATCAAGAGATTCGGTGTGGTGAACCGCTATGATCTGAGAAAAGAATTCCCGGCGATCACATTGCGCAGGGTCGCGCTGAAGAGTGCTATGGATGAGATCCTCTGGATCTATCAGAAAAAGTCGAATAATGTGCATGATCTGAACAGTCATATCTGGGATAGCTGGGCGGATGCCTCCGGGAGTATCGGTACCTGCTACGGTGATGTGATCCGGAGAAAGTTCCTATATAAAGGGGAGGAGATCGATCAGATGGATTATGTGCTGCGGCAGCTGCGGGAGAATCCCTACAGCCGCAGGATCATGACGAATATGTATCAGTTCGCATATCTGCATTCGGGCGGTCTGGATCCGTGCTGCTACAGCATGACCTATAATGTCACGAAGACAAAGGAGGGACTGGTTCTGAACGGAGTGCTGAATCAGAGAAGTCAGGATATGCTGGCAGCGAACGGATGGAATGTGTGCCAGTATGCGATCCTGCTGATGATGGTGGCGCAGGTGAACGATATGATTCCGGGAGAGCTGGTTCATGTGATCGCGGATGCGCATATTTATGACCGACATGTTCCCCTGATCGAGGAGCTGCTAAAGCGGGAAGAGCATCCGGCGCCGAGGGTATGGCTGAATCCGGAGAAAAAGGATTTTTACGCATTCACGGTAGAGGATCTGCATGTGGAAAATTACGTGACGGGAGAGCAGATCAAAAATATACCGATCGCAGTCTGAGACAGGAGATGACAGGTGATAGACAGAGAATGGAGGAGCATATGAACATTATCGTTGCGGTGGATAAGAATTGGGCAATAGGATTGAATAATAAGCTGTTGGTGAGTATTCCGGCAGATATGAAGCTGTTTCGGGAGACGACCACGGGAAAGGTCGTCGTGATGGGGCGCAAGACGCTGGAGAGCTTCCCGAACGGACTTCCGCTGAAGAATCGTACAAATATTGTACTTACTAGAGATGAAACATATCAGGTGAGAGGCGCGATCATGGTACATTCTCTGGAGGAGCTGCTGGAGGAGTTGAAAAAATATGATTCTGAGGATGTGTATTGCATCGGCGGAGACAGCGTGTATCATCTGCTGCTGCCTTACTGTGATACGGCACATATCACCAGAATCGACCATGTGTATGAGGCGGACAGCTATTTTCCGAATCTGGACGAAGATCCTGAGTGGGAGATCACGGCGGACAGTGAGGAACAGACCTACTTTGATCTGGAATACCAATTTGTAAAATATGAGAGAGTGAGATCATAAGAAAGCTTTGGAAAGGCGAATGGGATGGTGGATATGAAAGAAATGTACAGAGATCATACAAAGGCGGTTCGTATCGGTGACCGGGTAATCGGCGGGGGCAATCCCATCGCGATCCAGTCTATGACGAACACGAAGACGGAGGATGTGAAAGCAACGGTAGAACAGATTCAGCGTCTGACGGCAGCGGGATGTGAGATCATCCGCTGCACTGTGCCGAGCCTTGAGGCGGCACAGGCTATCGCAGAGATTAAAAAGCAGATCACGATTCCGCTGGTGGCAGATATTCATTTTGACTATAAGATGGCACTGGCGGGGATGGAGTATGGCGCGGATAAGATCCGGATCAACCCCGGCAATATCGGCGGTGCAGATCGCGTAAAAGCGGTGGTAGACATGGCGAAGGAACGTCAGATACCGATTCGCGTGGGAGTGAACAGCGGCTCTCTGGAAAAAGAGCTGGTACAGAAATACCATGGTGTGACAGCGGAAGGCATCGTAGAGAGCGCTCTCGATAAGGTACATATGATCGAGGATCTGGGATATGATAATCTGGTGATCAGCATCAAATCCTCAGATGTCCTGATGTGTGTCAGGGCGCATGAGCTGATCGCAAAGAAGACACAGCATCCTCTGCATGTGGGGATCACGGAGGCGGGTACGCTGCTGTCGGGCAACATCAAATCCTCCATCGGACTGGGGCTGATATTGCATCAGGGCATCGGAGACACTATCCGGGTATCGCTTACCGGAGATCCTGTGGAGGAGATCAAATCTGCGAAGCTGATCCTGCGCACGCTCGGGCTGCGAAAGGGCGGTATTGAGGTCGTGTCCTGTCCGACCTGCGGAAGAACGAGTATTGATCTCATCGGTCTGGCAAATGCGGTGGAGAATATGGTGGCAGATATTCCGCTGGATATCAAGGTAGCCGTTATGGGCTGCATCGTGAACGGACCGGGGGAGGCCAGAGAGGCGGATATCGGAATTGCGGGCGGTAAAGGCGAAGGAATTATCATTAAGAAGGGCGAAGTGATTCGCAAGCTGCCGGAGCAGGAGCTGCTGCCGGCACTCAGAGAGGAGCTATTACACTGGAATGCGTGAAAAAGCATTTATGGAAGTATTTCCGGAGCTTCGAGTAAGTGAACAGACGAAGAAACTGCTGGAGAAGGTAACGGTTACGAAGGTGACCGTTACCTCTTCGCGCGATTTTATGAGAGTTCATCTGGTCAGCGATACTTGGATTCATAAAAAATACATATATGAGCTGGAAGAGGCAATCAAGGAGCAGTATTTTGCGGGAGATGAGTTGCAGGTACGGATCATTGAAAGATTCCATCTTTCCGGACAATATACACCGGAAAATTTCTTTCCGGATTATCGGGACAGTATCCTGTTGGAGCTGAAAAATTACAGTATTTTCGAATATGCGCTGTTACGCGGAGCCGAGTGCGAGTTTTCCTCCAGTGATGAGATGGACATGACGATCGAGGAATCTGTGGTTTCGGCAGGAAAGGCAGAGGAGCTGATCCGTATTCTGGAAAAAATTTTCTGTGAACGCTGCGGACTTTCCTTTAAGGTACACCTGCATCAGAAGGAGGCAGGCGTAAGCCGTGCCCGCAGAAACAGTGATCTGCGCATTGCTCAGGAGGTTGCCGCCATCGCGGAGAGGGCAGCCCATGCGAAGCAGGAAGAGGAGAGCACAGGCGGAGAAGATCTGATGGTGACACCACAGACAGAGACGAAGCAGGAGAAGAAGGAAAAGAAGGCTGAGACGGCAAAGACAGCTGTCAAAGCGACACCGGAGCGTACAGAGAAGAAAGGATTTGCCGGTCGGACGCCGGGGAAAAAAGACGGGGGAGAGTACCGTCGTGCCCTGAAGCGTTCGGATAATCCGGATGTGATCTACGGAAGAGACTTTGAAGGTGAGACTCAGGAGCTCGCCGGGATCGAGGGAGAGATCGGTGAGGTCATCATACGCGGGCAGATCCGTGCGGTGGACAAGCGGGAGATCCGCAATGAGAAGACGATCTTTATTATGGAGATCACGGATTTTACGGATACGATCGTGGTAAAAATGTTCCTGCATAATGAGCAGGTGCCGGAGCTGGAGGGTAATCTGAAAAAGGGCGCCTTCGTGCGACTGAAGGGTGTGACGACCATTGACCGATTTGACAGTCAGCTCACCATCGGTTCCGTGGCGGGAATCAAAAAATCCACGGATTTTCGTGCCGGACGCAAGGACACGGCGCCGGAAAAACGTGTGGAGCTGCACTGCCATACGAAGATGAGCGATATGGACGGCGTCTCAGATGCGAAGGATATCGTGAAGCTTGCCTATAAATGGGGGCATCCGGCCATCGCCATCACAGATCACGGCGTAGTGCAGTCCTTCCCGGAGGCTAATCATGTAATCGAGGACATCGACAGGGCTTACCGTGATAAATATAAGGAAGCGCATCCGGATGTGACAAAGGAGGAACTGAAGAGCATACATGATCCCTTTAAGGTCATCTACGGTATGGAGGCTTATCTGGTGGATGACCTGAAGGAGATCGTTACGAATTCTCTGAATCAGGAGCTGCAGGGAACCTACGTGGTATTCGATCTTGAGACAACGGGCTTCAGCCCTGTGAGAGATAAGATTATTGAGATCGGTGCGGTAAAGGTGGAGCAGGGAAAGATCACGGAACGATTTTCGACGTTTGTCAATCCGCAGATACCGATCCCCTTTAAAATAGAAGAGCTGACGAGCATCAACGACGCTATGGTGATGGATGCGCCGACGATAGAGGAATGCCTGCCGGGATTTCTGGAATTTGTGGGGGACGCGGCGCTGGTAGCTCACAATGCTACCTTTGACGTGAGCTTTATCGAGGAGAACAGCAGCAGACAGGGACTGGAGCGCACATTTACCTATCTGGACACGGTGGCGCTGGCGCGTGTGCTTTTGCCGCAGCTGAACAGATTCAAGCTGGATACGGTGGCAAAGGCGCTGCAGATACCTCTGGGGCATCACCACAGAGCGGTGGATGACGCGGCTTGTACGGCGGATATTTTTGTGAAGTTTGTAGAGATGCTGGAAGCACAGGATATTCACACTCTGGAGGGAGTCAATGAATTGGGGCGCAGCTCGGATGAACAGATCCGCAAGATGCCTTCCTATCATGCGATTATACTGGCAAAAAATGATGTGGGAAGAGTTAACCTGTACCGGCTCGTGTCGTATTCCCACCTGAAGTATTTCAGCGGCGGAAGTCTCGGAAGACCGAAGCTGCCGAAGAGTCTGGTGATGAAATATCGGGAAGGTCTGATTCTGGGATCTGCCTGCGAAGCGGGAGAGCTTTTCAGGGCGGTGCTGGAGGGAAGGCCGGATGCGGAGATCACGAGGCTGGTGAATTTTTATGATTATCTTGAGGTACAGCCGATCGGAAACAACTCCTTTATGCTGCGTCAGGAGCGGGAGGATATCAGAAACGAGGAGGATCTTCGGGAGCTGAACCGCAAGATCGTGAAGCTGGGAGAGAAGTTCCATAAGCCTGTGGTGGCTACCTGTGATGTGCATTTTCTAAATCCTGAGGATGAGATCTATCGACGGATCATTATGAAGGGAAAGGGATTCAAGGATGCGGACGACCAGCCGCCCCTGTATCTGCATACGACGGAGGAGATGCTGAAAGAATTCTCCTATTTGGGAGCAGAGAAGGCAGAGGAGATCGTGATCACAAATACCCAAAGGATCGCGGATATGTGCGAGCATATTTCTCCGGTGCGTCCGGATAAGTGTCCGCCGGTCATCGAGGATTCCGATAAGACACTGCGTGAGATCTGCTATAATCGTGCCCACGAGATCTACGGACCGGAGCTGCCTCCGGTGGTTACGGAGCGACTGGAACGTGAGCTGAATTCTATTATTTCCAACGGGTTTGCCGTGATGTACATTATCGCGCAGAAGCTGGTGTGGAAATCGAACGACGACGGATATCTGGTGGGCTCCCGAGGCTCGGTAGGCTCCTCCTTTGTAGCGACCATGGCGGGAATCACAGAGGTCAATCCTCTGCGTCCGCATTATTACTGTACAGAATGCCATTACTATGATTTCGACTCCGAGGATGTGAAGCCCTTTGCGGGACGCGCCGGCTGCGATATGCCGGACAAGATCTGTCCGAAATGCGGGGCGCCGCTCAGGAAAGAGGGCTTTGATATTCCGTTTGAGACGTTTCTTGGATTTAAGGGAAATAAGGAGCCGGATATTGACCTAAACTTTTCCGGAGAATATCAGGGAAATGCGCACAGATATACGGAGGTCATCTTCGGACCGGGGCAGACCTTCCGCGCCGGAACCATCGGTACACTGGCGGATAAGACGGCGTTCGGTTATGTGAAGAATTATTATCAGGAGCATGGACAAAACAAGCGCGTCTGTGAGATCAACCGTATCGTGGAGGGATGTGTGGGTGTGCGCAGAACCACGGGACAGCATCCGGGCGGTATTATCGTACTGCCGCATGGGGAGGAGATCTTTTCCTTCACGCCGGTACAGCATCCGGCCAACGATATGACGACAGACATTGTCACGACACATTTTGATTATCATTCCATTGATCACAACCTGCTGAAGCTGGATATTCTGGGACACGATGATCCGACCATGATCCGTATGCTGGAGGATCTGACAGGGCTGGACGCGAAGCAGATCCCGCTGGACGATCAGGGAGTGATGTCGCTGTTTAACAGTACGGAAGCGCTGGGCGTGACGCCGGAGGAGATTCTGGGATGTCCGTTGGGCTCTCTGGGGATCCCGGAGTTTGGCACGGATTTCGTTATTCAGATGCTGCAGGACACCAAGCCCCAGAGCTTTTCCGATCTGGTACGTATCTCCGGATTGTCCCACGGTACGGACGTCTGGCTTGGCAATGCGCAGGCGCTGATTCAGGATGGAAAGGCAACGATCTCTACTGCCATCTGTACACGTGACGATATTATGACCTATCTGATCAATATGGGGATGGACAGTGAGGAATCCTTCACCATCATGGAGAGCGTGCGTAAGGGCAAAGGTCTGAGGGATCACTGGGAAGCGGATATGAAGGAGCATCAGGTGCCGGACTGGTACATTTGGTCCTGCAAGAAGATCAAGTATATGTTCCCGAAGGCGCATGCGGCGGCCTATGTCATGATGGCGTACCGTATCGCGTACTGCAAGGTATACTATCCTCTGGCATATTACGCGGCGTATTTCAGTATCCGTGCGTCTGCCTTTAATTATGAGCTGATGTGTCAGGGGCATGAGCGTCTATTAGCCAATATGCGAGATTATAAAAAGAGAAAGGATACTCTGACAAAGAAAGAGGAGGATACCTATAAGGATATGAAGAGCGTACAGGAGATGTACGCCAGAGGGTTTGAGTTTATGCCGATCGATCTCACCCGGGCGGCGGCGAGCCGTTTTCAGATCATCGACGGGAAGCTGATGCCGTCTCTCTCCACTATTGACGGACTGGGGGATCGGGCGGCGGAGGCGGTAGTAGAGGCTGCCAAGAACGGACCGTTTTTGTCGAAGGATGATTTCTGGCAGAGAACCAAGGTCAGCAAGAGCGTGATCGATGTGATGGATGATCTTGGAATTCTGGGAAATTTGCCGGAGACAAATCAGCTATCTATATTTGATTTTTAAATACGGCAGTGCTATACTACCGAAAAGGAGAGTGAACACAATGAGAACATTTGCAAAATCAACAAAACTGGATCATGTTTGTTATGATATTCGGGGACCGGTACTCGACGAGGCGAATCGTATGATCGAGGAGGGTCAGACTATACTCAAGCTGAACATCGGCAATCCGGCTCCCTTTGGATTTCGGGCTCCGGATGAGGTGGTAAAGGATATGATGGCGAATCTGACGGAGACGCAGGGCTACTCTGATTCCAGAGGTCTGTTTTCTGCGAGAAAGGCCATCATGCAGTATTGTCAGATCAAGAAGATCCCCAATGTGACGATGGAGGATATCTATCTCGGCAATGGTGTCAGCGAGATGATCACCATGTCCATGCAGGGACTGCTGAATAACGGGGATGAGATCCTCGTTCCGGCACCGGATTATCCGCTTTGGACCGGTGCAGTGACGCTTGCGGGCGGCAATGCCGTACACTATATTTGTGACGAGCAGTCCGACTGGTATCCGGATATCGAGGATATGCGCAGTAAGATCACGGATAAGACGAAGGGTATCGTTATCATCAATCCGAACAATCCGACAGGAGCGCTGTATCCGAAGGAGGTTCTGGAGCAGATCGTAGAGCTGGCCAGAGAGTTTGAGCTGATCATTTTTGCGGATGAGATCTATGACCGGTTGGTGATGGATGAGGAGAAGCACATCTCCATTGCGTCGCTGGCGCCGGATCTGTTCTGTGTGACCATGAACGGACTGTCCAAGTCTCACAGGATCGCCGGATATCGTGTGGGATGGATGTGCTTCAGCGGTGATAAGTCAAATGTTCACGGCTATATGGAAGGCATCAATATGCTCTCTAATATGCGTCTTTGCTCTAATGTACCGGCACAGTCTATCGTACAGACAGCGCTTGGCGGATATCAGAGCTCGGATGAGCTGCTGGTTCCGGGGGGACGTGTCTATGAGCAGCGGGAGTTTATCTGGAAGGCTTTGAATGACATTCCGGGAGTTTCCGCGGTAAAGCCGAAGGCTGCATTTTATATTTTCCCGAAGATCGATGCGGAGCGTTTCCATATCACGAATGATGAGCAGTTTGCACTGGACTTTCTGAAGCAACAGCATATATTGATCAATCATGGGACGGCATTCAATTATCCGACGCCGGATCATTTCCGTATCGTGTATCTGCCTCGCAAGGAGGTCCTTGAGGAAGCGATGAATAAGCTGGAGCTGTTCCTGCGCCGCTATCGTCAGAAATAGGTGGTGGAATGCTGAAAAGATTTTACCCGGATGAATATCTGGATTCAACCTATGAGATTCCCTTTGAGGAATGGAAAGAAAAGGGGTATCGGGGAGTACTGTTTGATATCGATAACACGCTGGTGCCTCATGGAGCGCCGGCAGATGAGCGTGCCAGACAGCTGTTTGCATCTCTGCGCGCGCTGGATATGAAGTATTGCCTAATCTCCAACAATCAGCTTCCGCGTGTGAAGCCGTTTGCCAAGGAGGTGGGGGCGTTTTATATTGAAAATGCACACAAGCCCTCCCGCAAAAGCTATGAGAAGGCGATGGAACTGATGGGGACGGATGTGAAGAATACCATTTTTGTAGGCGATCAGCTGTTCACGGATGTATATGGCGCGAGACGCACGGGGATGTTCAGCATTCTTGTGAAACCAATCCATCCGAAGGAAGAGATACAGATTGTGCTCAAGAGATATCTGGAGAAGATCGTCCTGTATTTTTACGGGCGCAGAAAGAGGAAGAGATGAAAAATGTGATACTCATCGGCTTCATGGGAGCCGGCAAGAGTACGATAGGCAGGCGTCTGGCGAAGAAAATGCAGCGTCGCTTTGTGGATACGGATCTATGGATCGAAAAGCAGACGGGACAGAAGATCAAGGATATATTTGCAGAACACGGGGAGGAATATTTCCGTGATCTGGAGACCGGGCTGCTGAAGAAGCTGCTGAACTGCGAGGAGGAGCTTGTGATCGCCGTGGGCGGAGGACTTCCTGTTCGGGAGGAGAATCGAAAGCTGCTGAAAAAGCTGGGAACGGTGATCTACCTGCGGGCAGATGCAAAGACCCTGCTGAAGAGACTTGGAGGAGATAAGCATCGTCCCATGCTGCAGGGAGGCGATCTGAGAGAGCGTATTCATATGCTGATGGAGGCCAGAGAGGGACTGTATCAGCAGGCGGCTGAGATCGAGTATTACACGGATAATAAATCATTAATGAAAACAGTGGAGGAGATCAATGAGCTTTTTTTATGAGAAATCATACACCGTATTAGAGGAAAAGGGGGTTGATGCTATCGTTGTATCCGACGGAGCAAATATGCGTTATCTGAGCGGGTTCCGCGGAGCGACAGGTTATCTGTATATTTCCAAAAACCGCAGAGTACTGATGACAGACTCCCGCTATACAACCATGGCGAAAGCGGAAGCGCCGGAGTTTGAGGTGATTGAGATCGGGGGGAATCAAAGCTATGGAGAGCTGTTGAACGCTCAGATGGATCTGGACGGAGCGTCTCGTGTGGGATATGAGGATTTCAGTCTTCTGTGCCACGATTACGCCGGTATTCAAAAAGACTGCAATGATCGCCTGAATGTGGCACTGGGACAGAGTCTGGATCTGCTGCGCTGTGTCAAGACTAAGGAGGAGCTTGCCTGCCTTGCAAAAGCAGAGTCGATCGGAGATGAGGCGTTCGCTCACATGCTCGATATCCTGAAGCCCGGTATGACGGAGCTGGAGTGTGCGGTCGAGATCGAGTATTTTATGAAAACACATGGCGCGGAGGAGCTGAGCTTTGCGACGATCGTGGCGTCCGGCGAGAATTCTGCTATGCCTCATGCCATGCCAAGTGACAGAAAACTTCAAAAGGGCGATTTTGTAACTATGGATTTCGGATGCATCTATCAGGGCTACTGCTCAGATATGACAAGAACCGTTGTGATCGGTAAAGCAAGCAAGAAGCAGAGAGAGGTCTACAATGTCGTTTTGAAGGCACAGCTGGCTGCTCTGGACAAGGTGCGCAGCGGGCTGAAGGGCTGTGAGGTGGATGCTGTGGCGCGCAATATCATCCGTGAGGCAGGCTACGGAGACTATTTCGGTCACGGTCTGGGACACAGTGTAGGTCTGATGATCCATGAGGAGCCGCGCTTTTCACCGAAGGATCAGACGATCATGCTGCCAAACATGATCGAGACTGTGGAGCCGGGAATCTATCTTCCGGGCTTCGGCGGCGTCCGTATTGAAGATATGATCGTGGTGAAGGAGGAGGGACATCTGAATCTGACACATTCACCGAAGGAACTGATTGAATTGTAAAGAACGTGTTATTCGCAGGAAAGTACGGATTTCTTATAAAAAGTTCTTGAAATGAATGCAGTTTTATTATAAAATAAGCGATATCTATGGGAAAAAACATTTCCCGTACCTGTGAAAGCGAAGGAGGAAAATGATTCATGGTATCAGCAGGAGATTTTAGAAATGGTGTAACCTTGGAGATTGAAGGTAACGTTTACCAGATCATGGAGTTTCAGCATGTTAAGCCGGGTAAGGGCGCGGCATTTGTTAGAACTAAGTTAAAGAATATCATCAATGGCGGTGTAGTTGAGAAGACCTTCCGCCCGACAGAGAAGTTCCCGCAGGCTCGTATCGAGCGTGTAGATATGCAGTATCTGTATGCAGACGGCGATCTGTTTAACTTTATGAACTCAGAGACTTATGATCAGATCGCGCTGAGCGCTGAGGATGTAGGAGATGCTCTGAAGTTCGTGAAGGAGAATGAGACTGTAAAGGTTTGTTCCTACAACGGTAAGGTATTTGCTGTAGAGCCGCCTCTGTTTGTAGAGCTTGAGATCATTGACACAGAGCCGGGCTTCAAGGGCGATACCGCTCAGGGTGCAACAAAGCCGGCGACCGTTGAGACCGGAGCCGTTGTTTACGTTCCGCTGTTCGTAAACCAGAATGATAAGATCAAGATCGATACACGTACAGGTGAGTACCTCTCCCGTGTATAAGAAACGTGTGACGAAGCGTCCCTGCCATATGGCAGGGACATTTTTTACGTTTTCACAAAAGATTTGTGAAAATACTTGCGTTTATGTAAAGTATATGATATGATTTGTGATGTAAAGCTTCTGAATAATATCTGTGCGTTCGCACAACTTTTTCAACCAAGTTTTATAGAAAAGTGAAGAGAGGATGATCATTTGAGCTACGAGGATTTTGTCTGTTATATTCAGACGAAGATGAAAGAAAAATTGGGAGGGGAGGTACAGGTCGAGCTGCACAGGATCACTAAGAACAATACCGTGATACTGGACGGGCTTTCTATCCAGAAGAATAAAAGCAAGATTGCACCGACCGTATATCTGAATGAGTTTTACCGGGAATACGAAAAGGGGATGACGATTCCGGAGATTCTGGAATGTCTGGAGGAAGCTTATCATAAGAGTGAGCAGAGCGTGGAATTTGATCCGGCGTTTTATTCGGATTTCGACAGGGTGAAAAAGCTTTTGGCGTGTAAGCTCATTCATCGGGAGCGGAATGCGGCGCTGCTTCAGAATGTGCCGTATCAGGAGTTTCTGGATCTGGCGGTCGTCGTATACTGCAGAGTGGAGAGTGAGGTCATCGGGAACGGAACGATTCTGGTATATGAGTCACATTTGCAAATGTGGGGCATCACGAAGGAAGAACTGTTCCGTATCGCGAAGGACAACACAAGAAGACTCTTGCCGGAGGAGCATATGCATATCCGCGATATGATAGAGGATCTGACCGGGGAGGAGACGCCGCCGGACGACGGGGCATCGATGTATGTACTGACGAACAACAGACGCCTGTTTGGGGCGGTAAACATGATATTTGATTCTGTTCTGGAAAAAATAGGAAAGGAATTAAACCGGAATTTCTGGATACTGCCAAGCAGCGTCCATGAGTGTATCCTGATACCGGACAGCTATTTTATGGAGCGCAGGGAGCTGGAAATGATGGTTGCGGATGTAAACCGACGCGAGGTGGCGCCGGAGGATTTCCTGTCAAATCAGGTCTATTTTTATGAAAGAAATCTGCACAGACTGAGCAGTTAGACGGTAGATGGCTGCCGGATGGAGCTTGTGATCGGGGAGCTTTGCTCACTTGAGTCTTCTTAGCCACGAAGCGGCGGGAAGGGCTCCCTGCAGGGAGCCGAGAACGAATGGAGGCGGAGTTTCCCGTGAACAGTAATAGCAGAAAAATAAAGAGAAATGTGCATCTTGGATAAAA
>JAUNCG010000038.1:0-13398 GCA_030526715.1 Eubacteriales bacterium
AAGCACCAGAAGGAGCGCCGGATATGAGCCAGTTTGGTGGAGAAGCACCAGAAGGAGCGCCGGATATGAGCCAGTTTGGCGGAAAATGGAATACTGTGACAGTAACGCTTCCGGTTAGTGTGGTTGTGCATACAGATCGGAAGACCGATTCTACCTTCACGATTTTAAAGGAAGGCGATCAGGTGCGGGCAAGGTTTGTCACAGATGAAAATGGTGAAGAAGTGATTACGGAAATATGGATGGAATAGTATGGAGAAAATAATCGAGATTCATCAGGCAGAAAAATTTTATAAGATTGGTACAGAAAAGCTTCATGTGTTGAAAAAGGTTTCGCTTGATGTCGCAAAAGGAGAATTTCTGGCGATTCTCGGTCCGTCCGGCTCAGGAAAAAGCACATTGATGAATATTATCGGGTGTATGGATCGAATGGACAGCGGCACTTATTTTTTGGATGGTATTGCGGTACATGATGCGAAGGAGAAGGAGCTGACGCGGATTCGAAATGAGAAGATCGGCTTCATCTTTCAGAAATATCACCTGATTCCGACATATAATGTAATTCAAAATATTACCATGCCGCTTCTGATGCGTGGCATGTCTCTAAAAGAGGCGGAGGAAGCAAGTCGGGATTCGATTCGAATGCTCGGACTGGAGGAACGAGTTCGTCATAAACCACGCGAGCTTTCCGGTGGACAGCAGCAGAGAGTTGCGATCGCAAGAGCGTTGGTAGGACATCCGGCGCTTCTGTTGGCCGATGAACCGACCGGAGCGCTGGATCAGGCATCCGGTATAGAGGTTCTGAAGATGTTCAATGAACTACATCAAATGGGAAATACGATCGTTATGATCACCCATGATTCCTCGGTAGCGAAGCATGCACAGCGTGTTGTAAGGATCGTTGACGGGGAGTTGATAGATAATGAGCATTCCGAAAAAATGTGATCCCCGCAATGCGTTATTTATTGATAGGGAGCGGTGGCAAGCCCGCCCTCTCTGTCATCCCTGCAAATCTTCTTTCAAATCTTTGAGTAATTCATTAAGCTTTTCATCAGTCTTTTCCTTTGTTGCTTCTTCTTTTGCAGTCTCAAGACCTCTTATGATCTGTTTCAACCAGCTCTTAAACTGTAAATCTGTCATTCCCATCTCGTCCATATAAACCTCACTTTCTCTGAGCTATCAGTGCCTTGCCTCATCTGATATTATCAGTATACATGAAAAACATGTACAGTCAATAAGAATATAATACATCCAATGAGTTGCTTCGAAAAGACCGTATAATAATACAATATAACGGTGTAACAGGTAAGTGAACTAACTCTGTTATCATAAGCATACAGTATTTTGGGTATTATTACAACTATGTGAAAAAGATCGTGATATTTCTTTCCCCTTGGAGAACTTACTCTGAGGGGATTTATTATCAAGAAAGTGGTGATCAAAGTACCGGGAAAGGTCTATAAGCAGTATCAGAAGCTGTTAAAGAAAAAGGGACAGAGTAAGACGGTAAAGATTGTAAAATAAGCGTTTATGAAGTCGGTACATTATGGGAATTACCATAGTGTATCGGCTTTTTCTTTTGATACAAAACCACGCATTGCGTGACATGGAAAAATATGTTACACTAAAAATAGTCATTAAGATGATGGCATAGATATTTTGGAGGTGACTATTTGACAGCATCAGAGAGAATAAAAAGTTTGCGTGAGGAGACGGGACTTTCGAGAAAGGAGTTTTCACATACTCTTGGGATTCCGCTTCGCACGATAGAGGATTGGGAGGCCGGGAGGCGTAATCCACCGGAATATGTTCTGCGGCTGCTCGCGTACAAGCTCCGTCTGGAGAGATTCATACAGAATAAATCTAAGATTCACAGAATCGATATTGTGAAAGATGCAGAAGGTCATCAGGTAGTGGTGATTCATGATCTTAGATTTAAAGAACGGAGGAACAGCGGTTGGGAAATGACAGAAGAATGTCTGAAGGAATATCTTCGTGAATATGAGGAAATCACAGAAATTTCGGATGCCGTTTATCTTGGCTCGGATTTCCCGGACGAGTGTGTGAATTCTGTTGTGTACGGATGGTATCGGTACGGCTGCCGGTTTGCGATCCCGACCTATAACACAGAAGGGGAATTGGTAACATATCATGTCTTCAGAATCAGAATTCTCGTAAGACATGATAGAGAGGGTAAACGGTATTTAGATAATATCCGAAGGATAAAGAAAGAAGAATTAGTCCGATCTAAATAATAAAATCAGTTGGAGAGTCCCGGCTGTTTGCGTGAACAGGCTACTCAAAGCATAATAGATATGATTTTTCTGTTTTTACCGGATATCTGAAATTAGTATCTATGAGAATGGAAAATGATATTCGCTATATCACCATGAAGATACCTAACCGTGAAGCCGGAGATGGAAGATATGATGTCTGTCTGTATCATCAGGATATTGAAGTTCCTTCGATTTTGATGGAGCTCAAGGTGGCAAACCACTTTTACGAATTAGATCAGGTATGCGATCGGGCTCTGGAACAAATTCGTGTGAAGAGGTATGCGCAGAGCTTTGCGGAAGAAGGATTCCGGGAAGTGCTCTGCTATGGCATTGGATTCTTCCGCAAGCAGGTACGGATCAAGAAGGAAAAGTTGATATTAGTGTAGTATAGCAGGAGCTGCCGCTGTATAACGGAAAATCAGTTACACAGCGGCAGCTCCCTATATTATATATAATTAATAATTCTCAGCGTGGATCTCGAAGTAGCTCTGCGGGTGATTGCAGGTCGGACATACCTCCGGTGCAGCGGTACCTACAACGATATGTCCACAGTTACGGCACTCCCATACCTTCACTTCGCTCTTGGAGAACACTTCTGCCATCTCCAGATTCTTCAGCAGTGCGCGATAACGCTCCTCGTGATGCTTCTCAATGGCAGCAACGAGACGGAACTTCTTCGCGAGCTCCGGGAAGCCCTCCTCGTCAGCGGTCTTGGCAAATCCGTCATACATGTCGGTCCACTCATAATTCTCGCCCTCAGCGGCAGCCTTGAGGTTCGCTTTGGTATCGCCGATGCCGTTCAACTCCTTGAACCACATCTTCGCATGCTCTTTTTCATTGTCAGCTGTCTTTAAAAAAAGTGCGGACATCTGCTCAAAGCCCTCTTTCTTTGCAACGGAGGCGAAATAGGTGTACTTATTACGTGCCTGTGATTCTCCTGCAAAAGCTGCTTCCAGATTCTTCTCGGTCTGTGTTCCTGCGTATTTACTCATGATCGATCTCCTTTCAAAGTCATATAATATAGTTGACGTCTTTTTGATAGTTTCATTATAAAACAGAGATCTGGAGAAGTCAATATAAAAATAGTAACTATTATTAATTTTGTGAAATAGTCATATATTTATTTTTCGGGAAAAATTGACAGATGATATAAAATGGTTTAGTGTATTCTATATAAGAAAGTATTCTTCAAAGTGAGAGGGAAAAGACATGGAAGAGATTATCGGGATCACTGCCTTGAGGGAGGCTGCAATTTCCAAATTTGAGCGTGCGCTGGCATCCAGATTCCCCAGTGAGAAGGCGAAGGAATGGGTACGGCAGAATTCGCTTCCGTATCGTGAGCTGATGACGTATTATCACTGTGCGCTGATGGAGGTGGAGACGAAGTTTAAGGTGCTGGACGAGGATTTTGCGATCCGTGAGAATATGAATCCCATCGAGTCGATCAAGACGAGAATCAAGAGCCCGGAGAGTATTGTAGAAAAGATGATACGAAACGAATTTCCTCTGACGGTGAAAAGCATCGAGGAGAATCTGAATGATATTGCGGGTATCCGTGTGATCTGCTCCTTTGAATCAGATATTTACAAGCTGGCGGATGCGCTGCTTAGACAGGATGACGTGATACTGCTGCGTGAGAAGGATTATATCAAGCGTCCCAAGGAGAACGGCTATCGCAGTCTGCATCTGATCATTGCGACGCCGATTTTTCTGCACGACGAAAAGCGGATGATGAAGGTGGAGGTACAGCTTCGGACGCTGGCGATGGATGTGTGGGCGAGTCTGGAGCATAAGATCCGCTATAAGAAGAGTATTGAGGATGAAGCGGCCATGGAGACGGTGTCTGAAAAGCTGCAGATCTGCGCACAGATGAGCGCGGAGCTGGATCGCCAGATGCAGCTGGCGAAGGAGGCTGCCACCGGTGAGAATATAGGGTGACAGAAGCGGTAGAATGGTGTAAAATATAAGCAGGAGTGTTCACAATGGGAAAACTGTTTTATATTATGGGAAAGAGTTCCTCCGGCAAGGATACGATCTACAAAGAGCTATCGGGCAAGGAGGAGCTTGGATTGCGGGAGGTGGTAATGTATACCACCAGACCTATCCGGGAAAAAGAGGTTGACGGTAAAGAATATTATTTTGTAGATGACGCGACAGCCGCAAGACTGGAGGCGGAGGGCAGAGTGATCGAGATGCGCGCATATCAGACTATGCATGGCATCTGGAAGTACTTTACCGTGGATGACGGGCATATAGATTTAGAGCATGCGGATTATCTGGCGATAGGTACGCTGGAATCCTACCGCAAGATCCGTCGGTATTATGGTGAGGAGCGGGTGATACCGATCTACATCGAGGTGGATGACGGGCTTCGGTTGGAGCGCGCGCTGAAGCGTGAGCGCAAGCCGCAGAATCAGAAGTACGAGGAGATGTGTCGGCGTTTTCTGGCCGACGCACAGGATTACGCGGAGGAGAATCTGCGAGGTGCGGGGATCACACGGAGATTTTCGAACGATGACGACCGCAGTATATGTATGGCTGAGGTAGAAGAATTTATCCGCAGCTATCAAAAAGGAGAGTGACGGCATGAAAGGATTTGAAGAGATTATCGGACATAAGGATGTGATCGAGCATTTGCAGAATGCGATGAAGCTGAATAAGGTGTCCCATGCCTATATATTGAACGGAGAGAAGGGATCCGGGAAGAAGGCGGTCGCGAGAATATTTGCGCGTGCGCTGCAGTGCGAGGGTGAGGGTGTGAAGCCCTGCGGCGAATGCCATTCCTGCCATCAGGCCGAGAACGGGAACCATCCGGATCTGATCGAGGTCACACATGACAAGCCGAACAGCATCAGCGTGGAGGATATCCGAGATCAGGTGGTAAATGACGTATGTGTGCGTCCGTACAGCAGTCCATGGAAGATATACATCATCGATGAGGCCGAGAAGATGACGGTGCAGGCACAGAATGCGCTGCTCAAGACCATAGAGGAGCCGCCGGCCTATGTGGTGATCCTGATCCTGACGGCGAATGCGTCCGCTATGCTGCCTACGATCCTGTCCCGCTGTGTGATGCTGAATATCAAGCCGGTGCCGAATGAGCAGGTGCGCCGCTTCCTGATGGAGCATGTGCAGGTGCCGGATTATCAGGCGGATATCTGCGTCGCATTTGCACAGGGGAATATCGGCAAGGCCATCCGACTGGCGACCTCTGATCATTTCAGCGAGATCAAGGCGGCGGCGATCCATCTGGTGACGCATGTGAAGGAGATGGATGTCTCCGAGATCGCGGCCTCTGTGAAGGCTGTCACGGAGTTTAAGGTGGAGGTGCGGGATTATCTGGATATTCTTGCAGTCTGGTATCGTGATGTGTTATATTTTAAGGCGACGAACGATGCGAACGGGATCATTTTTAAGGAGCACCTGCGCGCAATACAGCAGCAGACGAGGCGCATGTCCTATGAAGGCGTGGAGTCTGTTCTTGAAGGAATACAGAGGGCAAAGACACGTCTGGCTGCGAATGTGAATTTTGAATTAACGATGGAATTACTGTTCCTGCTAATAAAGGAGAATCAATAAATGGCAAAGATAATTGGAGTCAGATTCCGCACCGCCGGAAAGATCTACTATTTTGATCCGAAGGGACTGGAGATCCGACGGGGAGATCATGTGATCGTTGAGACGGCGCGGGGAATAGAATACGGACATGTCGTGGTGGGAAATCGCGAGGTGGACGACAAGGAAGTGGTGCAGCCGCTGAAGGCGGTGCTTCGTGTGGCAACGCCGGATGATGATGAGCGTGTGCGCCGCAACCGGGAGAAGGAGCGCAGTGCGTTGAAGATATGCCACGAGAAGATCCTGAAGCACGAGCTGGAGATGAAGCTGATAGATGCGGAATATACCTTTGATAACAGCAAGATCCTGTTTTATTTTACGGCGGACGGTCGTATCGATTTCCGTGAGCTGGTGAAGGATCTTGCGGTGGTGTTTAAGACGAGGATCGAGCTGCGTCAGATCGGCGTGAGAGATGAGACGAAGATTCTGGGAGGCGTCGGTATCTGCGGCAGACCGTTGTGCTGTCACACTTATCTGGCAGATTTTCAGCCGGTATCGATCAAGATGGCGAAGGAGCAGAATCTGTCGCTGAATCCGACGAAGATCTCCGGAGTGTGCGGCAGACTGATGTGCTGTCTGAAGAACGAGGAGGAGACCTATGAGTATCTGAACAGCCGGCTTCCGAATGTAGGAGATCCGGTGACGACGACCATGGGGCTGCAGGGCGAGGTGAGCAGTGTGAATGTGTTGCGGCAGACCGTGAAGATCCTTGTAGATATCGATAATGAGAAGGAGCTGCAGGAATATAAGGTAGATGAGCTGGAGTTCCGGCCAAGACGCCGTAAGGGAAATAAGGAACGCGAGAACGATCGTGAGAAAAACCGTGGCAGAGATGTGAACG
Source organism: Eubacteriales bacterium (assembly GCA_030526715.1). Classification (GTDB taxonomy): domain Bacteria; phylum Bacillota; class Clostridia; order Lachnospirales; family Lachnospiraceae; genus Marvinbryantia. The sequence continues at coordinate 6,730 of JAUNCG010000038.1, forward strand.
AGAATGCGGAAGAGACGCGCGATCCGGAAAATGAGCAGGGACGTGATACGCAGAAGCCTCAGGGACGGGAGAAGAACCGGGATCGTGAGGGCGGTAAGGAGAAGAACCGTGAGAATCGCAGGAATCGCGACCGCGGCGGTGATCGGGAGCACAATCACGAGAAGCCGAAGAGCCGTAATCGTGATCGGGATCGCTCACAGGAGAAGAAGCATCAGGAAGCAGAGCAGGAGCGTGAAGCTGCAAAGGAGCCAAAAGCAGAATGAGTATAGAGTTGCGTCCGGGAGAACGGATGGATGAGCTGCACCGGAATGGATATCAGATCATTCAGAATGAGAACGGGTTCTGCTTCGGTATGGATGCGGTGCTTTTGTCCGGATTCGCGAAGGTGAAGCCGGGGGAGCTGGCCATTGATCTTGGCACCGGTACGGGGATCATCCCCATACTGCTGGAGGCCAAGACGCAGGGCAGACATTTTACGGGACTGGAGATCCAGAAGACGAGCTGCGATATGGCGCGGCGAAGTGTCATGCTGAATCATCTGGAGGACAGGATCTCCATCACGGAGGGAGATATCAAGGAGGCTGTGTCCATGTTTGGGAGAGCCTCTTTTGATGTGGTGACATCGAATCCCCCATATATGACGGGCAATCACGGTCTGGTGAATCCGGATATGCCGAAAGCCATCGCACGGCACGAGCTGCTGTGTACGCTGGAGGACGTCATTTCGCAGGCAGCGGGACTGTTGCGGGAAGGCGGACGGTTTTATATGGTGCATCGCCCGTTTAGGCTGGCGGAGATCATGAATACCATGATTCGGTACAAGCTGGAGCCGAAGCGAATGAAGCTGGTGTATCCGTATGTGGATCGGGAACCGAACATGGTTCTGATCGAGGGATTGAAGGGCGGACGATCGAGGATCACTGTGGAGAAGCCTCTGATCGTCTATAAGGAGCCGGGAGTATACACCGACGAGATTTATGATATTTACGGATATTAAGAAATTTGAGAGCGCGAAGTTCGGAGAAATTCGGTATGAGATGAAATCGTGAATCTCGAAGATATTATAGAAAGGAGTTCCGGGCCATGCAGGGCAAATTATATTTATGTGCGACACCGATCGGTAATCTGGAGGATATCAGTCTGCGTGTGCTGCGGACCTTAAAAGAGGTGGATCTGATCGCGGCGGAGGATACTCGCAACAGCATCAAGCTGTTGAATCATTTTGAGATCAAGACGCCCATGACGAGCTACCACGAATATAATAAGATAGAAAAAGCACATTATCTGATCCAGAAGCTGCAGGAGGGCAGGAATATTGCGCTGATCACAGACGCGGGCACTCCGGGGATCTCGGATCCGGGGGAGGATCTGGTACGGCTGTGCTACGAGGCGGGAGTGGAGGTGACCTCTCTTCCCGGAGCAGCGGCGTGTATTACGGCGTTGACACTGTCAGGACTGCCTACGAGACGCTTTTGCTTTGAGGCATTTCTGCCGTCGGATAAGAAGGAGAAGCAGAAGACTCTGGAGGAGCTGAAGCAGGAGACCAGAACGATCATCCTGTATGAAGCGCCACACCGTCTGGTGCGTACTCTGGAGGAGCTGTATCAGACGCTGGGAGAACGTAAGGCGACCATCTGCAGGGAATTGACGAAAAAGCATGAGACGGCATTTGTGACAACGCTCTCGGAGGCGCTTACGCATTATCGTGAGAAAGCGCCGCTCGGGGAGTGCGTGATCGTGATCGAGGGCAGAAGCCGTCAGGAGATGGAGGAGGAAGCCCGCAGACAGTGGGATGAGATGAGTGTGCAGGAGCATATGGAGCACTACATGTCAAAGGGCATGGAGAAAAAGGAAGCGATGAAGCAGGTGGCGAAGGATCGCGGAGTTCCGAAGCGCGCGATCTATCAGGCGCTTCTTATGATCATGCTGCTGCTGTTCTGTGTGGGCTGTGCAGGAAAGCAATCCCCGGAGAAAGGCTATGTGGGGATGGCACAGGTGCTGGAACCTGAGGCGTCTGGGGAGGAGGTACTTTCCGGTGATGGGGTACGTATAGATATTTCCAATACGAATCAGGGCTATATCGTGGCAGAATACCGGGGAGAGGCGCCAAAGATCAATGTGCAACTGACCGGGGAGGACGGCGTGGTATATAAATACATGGTGACGTCTGCACAGGAGCAGGCGGTACTGCCGTTGACCGGGGGAGACGGTACTTACCTGCTGGACGTCTATGAAAACATTGCAGACGATCAGTATGCGATGGTAATGAGTAATTCTTTTTCGGCAAAGCTCTCCAGTGAGTTTCTGCCGTATCTATATCCAAATCAGTATGTGAATTTCAACAAAAACAGTGAAGCAGTGAAAACAGCAGAAGAGCTCGCCAAGGGGCAGGACAATGATCTGGCCGTGCTGCAGATGATCTATGATTACGTCACAGGTCATATCATTTACGATCATGAAAAGGCGAAGAATGTACCGACCGGGTATCTCCCGGTGGTGGACGAGACCCTGAAGAGCGGCAAAGGGATCTGCTTTGATTATGCGGCGCTGATGACAGCTATGCTGCGCAGCCGCGGAATACCGACCCGTCTGGAGATCGGGTATACCCAAGCGGGCGTCTATCATGCATGGATCAGCGCGTATCTGCAGGACAGCGGATGGGTGGATAATATCATCAGGTTTGACGGAAAATCATGGAGCCTGATGGATCCGACTATGACAGCTGCGGTCGATACGGCTTCGGAAAAGGAGAAGATTGTGAAGGAGAGCGGTGATTATATTATAAAATATATTCGCTGAACACCGTGATGCGGGAGGGTGTGGAATATGAAAATGCTGAATTATCAGGAAATAGTCGCCTTTTGCAGTCAACTGGCTCTGATCCTGAAGGCGGGGATCTCCTCGGTGGAGGGGATCGATATTATGAAGGAAGATAGTGTTGACGCAGAAGGCAGGGAGATCCTGAGCAGACTGCAGTCAGAGCTGGAGTATTCGGGTCAGCTTCACGATGCCATGCGGGCTGTGGGGGTATTTCCGGAGTATGTCTGCAGCATGACGGAAATCGGAGAGCAGACCGGGCGGCTGGATGAGGTCATGGAGGGGCTGAGCGGTCACTATGAGCGGGAGGAGGAGCTGCGCCGCAGCTTAAAGAGTGCGCTGGCATATCCTCTGATCATGCTGGGAATGATGACAGCGGTGGTATTGGTGCTGGTGATTCAGGTAATGCCGATCTTTCAACAGGTGTTTGAGTCTCTCGGCGGCGGCCTGACAGGAATCTCTGCCGGAGTGATGAGGCTGGGAGTGTGGATCAGCCGATACAGTATCGTGTTTGTGCTGCTTCTTGCGGCAATGCTTCTGACGTGCGTGTTTCTGATCTTTACGAAAAAAGGAAAAGCCTGCGTGCGTCATATGCAGGAGAACTCCCGCCTATCCAAAAATCTGACGGAAAAGCTGGCCTGCTCCAAAGTGGCAGGCGGGATGGATCTGTGCCTGCGCAGCGGATTGGATATCGACCAAAGTCTGGAGCTTACAAGGCAGCTGATCCGGCACAGAGCTGTGCGGGAGAAGGTAGAGGAGTGTCAGCGACTGATCCGGGAGGGAGAGAGCTTTGACCATGCGGTGTCGCAGAGTGGGCTGTTTAGCGGCATCTATGCGAGAATGGTGGGCGTGGGTATCCGAACGGGCTCCGTGGATCAGGTGATGCACAAGGTAGCGAGGCAGTATGAGGAGGAAGTGACGGAGAAGCTGTATGGCACGATTTCCATGGTGGAGCCTACGATTGTGGCGATCCTGTCCGTACTGGTGGGGCTGATCCTGCTGTCTGTGATGCTGCCGCTGATGAGTATCATGTCAGGTCTGGGCTGATCGGAGGAGAGAGATGAACCGTTTTCAAAAAGAAAAAAGGACTGCGGCGGGACTGCGGTCGTTTGGGGTTCCGGTGTTGCTCTTTGCAGTGATTTTTAGTGGGTTTGCAGTAGGGATACGATCGGTCTCGGACAATACCCGGGAGAAACAACTGGAGAGTCTTAGAATGGCGGTACACCGGGATATGGTGCAGTGCTATGCCATGGAAGGCAGATATCCGGAGAGTCTGGAATATATGGAGCAGCATTACGGACTGCTGTACGATAAGGAAACATATTTTATAGATTATGAGATCACAGGCTCGAATCTGATGCCGGATGTGACGGTAATCGAGAAATAGGGGGGGAGCCGGATGCGAAAAAAAGGACAACGGGAGCATTCCGTGGAACTGATATTTGTACTGCTGACCTTTCTGATCTATACACTGTCCATGCTGGCACTTGTCTATCTCGGAGCTGCGGTATATCGGAGAACAATGGCGAAGCTGGACGAGCACAATACGCTGCGGACCGCCAGAGCCTATGTGACGGAAAAGCTTCGGCAAAATGACTGCAGCGGTGTACTTGGTATAGCTTCGGTGGGTGGACAGCGTGCGCTGGCTATCCGTGAGGAAGTGGCGGGACGGGAATATACCACATACATCTATTGCTATGAGGGAAGCCTGAGGGAAATGCTGGTGCGCAGCGATCTGGAGGCGTCTGCGGAGGCGGGAACAGAGCTTCTGCAGCTTCGCGCATTTGATATTTGGGAGACGGAGGACGGAGATTTTACCGTATCTGTGGTGAGTGAGCAAGGCGCGGCCGACAGATTTTTCGTACATCGCGACAGTGAGTGAGAGGAGCGGACATGAGAAAAAGAGGATCGTCAAAATCCGGCCTTTTTTTATTGGAAATGATGATTTCCATCTTGTTTTTTGCCATCGCCGCGGCAGTCTGTATTCAGGTGCTTTTGCGGACGCGGGAGCTGAGCGATCATGCAGGTGATCTGAATATGGCGATGAGCCGAGCGTCGGAGGCGGCGGAGCATCTGGCTGACAGTGGGGAAGACAGCGCAGAATATTATGACGGAGAGTGGAACAGCTGTATGGCTGCGCAGGCGGTCTGGACGCTGTGTCTGGACGTGGAGGAGCAGGACGGCCTTCGGGAGGCGTTGATCACGGTGAAGGATCGTCAGGGGCAGGAGATTTACCGTTTGGAGACTGCGTACTATGAGCCGGTGGAGGTCATCGGAAAGGCGGTGAAGGATGAATAGAAGAAATATGCCGTTTTTGAGCGCCGGACTTCCGTCGGTACTTCTGGTGTTTGTGCTGCTGTGCATGATTACATTTTCCGCGTTGTCTCTGACAAGCGCAAACGCGGATGACCGGCTGAGCAGACAGATGGCAAAGCGGACACAGGAATACTATGCGGCAGAGGGAGCGGCCAATCGAAGATTAAAGGAGATTGACGGACTTCTTCTGAAAATTTATAATAGTAGTATGACAAAAGAAGAATATTTTCGGAAGGTTTTTGAAGAATTAGAAGCTTCGGAGGATGTGGCTGTGAAAGAGGCTTCCGGAGAAATTTTGATATTGTTTGAAGAAAAGATTGACGAGACGGAGGCGCTGAGTATAGAGCTTGCGGCGGTATATCCCAAGGAAAGGGACGGGAGATATCGCATTCTTCGTTGGCAGACCGTACAGGTGGCCGAGTGGAATCCGAAGAGGACATTACAGGTATTAGAATAGGATCGGGGAATATGGATAATTCAAATTTGAATAACATAAAACAGCTTCTGGAGTTGGCGGTACAGAGGCGGGCATCGGATATCTTTATCGTGGCGGGACGTCAGATCACATTTAAGGTCAATGGTGAAATGCGGATGCTGAATGAAGAAATCATGATGCCGAAGGATACGGGAGATGTGGTGCGTGACATTTATCGACTGGCGGAGGATCGCGATATCGCGCGGCTTCTGGAGGTGGGAGATGATGATTTTTCGTTTTCGCTGACGGGCGTATCGCGGTTTCGGGTAAGCACCTATAAGCAGAGAGGATCGCTGGCGGCGGTGATCCGGGTGATCGCTATGGAGCTTCCGGATCCCGTGCAGCTTGGCATTTCGCAGAGTGTGCTCAAGCTCTGTAATATGAAAAACGGTCTGGTACTGGTGACCGGTCCGGCAGGGAGCGGCAAGTCCACGACGCTGGCCTGTATTATCGATAAGATCAATGAAGAGCGGGCAAATCACATCATCACGCTGGAGGATCCGCTGGAGTTCCTTCACCGCCACAAGAAGAGCATCGTGAGCCAGAGGGAGGTCAGCTCTGACACGGTGAGCTATCTGGCAGCGCTGCGGGCGGCTCTGAGGCAGAGCCCGGACGTGATTCTGCTGGGGGAGATGCGTGACTATGAGACCATCAACACGGTGATGACGGCGGCGGAGACGGGGCATCTTATTTTTTCTACGCTGCATACCATCGGTGCGACAAACACGGTGAACCGTATCATAGACGTATTTCCGGCAAATCAGCAGAGGCAGATCGCGGAGCAGCTGGCTTCGGTTCTGCAGGCAATCGTCTCACAGCGTCTGATCCCGGATGTGAACGGACATCTGATCCCGGTCTTCGAGATCATGACCATGACGCCTGCGGTTCGCAATATGATACGTGAAAATAAGGTACATCAGATCGACGGTCTGATCTATTCTTCTGCGAATCCGCAGATGATGTCCATGGATACCTCGCTGCTGGGCTTGTATAAAGAGGGGAAGATCACGCGGGATACGGCGCTTTCCTATGCGACGAATCCGGATATGCTGTCCAGAAAA
>JAUNCG010000038.1:13498-20640 GCA_030526715.1 Eubacteriales bacterium
ACCATCTTTGAGATCACGCTGGAAAATCTGAAAAAATACCGTGTCGGAGAAGCATTGCGCAATCAGGTGGATCGCAAGGTGGGGTATTAGGCATTGTTCACAGTTCTGAAAATAAAAGTGTATAGGTTATTGTAGAATATATGGATCATATGGTACAATATAACTACAGTTGACGGGCGTGTACATTTCACACTGCAACAGAACAGATAAAAGATTGCTGCAAAACAGGTATATAGCCCGCAAAATAACTAGGAGGGTGTGTTATGGCAAAAGAAATAGTTGCGATGATTTTGGCCGGCGGACAGGGTTCACGTCTGTATGCGCTGACACAGAATCTGGCAAAACCGGCGGTTCCTTTCGGTGGAAAGTATCGTATTATCGATTTTCCGTTGTCCAACTGCGTAAATTCTGATATTGATACCGTTGGTATTTTGACGCAGTTTCAGCCTATGGTGTTGAACGAGTACATAGGGAATGGTCAGCCGTGGGATCTTGACCGGCTGTATGGTGGAGTACATGTATTGCCGCCGTATCAGAAGGTGTCCGGTTCCGACTGGTATAAGGGAACGGCGAATGCGATCTATCAGAATCTGAACTTTATCGAGCGTTATGATCCGAAGTATGTGATCATTCTGTCCGGTGATCAGATCTGCAAGCAGGATTACAGTGACTTCCTGCAGTTCCATAAGGAGAAGAACGCGGAGTTCTCCGTGGCGGTCATGGAGGTTCCGTGGGAAGAGGCATCCCGTTTCGGTCTGATGGTTGCCGATGAGAACGACAAGATCAGCGAGTTTCAGGAGAAGCCGAAGGATCCGAAGTCGAATCTGGCTTCCATGGGTATCTATATCTTTAACTGGGATATTCTGAAAAAGTATCTTGAGGAGGATGAGGCAGACCCGAATTCCGAGAATGATTTCGGCAACAACATCATCCCGAATCTGCTGAAGGACAAGCGTCGTATGTACGCATATCATTTTGACGGCTACTGGAAGGATGTAGGAACCATCTCCTCCCTCTGGGAAGCAAATATGGAGATTCTGGATCCGGATCACAGTGGCATCAATCTGTTTGAGGACGGCTGGAAGATCTACAGCCGCAACAGCGGTATGACCGGTCATATTATCGGCGAGAACGTGACAGTAGAGCGCTCCATGATCACAGACGGCTGCCGTATCTACGGTGATGTGAAGCATTCCATCCTGTTTGCGGGCGTGCGTGTAGAAGCGGGCGCAGAGGTAGAGGATGCCGTGATCATGGGAAATACCGTGATCAAAGCGGGAGCGAAGGTAAAGCACTGTATTATCGCTGAGAATGTAGTGATCGGTGAAAACGCAGTGGTCGGAGCTATGCCGGAGGGCGATGAGCGTGGCGTGGCGACCGTAGGAGCAGGACTGACGGTAGGCGCAGGTGCAAAGGTCGGACCGAATGCCATGGTTTATGAGAATGTGGAAGGCGGTGAGGAGAAATGGTAACATCTAAGACAATCAACACAAGTGCAATGGGTATTATTTTCCCGAACAGCTATGACGGGCTGGTGCCGGAGCTGACGGGGATCCGTCTGATGGCGTCCATTCCGTTTGCAAGCCGTTACCGTCTGATCGACTTCGTGCTTTCCAGTATGGTGCATGGAGGTATTGACAACGTATCTGTTATGGTTCAGCGTAACTATCTTTCGCTGATGGATCATCTGGGATCCGGACGTGCATGGGATCTGACTCGTAAGAACGGCGGCCTGAACATCATTCCGCCTTATGCCGAGAAGGAGTCCAAGCTCTTCAACGGACACGTGGAGGCGCTGGCCAGTCTGCTGAAATACCTCAAGGAGCGCAAGGAAAAATATGTAGTTCTTTCTAATGCAAATTATGCGATGAACTTTGATTTCAGAGCGCTTCTGAAGGAGCATGTGGAGAGCGGTGCGGACGTGACAATGGTATATCGTGAGGAGGAGATTCCGGAAGGGCTTCATGCGCAGAGCGAGGATATGATGGATCTCTATTATACGATTGATATGAATCAGCACGGGCGAGTGACCTATGTGTACATGAACCGTCGCGATCCGGGAGTTTATAATCACTGCATGAATATTACCGTGATTGACCGTGAGCTTTTGATCGAGCTGGTACATGTGGCATATGTGCGTGGGGATGTCTACTTTACGCGCGATGTGCTGGCACCGAAGGTCAATGAGTTGAATGTACACGGATATAAGTTTGAGGGATATGCAGCGGAGATTACCGGTCTGAAGAGCTACTTTGAGGAGAATATGAAGCTTCTGAAGTCTGAGAATCTGGATGCACTGTTTGACGGTCCGTCCATTTACACCAAGATCCGTGACGATAACCCGACGGTCTATGTAACCGGCTGCAAGGTGAAGAACATCATGGCAGCGGACGGAGGCCAGATCAGCGGCGAGGTGGAGAACAGCGTGCTGTTCCGCGGCGTAAAGATCGGCAAGGGAGCCAAGGTGAAGAACTGTATCATTATGCAGGATACCGTGATTGAAGACGGGGCAGTGCTGGAGTATGTGATTGCGGACAAGGATGTTCGCGTGACAGCGGGAAAAGAGCTCAAGGGTAATGAGGCGTTCCCGGTATTTGTAGGTAAGGGACAAGAGATTTGATCGAGCGTAACGATGCTGAGTAGTTACGTATGAGGTAATAAAAAATATGGAGAAGGCAGATGTCATGTGCGAGATAGGGATATCTGTCTTCTTTTTTGCAACGCTTGTAAAGCAATCATGAAACAGTTTGGTTAGGTAGGATGAGAAAAGATTTTTACAAACAGTTTTTTTCGATTTTTATTGTTCTGGTTTTGCAGAATATAGTGACATTGAGTGTCAATCTGGCAGATAACATGATGCTGGGGGGATACAGTGAGATGGCGCTATCCGGAGCAGCTGCCGTCAATCAGGTGCAGTTTATTTATCAGCAGATCCTGATGGCGGTGGGAGACGGAATGGTCATCGTCGGCAGCCAGTACTGGGGGCGGAAACAGACAAAGCCCATGAAGAAGATTGCAGCGACAGCCATGCGTTACGGCATGGTTGTCTGTGGCTTCCTTTTTGTACTTACGGGTTTGGTGCCGGGACAGATCCTGAGAATATTTACCTCGGATGCAGCTATTATCGGTGAAGGAACCAGATACCTGCGTCTGATACGCTATACATATCCGTTTTTTGCGGTGACGCAGGTGCTGTTGGCGACCATGCGCAGTGTGGAGATCGTGCGGATTGCTTTTTATCTGTCGATCCAGAGCTTTTTTGTGAATTGTGGAATTAATTATATTCTGATTTACGGTAACTTTGGCGCGCCGGAAATGGGAATCGCGGGTGCAGCCATCGGTACGTTGACGGCCAGAATTTTGGAATGCGCAGAAGTGCTCTGGTATGTGTTTGTGAAAGAGACAAGACTTCGGATGAAGCCGGGAGATTATCTGCATACAGACCGGGAGTTGTCCCGTGACTATCGCAGGATCGTGACGCCGCTGCTGATCGGGCAGGGCAGTTGGGGCTTGAATACAGCTATGCAGACAGTAGTTCTCGGACATATGACGGCGGCTGCCATCGCTGCCAACAGTGTGGCTGCAACGCTGTTTCTCATGGTGAAATCTGCGGCGGTAGGGGCGTCCTCCACAGCATCCATTGTCATAGGCAAGGCGATAGGCAGAGGGGATCTGAAGCGGGTACAGACAGATGCTGTTACTATGCAGAAGCTGTTTTTGACGATCGGCATGATCTCGGGGGCATTGCTGTTTATACTGCGGATACCGATTCTGAATTGTTATAATCTTTCGGATGAGACCAGACAGATGGCGAATACCTTTCTGATCATCCTGAGTGTGGTGTATATCGGTATGTCGTACCAGATGCCGGTAAATTCCGGTATTATTCGCGGCGGAGGAAGTGCCTCCTTTGTTGTAAAGATGGACATGATCAGTATTTGGTGTATCGTGATCCCACTGTCCTTCTTTATGGCATTCGTGGTGAAAGCATCTCCTGCGGTGGTAGTCTGCTGTCTGAACGCGGATCAGATATTTAAGTGTGTTCCGGCATATATTAAGGTGAATCACGGAAATTGGATTAAAAAACTGACAAGGGACGAACACGTTCGCGTGGAGTGAATGAAAAATTAATATAATGGATATAAAAAATTCATAATATTTATGTTGCGAAGAAAAGCGTTTGTGGATAAAATGAAAGTAAGCAAATAAAATTATTGTGAATTGAGGCATACTAGAAAAGGAGGTGCTGATATGGCAACATCAAGTATTACCAAAAGTTTTGTTATTTCCGGAAAAGATCAGGTTGAGAAGTTTGCAAATGCAATTGAAGAATCTTATCAGGAATCTCTTCATAGAGCACCTGCTCCGGATATGAAAATAACTTATCTGCGTGGAACAGATGCGGTAAAACATTTTATGGCGCGAAGGAAGAAAATGAATGCTTAATGATATTACTGTTTTTAACATTCGTGAGTATTTGCAGAGCAATGATGATGATCTCGGAGAGGATGCACTTAGAGAAGTTCTCTCCGAGTTTTCATGTGAAAAGAATCCGGATGTTGAGAAATTTTTGAAAGAACAGGCGATTGAATTTACGAAGAAAAATCAATCGGTTACATATATCGTGTTATCTAATGATGCGGAGTTGCTGGGATATTTTACGCTGGCTATTAAGCCGATTACGGTAAGAGTATCTGCAATTACCAAGACAATGGCTCGGAAGGTTGCCAGAGTAAGTGAGCTGAATGAATATGATGGCTCATACCTATTGTCCGCGTTTTTGATTGCACAACTTGGTAAGAATTATAGAAATGATTTAGATAAACGCATAACGGGAGAACAATTGCTTGAGGCAGCAGTTGCGACGATTCGAGAATTACAGTTTAGAGCTGGTGGGATGGTTGTTTTTTTGGAAGCAGTTCCAGAAGAAAGATTATTATATTTTTATCAGGTAAAAAATCAGTTCAAATTATTTGATAGCAGATTAGCAAAAGGAGGGTTGCCAGAAGAGCATACATTGGTGCAGCTACTAAAGGTGTTATAATCTTGACATTCTGTTATTATGACAGCATGATAAATGTATCGTTAAAAACGATAGGAGCGATGACGTATGGTGATTTACCATGGATCAAAATAAGAGTGGGTTTGTGTCACAGATGAATTTTTTCTATGGTTTATGAAAAACTTGCTAAAAAGAAGGGGCGATCGCGATGGTGACCGCCCATTCTGTATGGGTAGCTGATGTACTGACTGTGTTCCTATTCGTCCCAGCCCTCATAAAAACGGATATTGACGGAGATATCGCGCAGGATATCTCCCTCGGCAAGCTGCAGATCCTCCTCATCAGACACGTGGGGAAGATCCCCTTCAAACTCTGTCAGCTCCACGTAGATCCAGTCATAGGCTGCGGCGATGGCGTTGTCCATACATTCGTCCAAAGTATCGCCGGATGCATGGCATTGCTCCAGATCCGGAAAATGTGCTTCATATTTGCCGTCCTCTCTTTTATGAAAGACAGCGGGATAGATAAAATGCATAATGTCATAACCTCGTGATAGTAATAATGTAAGCGGACTGCCGCTAAAAGATTCCGATGGCTAAATGGTATGGATGAATCGCATAAAGGCCTCGCGTCCCTGTGGAGTACACTTATACACACCCGCATCCTCCAGTACGTGGACAAATACCTTGCCGACTTCCTGACGGAGAATATCGTCTACATTCTCCCGGGTGAAGGTGTAATTCGAAGCAAACTCTGCCGTCCATGACGCATGCTTTGCAATAGATTCGTTGGAGGCGATATCCTTGCCATCCAGCAGATATTCTGCCAACAGCGCCATCTCATCCTTCAGACGTGCCGGAAGAACAGCCAGTCCCATGACTTCGATCAGTCCGATGTTCTCCTTCTTAATATGATGGTACTCTGCATGGGGATGATATACCCCAAGCGGATGCTCCTCCGTGGTGATGTTGTTGCGCAATGTTAGGTCAAGTTCAAAGGTGTCGCCGACCTTGCGGGCAATCGGAGTGATCGTGTTGTGCGGCTCTGCGTCGGTCTCGGCAAAAATGAAGGCGGTCTCATCGGTGTAGGCTCTCCATTTTGCCAGAATTCTGGTGGCCAGTGTGATCAGACGCTGCTCATCCTTGTGTCGGATACGAATAACGGAAAGCGGCCATTTTACGATTCCGGCTTCCACATCCTCAAATCCCGGAATGGTAAAGGTCTGCTCATAGGGCGCCTTTGCCATGGCGAAGGTGTAATGTCCACCCTGAAAATGATCGTGACTCAGGATAGAACCGCCCACAATGGGAAGATCTGCATTAGATCCCAGAAAATAATGCGGAAACAGCTTTACAAAGTCAAACAGCTTGCGAAAAGCCGCTTCATCGATCTTCATAGGCACATGCTGTCCATTGAAGACGATACAATGCTCATTGTAATAAACATAGGGAGAATACTGAAATCCCCATGCAGAATCATTGATGGTAATAGGAATAATTCGATGATTTTCCCGCGCCGGGTGATTTGCACGACCGGCATAGCCCTCGTTTTCCACACAAAGCAGGCACTTCGGATAGCTGCTGGCTTTGGCATTGCGGGCAGCGGCGATGGCCTTCGGATCCTTCTCCGGCTTGGAAAGGTTGATGGTGATATCAATGTCGCCGTACTCACTGGGTACTTTCCACTTCAGATCCTTTTTTACACGATAGCGGCGGATATAGTCGCTGTCCTGACTTAGTTTATAGAAATAATCAGTCGCGTCCTGCGGACTTTTCTCATATCTTGCAAAGAACTCACTCTGTACCTGTGCCGGACGCGGCATCAGGCAGTTCATCAGCTTTGTGTCAAACAGATCCCGATAAACGATGCTGTCCTCAATGATGCCTCGGGCTACCGCTTCGTCCAGCAGCTCCTTTAAGACAGTCTCAAGATCGATCGTTCCGAGATCCTCCGTGGTCTGTATGAATTCGTCCTCGTGAAAAACATCAAGCAGCAGATTCGTGGTATAGATACGCTCACATTCCGGAGTTAACCCGGTGTCGATGCCATACTGTACCAGTTTTTGAATATTTAAAGATAACATAGCCCTCTCCCTTTTGAATGATAATGATATTGGTTAAGTTCTATTATGCTTTTTTTT
>JAUNCG010000110.1 GCA_030526715.1 Eubacteriales bacterium
CAAGAAACATATAGATTACATAGCACAACATTAAAAAATGTGATTTTTGATACTTCAATGCTTAGATGGGTTCCAGAAGATTCGCGATATAGGAAAGCGCTTGATGGAATGAGATTTTCTAAGATAAAATATGATGCTATAAATGATAAATCGTCAGATTTTGTAAAGAGCTTTTTGAAATTATTTTCTATATTTTATTATCATGATAGATGGTCAATGAACGGAGAAAAATTATTTGAAAGAAGGATGAACCCGGCAAAATATACTCGAGGATATCATTTTGAAACAAAGAAATATATAGATCATGAAGTATATTCTAATATTACAGTACCATCATTTATAGAAAAAAATGTTGATGATTATGCAGAATTTAATGAAGAGTCAATATGTTATTTAGAGAAGATGATTGAGTTCTGTAAAAAGAATAACATTAAATTAACATTTACCAAGACACCTGTTTCTACATGGGGAGATTCAGAGCATAATTCCGTTCAGAAAATAGCAGATGAATATGGCATAAAATTTATTGATTTTAATTATTTACCATATATAGATGAAATTGACTATAATGATGCAACTAATGGTGCAGATGGTTTACACATGAATTACTATGGCGCAACCAAACTTACCGATTGGTTCGGTAAGTATCTCACAGAAGAATGTGCTGCCACTGATATCCGGGGACAGGAAAAATATGCGTTCATGGAGGAAGAATTAGAGAAATATAAACGCTCTATTATCAAAATATCTCTGGATGAAATAATAGATCCGGCAGAATATTTGAAGAAACTGGTTGGAAACGATTATATTATTTTTGTATTTGCAAGAAATAATGCAGCAAGTGCATTGACACAAGAGCAGAGACAATATTTTGATTCTATTGGATTGGAGCAGTTAGCGGATTTGATAACAGGAGATTCTTATCTTGCTGTAATTAATAATACAGATATAGAAATAGAAAAGCGGGAATTGGTTGGAGAAGATGAACATGCTGGGGCATATTCATGCTTTAACAAGATGGTAAAAAGTTATACAATAGAAAGTGGCGGCTCTTTACTTGGAGATACGGCATTTTGTGAAATCAACGGAGTCAGATATGATGCACAGGGAAATGGTCTGAATTTTGTGGTTTATGATAAGGAAACAAAGACCGTAGTGGATCAGACTTATTTTGATACCGGAGATTCGGCAACAAGAGAACTACTTGATCTTGGAAATGGATTTAAAGCTTTTGTAAACCGTAAAAGCGAGATAGAAAAAGGACTCAAGATATATAATGCCAAATGCGATACTGTAAAACGGAATCTGACCAAGGACAGCGATGATCTTTTGCGTTATCTTCAGGATAATTGGGAGGATTCCAATACACTTGTTTTACTTACGGTGAAGGGAGATGCATCAAAGGCATTAACACCGGAGATCCGTAAGGTATTTCAGAATATGGGGCTTACGGAATTGTCAAAAATCGAAAAGCGTGATTCATACATAGCGGTAGCTAGTGGGGGCAATATACTGTTTGAAAAGCGAGATCATGGAAAACAACCATTGGAACATGTTGGTGCCGGATATCAATTGATTAGCGGAGGGCGTGATTCTGGAAATATGTGTGAGATAAATATAGGTAATGTGCCGTATGCGCAGGGCAAGCGAGGTATTAATATGGTTCTTTATAATACGGAATTACAGGAAGTAATGTTTAGTTATTCGTTAGATACCCATAAGGTCACCCCCACCATACCCGAAGATTAATTCATAAAGAGGACCCTATGTTAGAAAACTTTAAAAAGACATTTAATTTTATTTTTGGCGGCGTAACGATGAGCTACAATTCCCTCATGTTTTTTGTGCTGGTGATGTTATTGCTATTAATTATGTTACTGTGCCGCAGTGTGCGTGCTAGACGCAATCTGATTTTGATTGCGAGTCTGGGATTTTATGTATGGGCCGGAGGAAAGCTGGGGATCTGTGTGATCCTGCTTACGACGTTCATCGTGTATGTATCAAGTCGCAGAATGGGCACGATCTACGAGGAGTATGAGCAGAAGAAGGACGAGTACTCTCCGAAGGAACGCATGGCGATTCTGAATCAGTACAAGAAAAGAACGAGATGGTACATGTATCTGACATGTATTCTTGTCTGGGGTATCTGGATCTACATTAAAGTCGGGAAGCTGTTCCTGAATACGACAGACAGCTTCCGTGCATGGACCTCCGGTTTTGGAATTCTCGTACCGCTTGGAATTTCCTACTATACACTTTCGCTTGCAGGGTATATCATGGATGTATACTGGCGTAAAGCGAAAGCAGAGAAGAATTTCCTGAATCTGCTGACGGTGGTTACATATTTCCCGCATATTGTGCAGGGACCGATCGGCAAGTATGATAAACTGTTAAAACAGTTGAAGAATATCCCGCCATTTGAATACGAAAGAGTGTGCTTTGGATTACAGCTGATGTTTTGGGGATATTTTAAGAAGTTGGTGATCGCAGATCGCGTTTCGATTTTTACATCGACGGTTTTTCGTGATGTAGTGCGATTTTCAGGTGTGGAGATCTTGTTGGCAGTCGTTTTGTGCGTATTCCAGTTGTATGCGGATTTCAGCGGATGCATGGATATTGTGAGAGGTATTTCACAGGCGTTGGGTATTGAACTGGATCAGAACTTCAAGCAGCCGTTTGCGTCAAGGACTGCAGCGGAGTTCTGGAGAAGATGGCATGCGACGCTGGGAGCATGGACGAAGGATTATATCTACATGCCCATTGCGCTTGGCCCGAAATATATGAAGTGGGTATGGGCACAGAAGAAAAAGACGCCGAAGTGGTTTTTTGGTGCGGTAGGTGATGTGCTGCCGCTGCTTCTGGTATGGCTGTTTACCGGTCTGTGGCACGGATCCGGCTGGGATTACGTAGTCTGGGGAATTTACTGGTTCCTGATTATGATCGTTTCACAGATGAGCCGTCCGCTGGTGGAAGCTATTCTTCAAAAAATGAAGATACAGACGGAGCAGGGTTGGTATCAGATTGTTCAGCGGATAAAAGTCTTCTTTTTATTTGCCATGGGACGTATGTTTACCGTGGCCGGAGGGCTGGCAGGATGCAGGCTTCTGTGGAAGCGTTTATTCACGGAACACAAATTGTGGGTACTGTTTGACGGAAGTTTGTATAATTACGGAGTAAATCAGCGTTATGCTTATGTGATCTTTCTGGGAATCGTACTGATGCTTCTGGTGGATCGGTGGCATGAAAATGGAGTGAAGCTGAGAGAGACGGTTGCAGCGATGCCGATCTATGTACGCTGGCCGATCTATTTCGCATTGATTTTTTCTATTGTGATCCTTGGAACCTATGGGGCAGGGTATGACGCGACAAGCTTTGTTTACGGGGCGTTTTGAGTGTAGGTTGCTTACGCCAATGTTCAGCCAGAGGTAAAAAGATGCGCAGAATATTCGTTTCATTTGGCATATGCCAAAGCATTTAGATTGAATTAGCAAATAAAGAAAGAGAGGACAAAGAATATGAGAGAGCAGATTTTAAAAATGTTAGAGGAGAACTTCCCGGAGATCGATTTTGAGTGTTCCGAGGAGTTGGTGGATGATGGGATTCTGGATTCTATGACGTTGGTTGGTATCATCTCCGCATTATCTATGGAGTTTGGCATCGAGTTTCCGTATGATGAGATCGTTCCGGAGAACTTTAATTCTATTGACTCCATGGTGGAGCTGGTTGAGAAGTTC
>JAUNCG010000111.1:0-991 GCA_030526715.1 Eubacteriales bacterium
CTTCGATAGCTGCATACTGACTGTTGGTTGGTGCACAAAGACTTGCATATTGATGAATTTTCACCATCTGCTCCAGAATCATCGCCGGACCGCATGCATATCCAAGTCTCCATCCGGTCATTGCAAGTCCTTTTGAAAAACCATTTACTACAATGGTACGCTCTTTCATTCCGGGAAGAGATGCGATCGATACATGCTCGCTTGTATAGGTGAGTTCTGAATAGATCTCATCAGACAGTACATACAGATCATACTTTTCAACCAGTTTTGCAATGGGCTCCAGATCTTCTCTTTCCATAATTGCACCGGTGGGATTATTGGGAAACGGCATAATGAGAATCTTCGTCTTCTCGGTAATTGCATTTTCAAGCTCTTCTTCTGTCAGGCGAAATTCATTTTTCTCCTGAAGGGGAATCGGTACCGCCACTCCATCTGCTAAAGTTACACATGGGGAATAAGACACATAGGACGGTTCCGGTATCAAGACTTCGTCTCCCGGATTTAGCATAGCACGCATCATAAGATCGATCGCCTCGCTGCCTCCTACGGTTACCATCGTTTCTTTGTTCCAGTCATAACTTACATGAATTTTACGATTCAAATAGTTGCAGATCTCCTGCCTTAACTCTTTTAATCCGGCATTCGATGTATAAAAAGTTCTACCTCTTTCCAGAGAATAGATTCCTTCCTCTCTCACTCTCCATGGTGTATCAAAATCCGGTTCTCCCACACCCAAAGAGATCGCATCCGGCATCTCGCTTACAATATCGAAGAATTTACGAATGCCGGAAGGCTTGATCGTCGTTACTTTTTTTGCCAATGGGTCTCTCATTATGCCATCACCGGAATCCTTTCTTCTTTGTGCTCTTGTTTCATAATTGTTCCATGATCTTTATACTTCTTTAGGATGAAATGTGTTGTCGTTCCTACAACCTCATCTAAAGTAGATAGTTTCTCTGATACAAATCTTGATACTTCCATCAGTGTTTTC
>JAUNCG010000111.1:1001-3699 GCA_030526715.1 Eubacteriales bacterium
CAAGATAATCATAAGATCCGGAAATCAAATATACTGCTGTCACCTCCGGATAATTGACAATACGCTCTGCTGTATGGTTGAATCCGCTTTCTCTTTGCGGTGTCACACGAACTTCGATCAGTGCATTGACATAACCTCTTCCGGCCTTGTCCCAATCGATCAATGTATGATAGCCACAGATAATTCCTTCCTTTTCCATATCAGCAATTTCATTTGCCACAGACACCTCGTCTGTTCCAAGCAAAATCGCAAGCTCTTCTAAATTAGCTTTGCTATTCTTTTCCAAATGCCTGAGTATCTCTCTTCTTACGTCGTTCATCATTACTTCCATAACAACCTCCCATTTCTATGCCTTCGCATATATCTTATTTAATTCATCCGGCACCGGTCGATCAATATATCTGATATCTTCCCCATTCCGAATAATCATATCATTATTCTCTGTCATCCTTCCGATCACAGATGCTTTTATCCCCTGTTTTTTCAGCGTATCTGCCAACACTTCTCCATGGTTACATACAACCAGTATACTTCCTGTTGAAGCAAGCTGATAAGGATTCAATCGATAGAATTCGCAGATCTCTATCGTTTCCTGCCGAATGGAAATCTCTTTTAATTCCACTGCAAGCCCCTCACCGGCTTCCTTTGCCAGATGATATAACGCGGCATAGATTCCGCCTTCTCCGACCTGACGCATGACAGATACGCTTCCCGCTTTCGCAGCCTTTATTTCTTCGGTTGCAAATATATGCTCTCTAAGATCTCTGATTCCGGAAAGAAAGACCTGCGAGAAATGTCTTTTTAACTCCTCTTCTTTCTCATCCAAAATCTGAAGTGTCCCTGCCAATCCGGCATATCCTATCATAAGGATGTCCTGCCCTACGGCAGACTCCGTCTTTGATAAATTCTCAGACTTTTCGGAAATGATTCCTCCCGCCATTGTTATCACCATCGGAAACTTCGCAGTCTCCGCTCGAAGGATCTGTACACCCGCAAGCGGAAGATTTCTTGCTTTGCAGCAGGAGATGGCTGTCTTTCTTATGTCATAAAGCTTCGAATTCTCCCATGAAACCGGAGCAAGAATCTGCATTTTTATATCTTCGAGATTCCGAATATCCAAGCCCTCGGCAAGAAGCTCGTTCATGACTGCGGCAATTCCGTATTCACTTTTCTCTTACATAACCATAAGATATGACTGTCTGATATGTTAGATTTGATTCCCTCATCCTTTCACCCCATAGAAGCCGCCTGATTGATTGCAGACTGTATAGTTGCCGCATCCTGACTTGAGATGGCATTGATTACAAGCTGCGCCGCACTCTGATTATCTGTCTTTATTCCCACTTCAATGATCTTATCTGTCTTTTGATAATGACTGGCATTGACCTGCTCACGGCTAACTTCCTCTCCGTCTTTATATATGATTTTCCAAAGGATTGCATCCATTCCCGTATGGGCATCGCTTTTCGTCTGCATTCCTCCGAGATACAGCTCTGAACTAGCGCGATAGGCAACTCCAGCTTCCTCTGTTGATAGGATCTCCGACTCAAAATCAATAGTGCGGCCTTTCTCTCTCGTATCCTTTCCGTAAATCGTAAATCTCAGCTGATTATTAGAATCGATCTCTCCAAATATATAGATTGGATACTCGGTGCTATTCTTAAAGACAAAGTCCATAACATCATCTGCGATCATAGCATCTCTGGAAGGATCCACATAGGATACCAGCATAGAGTGCGGTCCTCTCTGAACAATTTCTAATTCTGAATAAAGCACTGCATTGTAAAGTGTTGTTGATACCTGACAGATCCCTCCGCCGTAGGTATCGACGACCTGTCCGCTTTCATAAGACCCTGCCGGCACATATCCACTGTATTCATCAAAAGGACCTGTTACTTTGTCAAAAGAAAGCTCCTCTCCCGGCATTACTATCGTTCCATTCACTTTTTTAACACCAAGTTGTATGTTTACCACGCGTTCTCCTGTTCCCACATCTGTGGAATAGGTTCCCAATTCATCCCGAACATCACTAAGATCAGCTTCTTTCACCTCCGGATCCTCTTCCTTAACCTCAAGCTTGATGGTAATGTCCTCGTGATCCCAGGACTCTTTTAAAACAGTCTCCAAATCAGAAAATGCCCGTTCTACATCCACAGTCTCCCCTGTGCTTTCCGGTTCGATCACAAGCTCTCCGTCTTTCACATTTAAAGTGGCATCTTTGGCATGCTCAGTAAAGGCTTCTGTTCGGCTTCCAATCACCTCTTTCACCTTGTCCGGATCCACTTTCAGATCTTCTTCAATAACTGCCGGTTTTTTTCGCAACCTTCTAAGGGTACGATAGCGTTTCGAAAGGCTTCCGCTCTTTCCATATTCTACAGCCTCCTTTGCGACTGTCCGGACATCGGAATACTCAAGAATAGCTTCTTCCATTGTCATCGTAGCTTCCTGATCTCCAAGCTTCAAAGAAATCTTTTTCGCTAAGTCTGTCTGATTCTGCTCCCCTAACTTTGCGACGATCTCATCCTCTGTCATTCCTGAGACATCCACGCTTCCGATATGGACATTATTTGCCGCTTTGTCTTTTTCAAATCCGGACACGTATCTATGATGCCTGATTGTAGTGATTGCATATAGCAAAATAAAGCATAGCAAAACAAAGGCCAAAAGAACCATCAACCTTCTTTGTCTAAGTTTTTTT
>JAUNCG010000039.1 GCA_030526715.1 Eubacteriales bacterium
AGAACGGCAGAGCACGATCCACAAAAATGCGTTGGGCAATTAAGGAGTAAGAAAGGAAAAATGAGGATGAGAGTAAAAGCAATATTGTTGAGGATAACTTTTTATTTAATACTTTTCAATATGACGTTATTTGTGAGTGCGGCAGGTGAAAAAGCGGCAGATGACGTCAGCACTTATAATGAATTAGGGCAGATCGTATTTTCTGTGTCATCATCGGCAACTGAAAATAGTCGTAATTTGAATATTCTTTGTAATAATGATGAACCTAAGACCATTGTTATTCCGGCGGGATCTACAGTAACACTAAGAAATGCTATCGTTATCGGAAGCAATACGACAATTTTGGCAGATGGTGCAACGATTGTTATGACTCAGTCCGGAAAACGGATCATATATAATCGTACAGATGTAGCAAGCTATCAGGGAACCACAAATGTGACGATCAAGGGCGGTACATGGAAAACCGCCGGAGATTATTGGGGAGAATCACTGATCAGACTTGCGTATGGCAGTCATTTTCTTCTTGATGGTATGACGGTTATCGGAAACTATGGAGGACATGATGTAGAGCTGATTGCGATGCAGGATGTGACGGTTCAAAATTGTACATTGACATGCAGCGGAAGAACCAGCAAAAATTCAGTGGAAGAGGCATTACAGATAGATGTTGCGGCGCCGAGGACAGCTCCCCATCTGGATGCGCCATACGGGGAAGGTTTGACATGTGAAAATATTTCGATCCTGAATAATACGATTCAGGGAAGCCGTGGAGTGTGTGCAAACTTTGCAGGGCAGGATGGAGAAAAATATAAAAATAAGTTCCATCGTAACATTACCGTAATCGGCAACACGATGATAGGAATGAGTGCGGAGGGCTGTGTACTTTATAATACGATCAATCCGGTAGTAAAGAATAATACGATCATCACATACAGTAAGAGAAAAAAATTGTCCTATTCTACAGCGCTGAATATTTCTATTATTGGCAAGGCTCCGAAAAAGCTGATAAAAAATGCGACGGTAGTTGTAGAGAATAATGAGTGTAAGGGAGTCAAACATGGTATGCAGATTGTATCTTTGACGAAATCAAAGTATAAAAAGGCTACTGTGTTGAAGAATACCTTTTCTGCATTAGACAAAAAGAGAGCTTATACGATCAGTAAGGCAGCGGTAAATAGTGCAGTGGATAAAGGCAATAAAAGCAAAAAGAGATAATAGGAATATCGGGATATAGAAAATTTTTCACGAAGCATGTGCCTCTTGGTACATGCTTCGCGTTATATAAGGGCTAATTGGAGGGTGCTCAGATTTTCGTTGACCATTCCTGACAATTCCATACATCAGTTACCACATCCTGATAAAATTCAGGTTCATGGCAGATGAGAAGGATACTGCCTTTATATTCCTGAAGCGCTCGTTTTAATTCGGCCTTGGCATCCACATCAAGATGGTTGGTGGGCTCGTCGAGAAGCAGGATATTGGAAGGACGATTTAAAATTTTGCAAAGTCGCACCTTTGCCTGCTCACCGCCGGAGAGAACACGGACCTGACTTTCGATATGCTTTGTAGTCAACCCGCATTTTGCGAGGGCAGAGCGCACCTCAAACTGCGTAAAGGAAGGAAATTCCTGCCATAATTCTTCGATGCAGGAGCGGATGTTGTCGGGAGCGGATTCCTGCTCAAAATACCCGATTTCCTGATAATCGCCTAGATGAACGCTTCCGGAGTACGGTTTGATCAATCCCAGAATACTTTTTAATAAGGTGGTCTTTCCGATACCGTTGGCACCGATCAAGGCAATCCGTTGCCCACGCTCCATAGAGATATTGAGCGGCCTTGTGAGCGGATCATCGTATCCGATCACAAGATCCTTTGTCTCGAAGATTACCTTGCCGGAGGCGCGTCCGGTCAGAAAATGGAACTCCGGCTTCGGTTTTTCTCTGGCAAGTTCGATGACCTCCATCTTGTCCAGCTTCTTCTGGCGTGACATGGCCATATTTCTGGTAGCGACACTTGCTTTATTTCGTGCCACAAAATCCTTCAGCTGTCGGATTTCCTGTTGCTGGCGATTGTAAGCCGCTTCAAGCTGTGATTTTTTCATGGCGTATACTTCCTGAAACTTATCGTAATCTCCGGGATAGCGATCCAGCGCCTTATTTTCCATATGGTAGATCAGATTGATCACGCTGTTAAGAAAAGGAATGTCATGAGAGATCAGGATAAACGCATTTTCATAATCATTCAAATAGCGCTTGAGCCATTCGATATGCTGCTCATCAAGATAATTTGTCGGCTCGTCCAGCAGCAGGATATCCGGTTTCTCCAGAAGCAGCTTTGCCATCAGAACCTTGGTACGCTGGCCGCCGGAGAGATCCGTGACATCACGGTCAAGTCCAAGATCCATAAGTCCGAGAGCTCGCGCCACTTCTTCCACCTTCGCATCAATCATATAGAAATCATGCTGCTCCAGAAGCTCCTGATAGGTGCCGGTCTCCTCAAGCAAGCGTTCCATTTCCTCGGGAGAGGCTTCTCCCATCTGCTCGAACATCTGATTCATAGTCTGTTCCATTTCAAACAGAAAAGAAAAGGCAGATTGCAAAACGCTGCGGATCGTCATACCTTTTTCCAGAACTGCATGCTGATCCAGATATCCCACGCGAACATTTTTCGCCCATTCGACAGTACCCTCATCGGGCATCAGTTTGCCGGTAATGATGTTCATAAAGGTGGATTTTCCTTCGCCGTTGGCGCCGATCAGGCCAATGTGTTCACCTTTTAACAATCGAAAAGAGACATTTTCAAAAATTGCACGGTCACCGAAGCCGTGACTCAGATTTTTTACATTTAATATCATAATATAATAAAGATTCTCCTTGTAATGATAAAACTGCTAAGAGAGTATACTATACTTTAAGGAAAAATGCGAGTTAAAATAAAAAAAGAGTATCTCCGGTAGGAAGATAGTTCCGAAGATACTCAGATATCACATTATTTATTGATAACAACACCCTTGCGAAGAATGATATTCGCATAGATCGCGGTCTCGCCGGTCATGATAACGACACGGGATTTTGCTCTGGTCTTGTCATAGAATTTCCATTTATTGATTTCTTCAAAGCACGCAGCTCCACGCTCATCATGCTTGGCTACGATCTCTTTGTAGGTATCCCAGATCGGTGTCTCGGCATCATCACCGGGCTCTACGGCCATCAACGTACAGGGAGGCACCATAACTCCATCTGCATCCGGATAGGTATCCAGCGGGAATACCTGCAGGATCGCATCAAGGATCTCCGGTACGCCATGTCCATCCATACGGATGACTTCTGTTCCGAAAGAATGTCCCGGAAAGTTGCCGTCACCGATCGTCAGCTCATCTGTGTGACCCATCTCACAAAGTACCTTCAATAGTTCCGGGGATAAAATTGGTGGAATTCCTTTTAACATAATATGTCTCCTTTCAAAAATGCCAGTCGAAGCTACCGAACCTCCGAGATGGCGACCAATAATTGTTTTTTACAGCATAGGAGATTCTTTAAAGAAATGCAATAGAAAAATGTACGGAAAACAGTCGCAATCTTCCGACGGTGGCAATACTGCTAAAAAAATATCGGATAAATTATGCGATATGCCAAAGTGATGATAGCATCTTGACAAACGCAACTGTTAGACCTAAAATTGTAATAGAAAACGAAACGTTTCGGTTTGACGACAGGAGGAGAATAATATGCCATTAGTTACATCAGAAGTTATGTTGAAGGATGCCCAGAGACGCGGATACGCGGTTGGTGCATTTAACTGTGAGAACATGGAGATGGTGAAGGCGATCATTCAGGCAGCAGAGGAGCTTCATGCACCGGTGATGTTGCAGACGACACCATCCACGATCAAGTATGGTTCGCTGGAGACTTATGCGGCAATTGTAACAGCTGAGGCTAAGAAGGCGACGGTTCCGGTGTGTCTGCATCTGGATCATGGCAGTAGCTTTGAATTGGCTATGCAGGCAATGAAAGCAGGATATACGTCTGTGATGATCGATGGATCTCATGAGGAGTTTGAGGGTAATGTAGCTGTCAGCAAAAGGGTGGCAGATGTAGCGAAGGCGGTTGGCATTCCGTGTGAGGCAGAGCTCGGCAAGGTCGGTGGTAAGGAGGATGACCTTGTAGCTGAGGCAGATACGAATACAGATCCGACAGAGGCGAAGGAGTTCGTAGAGCGTACAGGCGTGACTTCTCTGGCAGTGGCGATCGGTACGGCGCACGGATTTTATGTGGGAACACCTGTGCTGGATAAGGAGAGACTCAGTGAGGTACGTGCGGTAGTAGACGTTCCTCTGGTTCTTCACGGTGCTTCCGGATTGAGCGATGAGGAAGTAAAAGAATGTGTAAAACGCGGTATCTGCAAGGTGAATTTTGCAACAGAGCTGCGCAAGGCTTATACAGACGCAGGAAAGAAGCTGATTCAGGAGAAGCCGGATACCTTTGATCCGAAGGCTCTTGGTAAGGTCGGTATGGCAGCAGTTACCGAGCTTGTGAAAAATCGCATGAAGGTCTGCGGTTGCGACGGCAAAGCAGATGACATGGAAGTGTAAGTCAATGAAGCGGAGTATCGGACGATAAGGTACACTACATAGAGAAGAGCATACTGCATATAAGATAGAGCTATGCGACGGAAAAGGAGGGAGAAATCATGGCCGCGACAATTAAAGATATTGCGCAGAGGACCGGTCTCGGGCTGGCTACGATTTCTTCTTATTTAAACGGAGGAAATGTACGGGATAAAAATCGCGTCAAGATTGAGGCGGCGATTGAAGAACTACATTTTGAAGTAAACGAAGTAGCAAGAGGATTAAAGACAAATAAGACCCACACGATCGGAGTTGTGATTCCGGAGCTGAACAATATTTTCTGCTCTGAGGTGATCACCTCTATGGAAGATATTCTTCGAAATCACGGATATGCGACGATCGTCTGCGATTGTCGTACGGATAAGAGGCTGGAGCACGAAGCGGTCGATTTCCTGAGTCGGAAGAGAGTAGATGCGATCATTAATATGCCGGTCGATACGACCGGACGGCATCTGGAAGATTTTCGCAAAAGCGGGAAGCCTATCGTACTGATCGATCGAAAAATAAAAGCATTGAATTGTGACTGTGTATTTGTGGACAATCTTACGGCAGCCCGCAACGCCGTGGAACTGCTGGTTGAGCGGGGACATCAGCATATAGGCGTATTGACGGGACCGGAGGATATTTTTACGGTTCAGGAGCGCATGAAGGGATATTGGCAGGTTTTGAAAGAGCATAAGATTCCGGCACGGAAGAAGCTGATTTATCATGGAGACTATACCATGGCAGACAGCGTGCAGGGGATGGAGAAGCTGATTCGCGAGAATCCCAAGATGACGGCTGTGTTTGCGACGAATTATGAGACAACCATGGGAGCCGTAATCGGAGCCAATGAGCTTGGGATCCATATTCCGGATCGACTTTCACTGGTTGGATTTGATAATCTGCAATTCGCAAGAGCATGTCATCCGAAGCTGACGATCGTCACACAGCCGACACATGAGATTGGGGTTCATGTAGCGAAGCTGGTGCTGAAACGGCTTCATGAGAAGAATGATCGGGAGCGACAGCCGTTTTATGATAAGCTGCAGACGGATATGATTTTGGGAAATTCGGTATTGCTCCAGAGGCATTAAAGGAAAATGGTGTGAAAGGGAGAAGAGAGGATATTTCAGATGAAAAGGTATTTATTGGGAATAGATATCGGTACAAGTGCCTGTAAGGTTGCCGTATTTGTAAAGGACGGCAGTGTGGCAGCCAGCGCAAATGCAGATTATCCGGTATATTACCCTAAAGAGGGATGGGCAGAGCAGAATCCTGTAGAATGGTGGGAGGCCGTTTGCAAAGCGATCAAAGAGGTTTTGAAAAAGGGAGATATAGATCCGCAGGAGATTGCCGGAGTGGGTATTGACGGACAGAGTTGGTCAGCCATTGCGTTGGATGCGCAGGGAGAGGTTTTGTGCAATACACCCATCTGGATGGATACGAGAGCAAAGGATATATGCGATCGTATGAATGAACGAATCGGGGAGGACAGGATCTTTGCGTTGACAGGAAATTCTCTTCAGCCCTCCTACACAACGGCCAAGATTCTCTGGTATCAGGAAAATCTTCCGGAGGTATATGAGAAGATCAATAAAATTGTACAGTCCAACAGCTATATAGCTTATCGACTAACAGATGTGATTTCGCAGGATCTGTCTCAGGGCTATGGTCTGCATTGCTTTGATATGCATACGGGACAGTGGGACGAGAAAATGTGTGAGCTGCTTGGAATTCCGGTTAGTTTTTTACCTGAGATCTACAGATGTGATGAAGTAGTCGGGACGGTGACGGAGAGGGCGGCCAAGGAGACCGGACTTTGTGCCGGAATACCGGTCGTGGCCGGCGGGCTGGATGCGGCCTGTGGAACTCTTGGAGCCGGTGTTATTCATAGTGGCGAAACACAGGAGCAGGGCGGTCAGGCAGGGGGAATGAGTATTTGTACGGATACGTATCGTGCAGATCCCAGCCTGATATTGAGTTATCATGTGGTTCCCGAAAAATGGCTGCTGCAGGGTGGAACTACCGGCGGAGGCGGCGTGATGCGCTGGGTAGAGCGTGAATTTGCAGCTTATGAAAGATCTGTGGCAGAACAGGTAGGCAAGTCGTCTCTGGTTCAGCTAAATGAGATCGCGGAAGCGGTAGCGCCGGGAAGTGACGGAGTTGTATTCTTACCGTATATGTCCGGGGAGCGCTCACCGATTTGGGATGTGAACGCCAAGGGCGTATTTTACGGATTGGATTTTTCAAAGACAAAAGGACACTTTGTGAGAGCTGCTATGGAGGGCGTAGCCTATGCGCTTTGGCATAATCTTGAGGTTGCCGAAAAAGCGGGAGCAAAGGCGGAAGTGCTTCGCGCCATGGGAGGCTCAGCCAATTCATTGCTCTGGACACAGATCAAATCGGATATTACCGGGAAGCCGATTGTAGTTCCCTCATCGGATACAGCTACAACGCTTGGCGCAGCGATCTTGGCCGGTGTCGGTGTCGGTTTTTATGACAGCTATGAGGAAGCAGTGAGTCTTACGGTAAAGGAAACCAGAAGACACGAACCGAATCCCGAGCATGCAGCGGTTTATGCAAGAGGATATCGGCTATATCGAGAGCTATATGAGGATCTGAAGAATACGATGCACAGGTATCGTACAGAGGTATAACTTTTGAAGGATAAGACCGGACATCCGGTCGATAGGATTTTAGTGAGATCATTAAAAAGTAACATAATGATATCTTAGAAAACAAAGAAATGAGGGAGACATGATGAAAGCAGGAGTAGTACATGCAAGTTGCGATATCCGATATGAGGAGATCGAGAAGCCGGTTCCGAAGGCCGGAGAAGTGAGAATTAAGGTAAAGTATACAGGAATCTGTGGATCGGATATTCCGCGTGTGAACGCTGATGCCGCGCATTATTATCCGATAGTGTTGGGACATGAGTTTTCAGGAACCGTGGATGAAGTAGGCGAAGGTGTTACGCGACTGAAGGCGGGGGATCGTGTTGCAGGTATTCCGCTGGTACCGTGTATGAAATGCGAGGACTGTCAGAAGGGAAATTATTCTCTTTGCAGACACTATGATTTCATCGGTTCTCACTCTTTTGGAAGCTATGCGGAGTATGTGTGTGTTCCGGAGCAGAATGCAGTAAAGTTTGCGGATGCAGTTTCTTTCGAGCAGGGCGCGTTTTTTGAGCCGGCTACGGTAGCATTGCACGGTCTGGAGCGCACGGGATATAAGGGAGGCAAAACAGTAGCGATCCTTGGCGGTGGTACGATCGGTATGATGACCATGCAGTGGGCAAAGATTTTTGGAGCTAAGGAAGTGGTCGTTTTTGATATTGTAGATGAGCGTCTGGAGTTGGGAATGCGCCTTGGCGCTACGGCAGGTATTAATACCTTAAAAGAGAATTTCATGGAGGAAGCAAAGGCGCTTACCGGTGGTCGGGGATTTGACTATGTATACGAGACAGCGGGTAATACCATCACCATGAAGATGGCATTTGAACTGGCAGCAAATAAGGCGGAAGTATGCTTTATCGGAACACCGACGAAGGATCTGACCTTCTCCGTGAAAGAGTGGGAGAATATGAACCGTAAGGAGTTTAATCTGACCGGAAGCTGGATGTCGTACAGCGCTCCGTTCCCGGGACACGAATGGGAGCTGGTTGCTCACTATTTTGGAACCGGTGATCTGAAGCTCGATGACTCTTTTGTATACCGGATCCTTCCGTTGAGTGAGATTGCGGATGCATTTGAGATGTTTAAGACGCCGGGTACGGTAAAAGGAAAGATTTTGATTGATTCTGAAAAGTAAAGGAGAGAGAACATGTTACATCCATTGCAGAAAATGATGGAAGATCGCAGAGCAGGAATCAAGTGTGGCATCCCATCTTATTGTACGGCAAATGAACTGGCTCTGGAGGCTGCACTGCTTCGGGCTAAGAAGCTGGGAAAACCAGTATTGATTGAGGCTACTGCCAATCAGGTAAATCAGTTTGGAGGATATACCGGGATGCAGCCGAAGGATTTTTATGAAAAGGTGCTGCAGATGGCGAAGGAGATCGGAGTTTTGCAGCAGCAGGTGATTCTCGCGGGAGACCATCTGGGACCGCTGACTTGGGCGGAGGAGCCGGAGGCAGAGGCTATGACAAAGTCTGAGGAGCTGGTACGTGAATATGTGCTTGCGGGCTTTACGAAGATTCATTTGGATACCAGCATGAAGCTTGCAGATGATCCGGAGGGAGCGCTCGCTACTGAGACGGTTGCAAGACGCGGAGTGCAGTTGTACAAGGTCTGCATGGAAGCCTACGAGGAACGCAGGAAGAAATATCCGGAGACAATGCGTCCGGTATTTATCATTGGTTCTGAGGTGCCGATCCCGGGAGGAGCTCAGGAAGCGGAGGATACGCTTGCGGTGACAAAGCCGGAGGCTTTTGAAGATACAGTGAATACTTATAAGCGAATGTTTGCGGAGTATGGTGTGGCAGACGGCTGGAAGGACGTCATTGCGGTAGTGGTTCAGCCGGGTGTGGAATTCGGCGATGATCAGGTATTCTTCTATGACCATGACAAAGCGACCATGCTTTGCGCCAAGCTTGCAGATTATCCGGAAATCGGATTTGAAGGACATTCCACAGATTATCAGAGTGCAGAGTGCCTGCGCAAAATGGTGGAGGACGGCATTGTGATTTTAAAGGTAGGTCCGGCACTGACTTATGGACTGAGAGAAGCTCTGTTTGCTTTGGGAATGATGGAGGCAGAGCTGGTTCCTGAAGCAGAGCGTGCAAACTTTGCACAGGTTTTGGATGAGGTTATGTTGAAGGATCCGAAGAATTGGAAGAAGCATTATCACGGAGATGAAAAACAGCTGGCTCTGGCAAGAAAATACAGCTTTTCAGATCGTGCAAGATATTATATCGGACAGAAAGAGGTTCAGGAGGCCATGGAGAAGCTGTTTGTAAATCTCAGAAAATATGAGATCCCGAAGAATATGCTTCACCAGTATATGCCGCTTCAGTATAAGAAGGTAATGGCAGGAGAGCTGACGCTGGATCCGAGGGATCTGGCGCTGGATGGTGTCATAGAGTTTATGGAAGATTATGAGTATGCGACAAAATAGCTGCAGTATACTCTGATCGTATATATTAGAGCGAAGGCTCAAAATTTATAAAAGGAGGAAAAAGGTATGACAGTGATCAATCCGGCATCTGTACCACAGTATAAGCTGTATACAGGTGCAAAAATGCCGGCCATCGGTATGGGAACCTTTGGTTCAGATCATGCATCACCGGAGCTGGTATCTTCCGCAGTTGCTGCGGCAATTGATGCCGGCTACCGTATGATTGACTGTGCGGCTTGTTATGGCAACGAGGCACAGATCGGTGAGGTGTTCACCGATGCAATTACACAGGGAAAAGTAAAGCGCGAGGATCTTTTTATTGTATCCAAGGTGTGGAATGACATGCATGGGGACGGAGATGTGCTGCTTGCATTTGCAAAAACCATCAAGGATCTGAAGGTGGACTATCTGGACATGTATTATGTACACTGGCCGTTCCCGAACTATCATCCGCCTTTCTGCGACGTAGATACCCGCAATCCGGATTCAAAGCCGTTCTCAGTAGAGCGCTTTATGAAAACATGGAGACAGATGGAACGCTTAGTGGATATGGGACTGACCAAGCACATCGGTATGTCTAACATGACGATTCCGAAGCTGGAGGCAGTACTTCCGCTGTGTCGTATCAAACCGGCAGCTATTGAGCTGGAGTATCATCCGTGCTTCCAGCAGCGCGAGCTCAAGGCATACATTGAGAGCAAAGGAATTGTTCCGGTGGCTTTTTGTCCGCTCGGTTCTCCGGATCGTCCGGAGAGAGACTGCACACCGGAGGATGTAGCAGATCTGAAGGTACCGGCACTGGTAGAGATCGCTCAGGCACATGGCGTGCATCCGGTAAATATTGCGCTGAAGTGGGAAGTACAGAGCGGTGTAGCGCCAATTCCGTTCTCTACAAAGGAGCGCAACATTATCAGTAATCTGAAATGTGTTACAGAAGATCCTCTGACTGAGGAAGAGATGAAGATCATGGAGGGGCTGGAGTGCAACAACCGTCTCGTTAAGGGGCAGGTATTCCTGTGGGAAGGCGCAAAAGACTGGCATGATCTCTGGGATGAGGATGGAAAAATAGTAGAATGATAAGGAGAATGGGGCATGTATCGTGTGTTATTAGTGGACGATGAGATTCTGGTAAGAGATGCCATGCGTGAAAATGTAGACTGGCATGGACTGGGATTTGAATTAGTTCGTGACTGCCAGAATGGCAAAGATGCGATCGAATATTTAGAGCAAAATCAGGTACATGTGATTTTGACAGATATTAATATGCCCTATGTGGATGGGATGGAGCTCAGTAGATATGCTTTTGAGAACCACCCGGAGACAGAGATTATTATCTTCAGTGGATTTTCGGAATTTGAATATGCAAAGAAAGCAATTCAATATCAGGTTTCTGAATATTTGTTGAAGCCGATTACGGCATTCGAGCTTTCCGCGGTTTTGAAAAAAATCCGTGAAAAGCTCGATAACCGATATCGGGAGGAGGAGAAGCTGACAGTATTGCAGAATACCTCCAGAGAATACAATAAAAATGCAGGAATTTTTCGTTCCCGTGCCTTGAATGATCTGGTCATGGGAAATAAAAAGCCCGAGGACAGTCTTCGGGAGCTCGCAGGTATGGGAATCGATTTTCAAAGTGAATGCTACCGACTTGCAGCTTTAGATATGGATATTTATTCCGAGCTTTACGAGCCGGATTTTGAAAAAAAACAGGAGAGTGCGTTGATGGCCTTTGTGGCATTAAATATCAGCACAGAGATCCTGCAGAATGAAAATTGCGGTATAGCCTATCAGGAGGGGGATCATCGTATCCGCTGGATTTTGTGGGGATCCGCAACACAGAGATTTATTGAAAAATCGAGTAGTATCTGTCATCGAATACGTGAGGAAATTAACAAAGCGCTTGGTATGGAGCTGTCAGTAGGACTCGGTATTTGTGTAAACGAACCGACACAGCTGTATTATTCATGGAAATCAGCTAAGGAAGCGCTGTCGCTACGCTATGTGATCGGTGGCAACCGGATTCTGGATATGGAAAATCTTCAGATAAATCAGCCGGTTTCTTTTTATACAGAGACAGAAAAGCTGCTGGAGAGCGTGAGAAAGCATGATTTTGACGATTCAGTAAATGTTCTTGATGGAATCACAGAGAAAATGCGGGAAGCATGTCTGGAAAAAAGTCAGGTGACGTTACTCCTTCTGGAGGTGATCAAAGCGGTCGGAACTGTACAGCGCCAGAGTGGTGCAATGGAAGAAAGAGTACAGTCTGAGCAGAATCATTTTCTGGAACAGGTCACCAAGGTTCGGACGCTCACGGCAGCTATAACGGAGGTCCGGGAATACGTCAGGAGCGTGATCGACGGGATGGAGGAAGTAAATGATACTAAGGGGAAACGGACAGCTCTGATAGCTATGGATTACATAGAAAAGAAATATTCGGAAGCATCGTTCAATTTGAATGAGATCTGCAGTTATCTTGCTATCAGTACAAGTCATTTTTCCACGATTTTTAAGGAAGCTACCGGTGTGACCTTCATGGAGGCTTTGACAAGGGTGCGTATGCAGAAAGCGAAGGAGCTTTTGAGACACACATCCCTGAAGAACTATGAGATTGCTGACCGGGTGGGATTTTCAGATCCGCATTATTTCAGTATCGCTTTCAAAAAAATGACAGGAAAATCACCGACAGAATACGCAAAGGAGGTTCGAAAGGATGGATAAGATGCAGAGAGAACGTATGCGCGTACACGATCTCTTTGCCAGATTCAACAGTATTCGTACAGCAATACTGATTCCATTTTCCATTCTGATACTATGCGCCATTACGATTATGGTGTTTGTTTCTCTGACATATACCAAAGAAGCTGTTTATGAGAATGCGGTGAATTATACCGGACGGCTTTTGTCTCAGCTCAATGCAGATATCGATTCCTATATCGATTATATGGATAATATTTCTTATATGATCCGTTCCAGTGAAGATGTGCAGGACTGGCTGTTTGCGGATGCGGAAGAGGCACGTGAACATGCACAGAAGGGAATTGCAGCACAGATTGACACAATTCTTCAGAGCCGCACGGATATCTATAATATCGGAATCATCAGAGCAGACGGCAAGGCTCTGATCAATGGCAGCACGGATATGCTGAATGAAAACATAGACGTTACGGATGCACAATGGTATCGGGAAGCCATGAATCATCCGTATTCGTTTTATATTTCTTCATCTCATGTACAGAACGTGGTAAAGGACTGTTATAAATGGGTGGTGACGCTCAGTACGGTGGTGAAGAACCGACATAATGCGCAGGAGCAGGCTGTGGTGTTCATCGATCTGAACTACAGCTCGATCAGTAAGCTCTGTGAGAATAACCGTATGGAATCACAGGGATATGTCTATATTCTGGATAGCAATCGCAGGATTGTTTATCATCCGAGGCAGCAGCTCCTGTACGGAGGTCTGCGAACAGAACATACGGACGATGTACTGCTCAACGGGCAGGAGT
This sequence comes from Eubacteriales bacterium, assembly GCA_030526715.1. Lineage (GTDB taxonomy): Bacteria > Bacillota > Clostridia > Lachnospirales > Lachnospiraceae > Marvinbryantia. The sequence continues at coordinate 13,228 of JAUNCG010000039.1, forward strand.
ATGAAATCGTGGAGGAAAACGGTGTGAGCCGTCTCTATATTAGCCGGGCTTCCGAAAAAACAGGATGGCTGATCATCGGAGTGGCGGATACCGGAGAATTACTCAGAAAAAGTGATCAGGCTCAGCTCATGTATCTCATTGTGGCCGTTTTGCTGCTGATTGTAGCGGTAATCGTCTCGGGAATCATTGCAAACCAGATTACCCGTCCGGTACAGGCGCTTCGGCGCTCTATGGAGCAGGTGCAGGAGGGTCATCTGGAGGCGCATCGCGTGGAGGTGGAAGGAAATCACGAGATTGCATCTTTGGCACACTCGTTTAATCTGATGTCTGAGCGCATTGATGCGCTGGTAAAACAGAATCAGATGGAGCAGGAGGACAAAAGACGGATGGAGCTGCGTGCTCTTCAGTCTCAGATCAATCCTCATTTTCTGTATAATACGCTGGATTCTATTATCTGGATGGCTGAAGGAAAGAAAAATGAAGAGGTTGTGGTGATGACGGCAGCGCTGGCCAGACTTTTGCGCCAAAATATCAGTAATGAGGATGAAAAGGTATCCATTGAGCGTGAAATACTGGCGGCAGAGAGCTATCTGACCATTCAGAAAATGCGCTATAAAGATAAACTGGAATATGAGATCAACATAGCTTCGGACATTAAACATGAGATGATTTTGAAAATGGTGTTGCAGCCGTTGATTGAAAATGCAATTTATCATGGATTAAAATATAAAGAATCACGAGGTATTTTGAAAATCACCGGATATCGTGTGGCAGATGATGTCATCATAGAGATCAGAGATGACGGGATCGGAATGGATGAGGAGACGCTGGCTCATATTTTTGAGGAACATAAGGTAAATTATCATTCCAACGGAGTAGGTGTTTATAATGTACAGAAAAGACTGCAGCTTTCTTATGGAGCAGGATATGGACTGACATATGAAAGTCATGTGGGAACAGGTACCTGTGTCACGGTGCGTATTCCGGTAATCAGATACGGAGTGGAAACTTCCGGAAGAGAGGGGACGGTGTTCTGATGTGGCAGAGTTTATGGACAAAGCGTAGAATTACTTTCATATGCATAGTGTTGTTTCTTGTGTTTGGACTTGTATATGCGGTTCTTTTTTATCAGGCCCCCGGAAAACAATACCGCATGATCTATATTCCGAAGATTGCGGATGAAGCTAATGATTTTTGGACCAGTCTGATCCAAGGCGCGCAGATGGCGGCGGAGGATTATGGGGTGAAGCTAGAGCTGTATGCGCCGGATTCAGAGACAAATTATGAGATGCAGAATGAATATCTTATGGAAGCTATAAAGAAACATCCCGATGCGATCCTGATTTCTCCCTCCAACTACACAGGGAACAATACATTTCTTGAAAAAGTAAAAGAAGAAGGAATCCATCTGGTATTCATTGATTCTGAGGTATCTGAAGAGATTCAGGAACTTACAGTAGCGACAGACAATGTGGATATGGGAAGACAACTGGGGGAATTTGCCTGTTCCTTCTTAAAGGAAGACTCTCAGATTGTTATGGTTGGTCATGTACAGAATTCCTCTACTGCGATTGAACGGGAAAAAGGAATTCGAAAGGGACTTGGAGCGTTTGAAGAAAATGTTCTGGAGACGGTATTTTGCGGATCAAAATTTTCGGTCGCCTATGAGCAGACCTGTGAGCTGCTTAAAAAATATCCGGAGCTGACCATGGTGATTGGAATGAATGAATATTCTGCCGTCGGAGCTGCCCGTGCGGTCAGAGATATGAAACGCGGAAATCAGGTCGTTGTTCTCGGTATTGACAGCTCACTGGAGATGATTGAACTTATGGAAGCCGGAATTTTCCGTGGAGTAGTCATTCAGAAGCCGTTTAATATGGGATATCTGGGAGTGGAAGAGACCGTAAAGCTTTTAGAGGGCAAAAGAAAAAGCGGTACCTATATTAACTCCGGAACCAAGCTGATAACGATCAATGATATTTACACGGAAGAAAATCAAAAGCTGCTTTTTCCGTTTGTCGGGAATCAACAGTAAATATTTAACCTTTTTTTAGAAGATATTCTATTTTTTCCATTGTGATAATGATTTATAATACCTTTACAGTTGAGAAGGGTGTGACTGTAGCAATCGCATTGGGAGGAGAAAAGATGGAAGCGATAAAAAACAACCGACTTGTAAAGAAAATAGGGTTGAATCGAATTTTGCTGGTAATTGTACTTCTGGTAATGTACGGAGCATTCGTAATCATAAAACCATCATTTTTAGGATATTCACGTATTATGAATGCGTTGAACTATGTATACTTTCTGGGATTTTTGTCGTTGGGCGTTACTTTTGTGATTGCAACCGGAGGTATTGATTTCTCTATTGGTCCGGTGATGTTTTGCTGTTCACTGGTTTCCGGATACAGTCTGATGAGCTATGGGGTACCAATGGCGGTCGCTTTGATCATCAGTGTACTGGTTGGTATGGCTTTTGGCATATTTAACGGATATTTAGTGGCATATTGGGATGTCCCGCCGTTTATTGTTTCCATGGCGAGTATGAACATTGCAAAGGGACTGGCATCTGTATTTACAAAGACACAGTCTGTGAGCTGGCCGCAGGCAGACGCAGACGGAGGATGGTTCAGAAATCTTGTTAAGATCGGAGAGATTCCGGTAGGACTGTTTATTTTCCTTGGTGCAGCCGTTATCTGTGCGATTATTTTGAATAAGACAAAGATCGGAAGATATATTCTCTGTCTGGGAAGCAACAGTGAAGCGGTAAGACTTTCGGGAGTAAATGTGAAAAAATGGCGGATGCTTGCCTATGTTATCTGTGGAACACTGGTTGGCATTGGGGCAATATTCTTTGTATCCGCATATACGACGGTTCAGCCGGGATATGGCGACCAGTATAATAACGAGGCAATCGCCGGATGCGTTATGGGAGGTACTTCCATGGCAGGCGGTCTTGCTTCCATCAGCGGAACGGTCATCGGCGTACTTATCATCGCACTTCTGCAGGAGGGAATCCTTGCACTTGGATTGAATAAAAACTATCAGTTGATCATTACAGGTATTATCGTAATTGTGGCAGTATACTTCGATGTACTCGGCAGACGCCGCAGAAACTGATGAAGCTTAGTCGATTTTTGTAGAAAGGCGAAGGGTAAGGATATGGGAGAAGTTATTTTGACGATGAAAGGGATTGATAAATCCTTTCCGGGTGTACATGCACTTGATCATGTAGATCTTGAGGTTCGCAGAGGCGAAGTACACGCATTGATGGGTGAGAACGGAGCCGGAAAATCAACGCTGATGAAGGTGTTGACAGGTATTTACACGAAGGATTCCGGGACGATTACTTATGAAGGCAGAGAGGTTGAGTTTCACAATGCCAAAGAAGCGCAGGATGCAGGTGTCGTTATCGTTCATCAGGAGCTGAACATGCTGAATCACCTGACGGTAGCACAGAATATTTTTATTGGCAGAGAGTTCAAGAAAGGCTTCGGCATTGATGATAAAAAGATGAATGCAGAAGCAGCAAAGCTTTTTCAGAAGCTGAATATTGATATCGATCCGGCGGAAACTATGGGGAATCTGACGGTCGGCAAGCAGCAGATGTGTGAGATTGCAAAGGCGATTTCGCATGAGGCGAAGGTTATTATCTTTGATGAGCCGTCAGCGGCTCTGACAGAATCAGAGATTGATGAGCTGTTCAAGATCATCAATGATCTTAGAAAGCAGCAGCTTGGTATTGTTTACATATCTCATCGTATGGACGAGATCAAGGTCATTACAGACCGTGTGACCGTCATGAGAGATGGTACCTATGTAGGTACTCTGATCACCAAGGATTGTACAAAGAACGACATTATCAATATGATGGTAGGTCGTGTGATTTATGAGGATCCCAAGACGCAGAGCTCCGTGCCGAAGGATGCGCCGGTGGTGCTCAAGGTAGAGCATTTGAATGCGGGACGTATGGTACGGGATGTCAGCTTTGAACTTCGTAAGGGCGAGATTCTTGGATTCTCCGGACTGATGGGTGCGGGAAGAACCGAGACGGCCAGAGCCATCTTCGGAGCAGATCCGAAGGAGAGCGGAGATATTTATGTCAATGGGAAAAAGGTGATTATTAACAGTCCGCAGGATGCGGTAAAATGCGGTATCGGATATTTGTCTGAGGATCGTAAGCGTTATGGAATCGCAGTCCAGAAGACATTAGCAGAGAATACAACATTGGCAAGTCTGGATGAATATTCACATGGATTATTCGTAGATAAGAAAGCTGAAAATGAGGTAGCTCAGAAGTATGTGGATTCTCTGGCGACGAAGACCCCGGGTGTGGATCAGCTTGTGGTGAATCTTTCCGGTGGTAATCAGCAGAAGGTCGTTATCGCAAAGTGGCTGACAAGGAACAGCGATATCCTGATTTTCGATGAACCGACCAGAGGTATCGACGTCGGTGCGAAGAATGAGATTTATAAGCTGATGAACCGATTGGCTTCCGAAGGCAAGTCCATTATTATGATTTCTTCTGAGATGGTGGAGATTCTCCGAATGAGCGATCGAATCATTGTCATGTGTGAAGGTAAGGTGACCGGCGAGCTTGGAATAGAAGAGGCAACGCAGGAAACTATCATGAATATGGCAACAAGAGAGATCGGTTAGGAGGGAGAGAATCATGGCAAATCAGACAACAAAGAAAAAATCACCGATAAATTTCGGTGATCAGAGATTTATCGTATTTCTGGTAATCGTGGCAATGTGTATCTTCTTTGCTCTTATGAGTCCGAGCTTCCGGAAATACACAACACTGGTAAGTATTCTGGATTATTCATACTATATTGCATTGATGTCCATTGGTGTGACATTTCCGTTGATTACAGGAGGTGTAGACCTTTCCATCGGAACCGGACTGATCTGTTACTCACTGATCGGCGGTTTTATGGTAACACATTATAACTGGCCGGTAGTAGCAGGTATTCTGTTAACGGTTCTGAGCGGCGCCTTGATCGGTCTGCTGAATGGATCGCTGGTAGCGATCATGGACATTCCGCCATTTCTTGTAACATTGTGTACCTGCATGATTACACGTGGACTTGGATCTATTGTAGTAGGAGGCTTTGGTATTACATGGCCGAATGCATCACAGCCGGGTGGATGGTTCCGCAGTATTTTTAAGATTACTCTGGAAGACAACACCAAGATTCCGATCGGAATCATTTGGGTCATATTGTTGGTATTACTGATGTCCTATGTGCTGAATCACACGAAGGTGGGACGCTATACGATCAGTATCGGCAGTAACAAAGAAGCAGCAAGGCTTTCCGGTGTAAATGTAAGATTGTATCACATTATCGCATATATGATTTCCGGTGTGTTTGCAGGTTTGGCGGCGATAGCGTATTCCGCAGTGTTTGCAACCGTACAGCCGGGAACCGGTGCAGGTTTTGAGCTCGAAGCCATTGGCGGTGCTATTATTGGCGGCGTATCTGCTTCCGGTGGATATGGCTCCGTAACCGGTTCATTGCTGGGCGTATTTGTCATCTGTATTATGAAGACGGGTCTTCCGTTCATCGGACTTCAGGCAAACTGGCAGCAGATCATCACCGGTCTGGTACTGATTGGGGCAGTACTGATCGATGTAATTAAGAAAAAACGTATTGGGTAAGCGCTTTTTTGAAGAGGTGTATTATATGGGATATGTAAGTCAGGGGTGACTTCATATATAAAAACTATTCAATGTATTTATTAGGAGGGTAAAAGAATGAAAAGAAAATTATTGGCAGCAGTAATGAGCGCAGCAATGGCAGTTTCCGCACTGGGTGTTGGCGCACTTGCAGAGGATGTTACAGCAAATGGCGATTACAATTTTAAGATTATCGTTAAGAGCTATCAGTCTTCTTACTGGCAGGCAGCTGTAAAGGGTATCGATTCTGAGAAGGAAAGACTTGGCGTATCCGCAGATTCTACCGGACCGAACTCTGAGTCTGATATCGCAGATCAGGTGAACATGCTGAACAGTGCAATCGAGGAGAAGCCGGATGGAATCGGTCTTGCAGCTTGTGATCAGGATGCAGTTCTCGAGTCTCTTCAGAAGGCAAAAGATGCAGGTATTCCGGTAGTTCTGTTTGACTCTGGTGTTCCGAATGCTCCGGAAGGATCCGTACTTTCTACCATCGCTACAGATAACTATGCAGCAGGCGAGACTGCAGCAATCAATCTGTATGGGGCTCTGAAGGATAAGATTGCAGGCGCTGACGGCGTTGTAAGAATCGGTGAAGTTAATCAGGAGGCTACTTCTGAGTCTATCACAAGTCGTGGACTTGGATTCATCGACAAGTTTGCTGAGCTGGCATCTGCAGATGGAAAGAGTGTTGCAGTTACAGGTAACGAATATTATGTAAATAATGCAAAGGACAAGGGCGATGAGGCTGCAGCAGATATCATCATTGACGTAGCAGTTCCGGCACAGACCACCGTTGAGCTTTGCGCAACTGAGGCTTCTAACATCCTGAACAAAGAAGACACCATCGGTATCTTTGGTTCTAATCAGGTAGCAGCAGAGGGTATTCTGACAGCTAACGATAACCTTGGCGTTCTTGGCAGCGATCCGGCATCTACCATTCTGGCAGCTGGATTTGATGCAGGTTCTACGATTAAGGCAGCTGTAGCTGATGGCACAATGTTTGGTGCTGTTACACAGTCTCCGCTGGCTATGGGTATCACAACAGTTGACGTTTTGACAAGAATCGCTAACGGCGAAGAAGTTGCAGATATGCCGACAGATGGTTACTGGTACAATGCAGATAATATGGAAAGTGACGAGATCGCTCCGAACCTGTACGACTAATTCAGACAGGGTATATAGTTAGCGTAATTTCTCTAAAACACTCGCATATTGTGAGAAAGACGAGTCCGGTTGATCCGGGCTCGTTTTTGTA
>JAUNCG010000112.1 GCA_030526715.1 Eubacteriales bacterium
ATGGAGTTCTTGTTGGGAAGGGCACTTGGAAATAATCTGATCAATATGACTGCTTACACCGAGGTGAAAGAGGCCTTGGAGGAGATGGGGATCAACTTAAATACGATTGAAGATCAAGAGCCGGATCCGGCACTTGGCAACGGAGGTCTTGGACGACTCGCGGCATGCTTCTTAGATTCTCTTGCTTCTTTAGGATATGCGGCATTCGGATGTGGTATTCGTTACCGTTATGGAATGTTTAAGCAAAAGATCAAGGACGGATATCAGATCGAGACACCGGACAACTGGTTAAAGGATGGGAATCCATTTGAACTTCGCAGGCCGGAATATGCGAAAGAGATCCGTTTCGGTGGAGATATTCGAGTAGAATATGATGAAAAAACAGGGGATATCAGCTTCAAGCAGGAGAATTACGAATCTGTTATGGCTGTCCCTTATGATTATCCGATCGTGGGATATAACAACCATGTGGTCAATACCCTTCGAATTTGGGATGCAGAGCCTATCGTAGACTTCCAGCTTGATTCCTTTGATCGCGGAGACTACCGCAAAGCTGTGGAACAGCAAAATCTTGCAAAAAATATCGTCGAGGTCCTTTATCCGAATGATAATCACTATGCAGGAAAAGAGCTTCGCTTAAAACAGCAATATTTCTTTGTATCAGCAAGCTTACAGGCAGCGATCGCAAGATATAAGAAGAACCATGATGATATTCATAAGCTGCATGAGAAGATGACTGTTCAGATGAATGATACACATCCGACTGTGGCTGTAGCAGAGCTTATGAGAATCCTTCTTGACGAAGAAAAGCTTGGATGGGATGAGGCGTGGGAGATCACAACAAAGACCTGCGCATATACTAATCATACGATTATGTCAGAGGCACTGGAAAAATGGCCGATCGACTTATTCTCAAGACTTCTTCCGAGAGTTTATCAGATCGTTCAGGAGATCGATCGCAGATTTATCGCTCAGGTTCGGGTAATGTATCCGGGAGATGAGGAGAAACTTGCAAAGATGGGAATCTTAAGAGATGGTCAGGTTAAGATGGCTCATCTTGCAATTGTAGCAGGATATTCTGTCAACGGTGTGGCAAGGCTTCACACAGAGATCTTAAAGAATCAGGAGTTAAAGGACTTCTACCAGATGATGCCTGAGAAATTCAATAATAAGACCAACGGAATTACCCAGAGAAGATTTCTCATGCATGGCAATCCGCTTCTTGCAGACTGGGTAACGGAAAAGCTCGGAACAAAGGACTGGATCACAGATCTTTCTCTTATGTCAGGACTGAAAGAGTATGTAGATGACGAGAAGTCTCTTCAGGAATTTATGGATATCAAGTTCAAGAACAAGGAACGTTTGTCGAAATATATTTTGGAGCACAACGGAGTAGAGATTGATCCAAGATCAATCTTTGATGTACAAGCAAAGAGACTTCATGAATACAAACGGCAGCTTTTAAATATCCTTCATGTGATGTATCTGTATAATCAGATCAAAGAGCATCCGGAGAAAAGCTTCCATCCGAGAACTTATATCTTCGGTGCAAAGGCTTCCGCAGGATATGTTCGTGCTAAGGAGATCATTAAACTCATCAATTCCGTAGCAGATATTGTAAATAATGATCGCAGCATCAACGGAAAGTTAAAAGTTGTATTTATCGAGGACTATCGTGTATCTAATGCAGAGCTGATATTTGCGGCGGCAGATGTAAGTGAGCAGATTTCTACAGCATCTAAAGAGGCTTCCGGAACAGGAAATATGAAATTTATGTTAAACGGAGCACCGACACTTGGAACGATGGACGGTGCCAACGTGGAGATCGTTGAGGAAGTTGGAATCGAAAATACATTTATCTTTGGACTTAGCTCAGATGAGATCATTCAATTTGAGCAACACGGAGGATATGATCCGAGAGAGATCTATAACAATGATCTGGATATCAGGAGAGTGGTAGACCAGCTTGTGGATGGAACCTATTCTAAGGGAGATACAGAAATGTATCGAGATCTTTACGATTCACTGTTGAATCATCAGGGAATGGATCCGGCGGACAGATATTTTATCTTAAAAGATTTCAGGGCCTACGCTGAAGCTCAGGAACGAGTAGAGAAAGCATATAAGGATCGCAGTCATTGGGCGAAGATGGCACTTCTTAATACTGCAAGCTGCGGAAAGTTCTCTTCAGACCGTACGATTCAGGAATATGTAGATGATATTTGGAAATTAGATAAAATCAAGGTTGAAGTGTAAAAAAATGATATTAAATGTAGAACATTTGACACATGGTTTCGGAGACAGAGCAATCTTCGATGATGTGTCCTTTCGATTGCTAAAAGGGGAGCATATCGGACTGGTTGGTGCCAACGGAGAAGGAAAAAGTACCTTTATGAATGTTATTACCGGGAAGCTGGCTCCTGATGAGGGGAAGGTGGAATGGAATAAAAATGTACGAGTGGGATATCTGGATCAGCATGCGGTCCTAAAAAAGGGAATGACCATCGAGAGTGTACTAAAATCTGCTTTTTCCTATCTCTTTGATATGGAGGTACAGATCAATCAGATCTATGAGAGTATGGCTGAGGCATCAGAGGAAGAGATTGCAGAGATGATGGAAGAAGTAGGAACCCTTCAGGATGTTTTGACAAATAATGATTTCTATATGATCGATGCCAAGACGGAGCAGGTGGCAAGAGCCCTTGGACTTTTAGAGCTTGGAATGGATCATGAGGTCACCGGACTTAGCGGCGGTCAGAGAACTAAGGTGCTATTGGCAAAGCTCCTTCTGGAAAAGCCGGAGATCTTACTACTGGATGAGCCTACCAATTACCTGGATGCGGAGCATATTGACTGGTTGAAACGGTATTTGCAGGAATATGAGAATGCATTTATTCTGATTAGTCATGATGTACCATTTATGAATAGTGTGGTAAATATCATCTATCATATGGAAAATTGTGAATTAAACCGATATGTAGGAGATTATGATAATTTCCGGGAGGTTTATGCGGTAAAGAAAGCACAGCTTGAGGCGGCTTATAAGAGACAGCAGCAGGAGATCAGTGAACTAAAAGACTTTGTAGCAAGAAACAAGGCAAGAGTTGCCACAAGAAATATGGCTATGTCAAGACAAAAGAAATTGGATAAGATGGATGTGATCGAGCTTGCAAAAGAAAAGCCGAAGCCGGAGTTTTATTTTAAAGAAGCCAGGACTTCCGGGAAAATGTTATTTGAGACCGAAGATTTGGTGATCGGATATGATCATCCACTTTCTCAGGAGATTAATCTTCGGATGGAACGAGGAGAGAAGATCGCGATCATCGGAACTAACGGAATCGGAAAAAGTACTCTTCTAAAAAGTATGCTGGGAATGACAAAATCGATCTCCGGGAAAGTAACGAGAGGAGATTATCTGGAACTGGGATACTTTGAGCAGGAGATGGAGCCTACAGAGAATACATGTATCGAAGAGATCTGGCAGGAATTTCCTTCTTTTTCTCAGTATGAAGTACGCTCAGCCCTTGCAAAATGTGGCTTAACTACAAAGCATATCGAGAGTAAGGTAAAGGTTCTAAGCGGTGGAGAGCAGGCGAAAGTCAGACTTTGCAAGCTGATCA